>JAPPCR010000005.1:7500-307500 GCA_028875725.1 Acidobacteriota bacterium
GATTGCGCCACGGTATCGGAAAACACCTCACTGTCCGGACGCGAGAAGTACACATGCTCGAAGACGCAGCGGGAAGCCCTCGCGACCGGCGGCAAGCGGTAGCTCTCGATCTGATCGCCCCGGGCCAGAACGACTTCGCCGCGGTCCAGCTCGCGGAGCGGTCGAGCCTCCAACAGGTCGAAGGCGCAGGTTTCGGACGCGAAGCAGGGCTGTCCGTCGAGTTCCCCCAGAATCAGCGGCCTGAAACCGTGAGGGTCCCGGGCCGCGATCAGACCTTCCCGAGTGATGAGCAGCAGGGAGTAGGCGCCCCTGACGTCGCCCAGCACCCGTAGCAGCGACTCGACGACTTCGTGATGCGGCCGGGTGGCCATCAGGTGGAGAAAGACCTCCGAGTCGCTGGTCGTCTGGAAGATGGATCCCGCCGCCTCCAGCTCGTGGCGCGTCGCCAGGGCGCTCACGAGGTTGCCGTTGTGCACGATGCCGAGCGGGCCCATCGAGGTCATGACGACGATCGGCTGCGCATTCGCGATGACGCTCGAGCCGGCCGTCGAATAGCGGGTATGGCCGATCGCACGATCTCCCACGAGCTCGCTCAGCTTGCGCTCGTCGAAGATCTCGGCGACCTTCCCCATGCCGCGTTCCGCATGGAGCTGCTCACCATCCCACGAGACGATCCCCGCGCTCTCCTGGCCCCGGTGCTGCTGGGCGTAGAGGCCCAAGTATGTGAGGTTCGCCGCGTCCGGCGCGCCCTCAATACCGAAGATGCCGCACATCCCGGCCTAGCCTACCGCTCGCGGCAGGGCTTCCGTCCAGACCCGCCGCAAGTCGTCGATCGCGCTATCGACCGTGCCGCCGTCGAAGCCCAGCACCAGGCGATCACCTCCCACGTCGCCGATCTCCCTGGCCGGTACTCCACGCGCCTCCGCCGCCGCCAGAAGCTCTTCCGTCCCCGCGGCCGGAACGGTGACGATCGCTCGCGCCTGACTCTCCGAGAACAGTGCGAGGGGGCCGCAACCGACCGCGCCCCGAAGGCCGATGCCCCGGGCCATCGCACACTCTGCCAACGCGACGAGCAAGCCGCCGTCAGCCAGATCGTGACAGCCGCTCAGCCAGCCGGCGCGCCGCGAGTACCGAAGCAGCGCGCACAGAGCCGCTTCGGCTTCCAGGTCGACCGCGGGGGGACACCCCGCTTCGACTCCATGGAGCAGACGCTGATAGGCCGAGCCCCCGTATTCGCGGCTGTCGGAACCGAGCAGCACCACCCGGTCGCCCGGCCGCCAGAAGCCGCACCCCAGCACCAGGTGGAGGTCTCCCTCCGCGCCGACGTCCTCCAGCCGATCGATGACGCCGACGATCGCCACCGTGGGGGTCGGGTGGACCGCTTCACCCTCCGTCTCGTTGTACAGCGACACGTTGCCCGAGATCACCGGCACGTCGAAAGCCCGGCAGGCCTCAGCCATTCCCTCGATGCACTCCCGGAGTTGCCAGGCGATTCCGGGGTTCTCCGGCGAACCGAAGTTGAGACAGTTCGTCATGCCCACCGGCTCCGCGCCGACCGTCGCCAGGTTGCGAACCGCCTCGGCCACGGCCTGCCGCCCGCCCATCCGCGGCTCGAGCCAGCAGTAGGACGGGTTGACGTCCGACGTCAGCGCCAGGGCCGAAGGGGTTCCCTTGAGCCGCAGCACGGCGGCGTCGGAGCCCGGACCGACGATCGTGTTCGACCGCACGGTCGAGTCGTACTGCCGGTGGATCCACCTCTTGTCGCCGAGTTCCGGCGTCCCGAGAAGACTCTTGAGCGCCCGAAGCGGATCCTCCGGTCCTTCGCAGTCGACGAGCCGCTGGCGCTCGCGAAGGTCCGCGGGAGGGGCCGCCGGCCGATCGTAGACCGGCGCTCCGTCGACCAGCGGCTCGACCGGCATGTCCGCAACGGTACGGCCGCGAAACGTGAGACGTGCACGCCCGCTATCGGTTACCCGGCCGATCTTCGACGCTTCGAGGCCCCATCGGGACAGGATCTCGACCACCGCCTCCTCCTGGCCTCGCTGGGTGACGAAGACCATCCGTTCCTGCGACTCGGAGAGCATGATCTCGTAGGGAGTCAGAGAGGCCTCGCGCAGCGGCACCAGGTCCAGGTCGAGCTCCACCCCCGCGCCGCCGCGGGCGGCCATCTCGAAGCAGGAGCTGGTCAGTCCGGCGGCGCCCATGTCCTGGACCCCGAGCACGACCCCGCTCCTCATCGCCTCCAGGCTCGCCTCGAGCAGGACCTTCTCCGTGAACGGATCGCCCACCTGCACCGTGGGCCTCTTCGCCTCGCTCTCGGCGTCGAACGCCTCCGACGCCATCGTGGCGCCGTGAATGCCGTCACGGCCCGTGCGGCTGCCCGCGTAGAGAATCGGGTTGCCGGCGCCCGAAGCCGTGGCGGTGAAGATCCTGTCCTCCCGGCACACGCCGAGAGCGAACGCGTTGACCAGGATGTTGCCGTTGTAGGACGGGTGGAATCCGGTCTCGCCCCCGACGGTCGGGATGCCGACGCAGTTGCCGTAGTCCCCGATGCCGCGCACGACGCCGTCGACGAGATGCCGCATCCGCCCGCCCCGTTCTCCTTCGATCTCGCCGAACCTCAGCGAATCCAGGCAGGCGATCGGCCGCGCGCCCATCGTGAACACGTCGCGCAGGATTCCACCCACGCCGGTGGCGGCGCCCTGGTAAGGCTCGATGAAGCTGGGGTGATTGTGGCTCTCCATCTTGAAGGCCGCGACCCAGCCGTGGCCTATGTCGACCACTCCGGCGTTCTCGCCCGGCCCGTGGACGACCCGCCGGCTCCGCGTCGGGAACCGTCGCAGGTGGATCTTTGACGACTTGTAGGAGCAGTGCTCCGAGTAGAGGGCCGAGGCGATCCCCAGCTCGGTCCAGGTCGGACTGCGACCCAGCAGCTCGCAGAGTCCGCCGAACTCCTCCCCGGTCAGGCCGTGATCGACCGCGAGGGCCGAATCGACGACCGGTTCGCCTGCTGCAGAATCCGGCGTCGTCACCGGCCTTACCCGCCCGCCGCCGCCAGCGCGCCGAGCCGGCCGCCACCAGCCACCGCGCCAGCCAGGAGACCCAGACCGTCCCGGTTGCCCAGCATCTCTTCCGCACATCGCTCGGGATGCGGCATCAGGCCCAGCACGTTGCCGCCAGCGTTACAGATACCGGCGATCGCCCGCTCCGATCCGTTCAGGTTCGCGGTCGGCTCGCGCCGGCCGGCGCCGTCCACGTAGCGGAACACGACCTGACCGCACCGCTCCAGCTCGTCAAGCGCCCCCTCGGTGTCCACGTAGTTGCCCTCTGCGTGGGCGACCGGCATCCGCAGCACGTCGCCCTGCCGGTAGTTGGAGCACCAAACCAGATCGTCCCGCTCGACCCGCAAGTGGACGTCGACGCTCAGGAAACGCAGATCCCGATTCCGCCGCATCGCGCCCGGCAGCAGACCCGTTTCCAACAGCATCTGGAACCCGTTGCAGATACCAAGCACCCGTCCTCCGGCCTCGGCGTGGCGCCGCACTGCGGCCATGATCGGCGAATGCGCGGCCATGGAACCCGCCCGGAGGTAGTCGCCGTAGGAGAAACCGCCCGGCAGCACGACCAGTTCGCATCCCTCGAGCGACGTCTCCTGGTGCCACAGGAACGTCGTCTCCTGCTCGAGCACGTGACCCAGCACGTGGTACACGTCGTGGTCGCAGTTGCTCCCGGGGAAGACCACGATCCCGCACTTCATTCCGAGACCCACTCCACGGTGTAGTCCTCGACGATCGGGTTGGCCAGTAGCTGCCGGCACATCCGGTCGACCGCCTCGGTCGCCTGTTCCTCGTCCGCGGCCTCGAGCGCGACCTCGAAGCTCTTGCCGGCGCGGATGCGGCGTACGCCATCGAATCCGATCCGACCGAGAGCGTCCTCGATCGCCCGCCCCTGGGGGTCGAGCACCTCGGCGCGCGGGTAGACCAGAACCCGAGCCACGAAACGGCCTTCCGGTCCTTTTCCGTGGCGACTCGTCTGCGACGTCAACTCAATCCCTCCCCCCGGCGCTCAGCCGCCAACCTCCAGCCAGGGTCCAGGCCGATGCTGCTCGGCCACCAGCAGCTTCGCCCGTGAGCGCCGCCGATCGAGCACCGGCTGCACCGCCGCGACCGCGAACGCCGGCGAGTTGTTCGTTTCCGAGAGATGACAAAGGACGACCCAGGACAGACGATCCGAAAGCAGAGCCTCGACTCCGGCGGCGGCTTCCTCGTTGCTGAGGTGCCCCCGATTCGACGCGACTCGCTCCTTCAGGCGCCAAGGGTATGGTCCCGTGCGCAGCATGTCGAGATCGTGATTCGACTCGAGCACCAGAATGTCGAGATCCTGGAGGTTTCGCCACGCTTCCGGCGTCCGGCAGCCCAGATCCGTCGCCAGCCCAAAGCGATACCCACCGGCGCTCTCGACCACGATCCCGACCGGTTCCCGCGCATCGTGTGACACCGGGAACACGTCAATCCGGAAGCCGGCGGCGACAAGCGGAACGCCGGGCGCCATCGGACGGGCGAAAGAGCCGAGACCGCGCAACAGCGGCCCCTTGTACGTGCCGCGCGTGCCGTAGACCGGAACCTGGTGCCGCCTGGCGAAACGGTCGATTCCCCGGCAGTGATCGTCGTGCTCGTGGGTCAGAAGCACCGCGTCGACGTCGGCGGCGGAACGGCCCACCGCCTCCAGCCTGCGTTCGAGTTCCCGGCACGAGAATCCCGCATCGAGCAGCAGGCAGCCTTCGCCACACTCGACAATCGTGCTGTTGCCGCCGCTACCGGAGCCAAGCACGGCAACCCGCAGACCCGTGCCTCCGTCCGTCTTACGGCGGCGCGACCGCAGCTTCGATTCGCGGCCGGCGGCGGCCAGCGCACCGTCGCCGAAGAGCGGAAGTTGCCGGCTCAAGCTCCTTTAGAACCGCTGGCCGATCCAGAACGTCGTGCGGCTGTCGGCCGACTCCTTGAAGTCCCACTGGGTCGCGAAGTCCCAGTGCAGATCGAGGCCGAGCATGCGCACCGTGAGGCCGAAGCCGTAGGCCGCGATCGCGTTGTCCAGCCGGCTGTTCTCGGAGTCCCAGACGTTGAAGTCCTGGACATCGTCGAACCAGGCGCCGGCGATATCGAGGAAGAAGCGCCCCTGGATCCCCTGGAAAGTCCAGATCGGCGTCACGAAGAAGTCGATCAGGGGGAAGCGCAGCTCGAGATTCGTGAAAAAGCCGTGGTCGCCGACCATGTCGCGGAAGTCGACTCCCCGCACCGTATCCAGGCCGCCGAAGTACACCGGATTGGGGAAGTTGCCGGTTCTCATGCTGCCGAAGAAGCGGGTCGCGAAGACGCTGCGCCGCGTTAGCGGGAAGTACTTGCGCGCGTCGAGCTGGAAGGTCTGCGTCAGTGCGCCGGACTCCTCGAGGTCCGGGGCGTACTCCGCCGACAGGCGGTAGCGGTGCCCGCTTGAGGGCCCGGCGGGTCCGAACACCGTCGTGTCGCCGACCAGGGCGGTCTGGATCACCGGGTAGTCATCCTCGCGCGGGGAGATGGTCGGAATCGGCCGTCCGAAATCATCCAGCACGAGGTTGAAGTCGTGGTCCCGCGCATACGCCTGATAGTCCAGCTTGCGGCGGATGTAGCCAGCACCCAGCTCGAACCTCCGGTAGAAGCTCATCGGATAGGAGATCGAGAAGATGGCGCCGGTCTGCTGGAAGAACGACCGGCCGCGCTCGTAGTACCCGTAGTTGTAGTCGTAGCCGATGTAGAAGGCCCGGTCGTCGAACAGCGACACCTGCCATTGCAGCCGGTTCGAGAGGTTCAGGTAGGTCACGTTGAACTGGGAGAAGCTCTCGACCGAGGCGAACGTCGTGAACAGCCGCCGGTCACCCAGGAAGTCCGAGAACTGCAGGTAGACCTGACCCAGGAACGTCTGGTTGTCGTCAACGCCGACCGCGGTCTGGGCATCCTCCAGGAACAGTCGCCAACCTCGCTTGTCCTCCTTGTTCGACTCGTCGATCGAGACCTGGATGTCCGGTTCAAAAAGGTCGATCGCCGGGATCGGCTCGGACGTCTCGCCCAGGTCGACGACCTGGACTTCCCCGATCGGTTCGTCGACGTCCGTCTCGTAGAGGTCGAACCGGCCCTGCCAGAAACCCGTGTACACCAGCCGGTCGTCGCTCCCGGCCCTGCCCAGCACGGTGGGCTGGAAGCAGCCGGTGATCGCGTTCGTGTACTGGCGAAGCTCGCCCGTCTCGACGTTCAGCCCAAAGATGTTCTCGGCACCCGTGCGGTCCGACGTGAAGTACACCGTCCGGTCGTCGCTCGAGAAGACCGGGTCCGTGTTGTGGTGCTCGTCGCTGCCCAGGCGAACCCGCTCCATCGTCTCCAGGTTGAGCCGGAAGAGCTGCCCGTTCTCCCCAGGCAACGAAGAGAACACGAGCCACTGGCCGTCGTGCGAATAGGACGGAGAGCCGTCGAAGACCTCGTCGTTGGTCAGGTTCCGGATCTCCAGCGATTGCAGATCGAGCTGGAAGATGTCGTACTGCCCGTTCTGGTTGCCGGCGAACGCGATGCTCCGGCCGTCCGGGCTCCAGGCGGGCGCCGTCTGCTGCTCGATCTCCATGTCGATGACGCGGCGCACTCCCCCGCCCAGGACATTGACGATGGCGAGGGAGTAGCCCGCCTCCTTGCGTACAAAGGCCGCCAGCGAGTTGCCGTCGGGCGAGAAGGCCAGGTCGCTGCCGTGTTTGCGCCCCAGCGTCAGCATCTGGGCGACGTAGTGGCGGAAGTCCGCCGTGTATCCCCGCGTCAGGTTGCGGACCGGCTCGCGCTCCTGGGTGTCGAAGAGAACGATGTCGACGTCGCCCTGGAAGGTCGAGAACGCCGCCACGAGGTCGCCCGAAGGAGAGGCCACCGGCGACGTCTCCTGGCTACCCTGGGGACGGGTGCGGAACGGCCGCCCGAAGTCGCTCGGCTCTCCTGTCGCCACCAGTTCGGGCAGGTACCGGTTGCGGAGCCAGCGGCGGAACTCGAGGTCGAAGTCCTCGGGCTCCATGCGGAAGGCCCGTTCGATCGCCCGGCCCACCCGCGATCCGATCGTGTTTCGGAACTCGAACAGGAAGTCGATTACCCCGTCCGCCCCCCAGCGCTCCTCCATGAAGTCGAAAGCGGCGTGGCCGTAGCGGTAGGCGAAGAAGCCGCTCGCCTGGCCCGAGGTGATCGGCGGCAGTCGATCGTTGACCACGGCGTCTCGCAGATACATCCGGTCAGACGCGCTCTCATCCTCTGCGAAGTAGCTCGCCATGCCCTCCATCAACCACTGCGGCGGACTGTTCGTCATGGCCCGCCCCAGGCTTCCGCCGAACAGGATGTGGTACTGGAAGATATGCGTCAGCTCGTGCAGGATGAGCTCGTAGAGTTCGACGTCCGGCAGGTCGATGGGCAGGACCATCCGGAACCGCGCTGAGGTGGCGAAAGCCGCGACTCCCTCCGGGATGAAGTTGATGATCACGTTGTTCTGGAGGAAATCGGAGTGCGTGTTGTAGATGATCAGCGGCGTCGGCTCCTGGATCTGGTAGTCCAGGTCGAGCGACAACTGGTCGTACGCGCTCTCCGCGAGTGACGCCACCTTCTGCAACTGGGGTTCGCTCTCGGAGTAGTAGTAGATGTCGAAGTGAGTCGAGTGGTAGATCCGCCAGTCGAAGTCCTCGTAGCGGATCTTGTTCTTGCCGAAGCCCTGCGCCTGCAGGCCGGCGGCCGCGCAGACCAGGAGCGCACAGACCAGGGCGGTGACGCGGAGGGCCGGCATGCCGTCCGGTCGGAGTGCTGCTGAACTCACTGCTCCTCCTTAGGGCGTGAAGATCACGCGCGAGACTTCAATGTCCTTCTGCGTGAAGACGCCCAGGATGCGGTCCTCCAGCGCGTACAGGTTCTCGAACATCCCCTGCAACGGGTCCGCCTGCTCGCCCTCGAAGCTCTTGAAGTCCTTGAAGTTGTCGTTGTAAATCAGTTCGCCGGTCGAGCCGTCGAAGACCATGACGACGATGTCGTACTCGAAGCCTGTCTGCTCGACGAGTACCTGCCGGTACATGGTGCGGCCGTCGAAGGGCGAGATGTACTCCTCGGTCCGGTAGCCGGACCGATCCTGGATGTCGAAGTCGAGAGTGCCGGCCAGAATGAGGTCCGACTGCGTCGTCTCGCCGAGATTGCGCCAGAAGTCCTCGTCCCTGGCCAGCATCTCCAGGTCGTACGTCGGGTAGTCGATCCGCCCCGCCTCGACGATCCGCAGGTCCGTCTCGCGACGGAGCACCTTGTTCAGGTAACGCTCGAACTCCCCCTGGACGTCGATGTCCGACCCTTCGATCCGGCCTTCGCCTTCCTGGCTGACAACCAGGAAGGGCGCCGGCAGCAGCGTGTCGCGGCCGGCCAGGTCGATCCGCGCCCGCATCGGCAGTGTCAGCCTCACCTCAACCGTCCCTTGGGCACTCGCCGGAGTCGCCGTCAGCGGTGCCAGCAGGCCGGCCAGAAGGCCAGTCGAGGCCACGATCGCCAATCCTCTACTGACGGCCCATCCTCTACTGGCAGCTTGCGTCACGCGCGTCACCTCCAACCATCGGGGCAAGCAAGAACCATTCCATGACCTCCAGGCCGACCACTACCGCGAGCCGGGAGAGGAGTCACCGCGCATCGGCAAACGGTCCGCTCGCGCCGCCTCCACCGCTCTCCGGGGAGGTGGGCTGGGCGGCTTCTTCCGCCACGGACGACACCTCTTCGTCCTCCTCCCGGTCTCCCTTGAAGTTCTGGTAGTACTCGACGAAGCGCGAGTAGTTCCGCCGAACGTCCCGCTCGCGGGGCGCCAGCCGCAGGGCCTGACGGTAGTAGCCCAGGGCTTCCTCGAACAGACCCAGTGCCTCGTGCGCGACCGCGATGTTGCTCAGGATCGCCGGATGTTCCGGCTCGATCCGGCGAGCCTGCTCGAACCGGAAAAGAGCCTCGCTCCAGAGGCCCCGGTCGGCCATGTCCACACCGAACTGCCACTGCTGTTTGGCCTCGGGGGCCACCTTGCGCTTCTGCGCTTCGGCGGCGCCCGAGATCGTCGCCAGGACCAGCACTCCCGCGATCAACGCCAGAACGCGCGGCCGACGGTAAGCAGTGCGCGTCATCGAGCCAGTATAGATCACGGACCTGGAATCCGTCTCTGTCTCTGAGCGCCGTTCCAGGAGAGCCGCGCGATCCGGAAGGAAGGCAGCGCGATGGCAGGAGAACCGGTCCCGAACGGGAACATCCCCAGAGACGGAGACGATGTCCGACAGGCCCTCGTCGCACTGAATCTGGTTCACGGAAACCGCGGTGTCATCTGCGCCCTCGCCCAACGGCTCAACACGGCCGGGGAACTCCGGAACGACCGCTTCGCCGAGGAGGCGGCCCGCAGCCTCGAAGCGCCGCTCGACAGTGTTCGGACCATTCTGCTCGCGGCGCGCGGCCGCCTCGACGACGCCAGCGCCGAGATGGCCCGAGCAGGCAAGAACGGCATCGAGATCGTCACCCTGGTCGATCGTGACTACCCACCGGCCCTCGCCGACCTCGGACTGCAGGCGCCTCCCGTTCTCTACGTCCGCGGCCGCTTGAATCAGGCACCCGGTATCTCGATCGTCGGTTCACGCAAGGCGGACGCGTACGGTCTCGAGGTGGCGGCCTGGTTCGCACGCCGCCTGGCCGCGGCCGGCCTGGTCGTCATCTCCGGATTCGCTCGCGGCATCGACCAGGCGGCCCACCGCAGCGCGCTGGCGGCCCGTGCCGGCACAGGCAGCACCGCCGCCGTGCTCGGTTGCGGCATCGACGTCGACTATCCCCGCAACAGCCGCCGGACCGCGGCCGAGATCGCACGGCACGGCTGTCTGATCACCGAGTTCCCGCTCGGCCGGCAGCCTCGTCCCAACCACTTTCCGATCCGAAATCGCCTCATTGCCGCCCTCGGTTTCGCTTCGGTCGTGGTCCGCGCCGCTCGGCGCTCGGGCTCCCTGATCACCGCCCGCCTGGCCCTCGACCTCGGCCGCGACGTCTACGCGGTTCCAGGTTCCGTCCTCTCCCGGGAGTCCGCCGGCGCCCACCTGCTGCTGCGGGATGGAGCGATTCCCGCCCTGGACCCCGACGCGATGCTCGAAACCCTGCCCACCTCGATCCTGGCCCGGCTCGAGCGGGCGTCGGAAGACACGGCCGAGCCGACGCGATCCGCCTCCGCCGGCGTATCCGAGGTCGACGACCTCCTGGGCGCCCTCAGGGAAGGCGCCCGAACCCCGGAGGAACTCGCATCCCGACTCCAGCGACCGGTGCCCGGCGTCCTCGCCACCCTCGCCCGCCTGGAAGTCGACGGACTCGTGCGACGCTACGAGGGCGCGAACTACGCCTTGGCGTCCCGCTAGCGCCGCCTAGCGCCGCGTCGTCTTCTTCTTCGCCGCTCTCCGCTTCCGCGCCGGCCGGGGGCGGGCCGCCCTTGGGTTCTTGCCCTGGGCCACCATCTTCGCCTCGCGTGCCGCCAGGAGATCGACCGCCTCATCGAGGCCGACGTCCTGCGGATCCTTGCCCTTGGGCACCGTCGCGTTGACCTGACCATCCGTCACGTAGGGACCGAAGCGCCCCGTCTTGATGGAGAGGGCGAGGCCGCTCCGGGGGTGTTCGCCCAGCTCCTTGAGCACCGACGAGGAACCCCGGCGGCGTTTCGGCTGGCGTAGCAGCGCCAGAGCCTCGTCGAGCCCGATCGTCGCCATCTGCTCCTGGCTCTCGAGGCTGCGGCTCTCCTTGCCGCAACGGACGTAGGCGCCGTACCTTCCGTCCTGGACAGTGACGACCTCATCGCTCTCGGGATGACGACCGAGCTCGCGCGGAAAGGAAAGCAGCAGGAGCGCTTCGTCGAGGGTGAGGCTCGCTCGATTCATCGACGGCCAAAGACTGGCCATCTTCGGCTTGGCCGCCCCGCTCCCACGCTTCCTGCCCGGTCCGCCCGCGACGGCGTCGCCCAACTGGACGTAGTCGCCGTAACGTCCCGTCTTCACGTAGACCGGTTCGCCGGTCTCGGGGTGGTGGCCGAGCGGGCCCTTGCCTTCGGCCGCGCTCTCGAGCAGGGAAAGCGCCTTCTCCACCGTCATCTCGTCCGGCGGCAGGTTGTCCTCCAGCGAGACCCGCTCCCCGTCGTCGCCGGCCTGGACGTACGGACCGTAGCGGCCGACCCGGACGGCGACTTCGCGGCCCTGGTCGTCCTCACCCAGCAGCAGCGAACACACCGCGCGGGCGTCGATCTCGTCGACCCCCTCGCCGACCAGCGACTGCAGGCCCTTGCGACCGGCGCCTCCCGGCCCCGGCTCGCGGCCGAAGTAGAAGTTCCGCAGCCACGGCCTGGCCTCCCGCTCTCCGCCGGCGATCGCGTCGAGATCGCTCTCCATTCGCGCCGTGAAGTCCAGGTCGACCAGATCCCCCAGGTGCTCCTCCAGGAGCCGGGTCACGGCGAAGGCGAGGAAGGTCGGCACCAGGGCCGACCCCTTCTTCCAGACGTAACCCCGGTCCACGATCGTCTGCAGGATGGCGGCGTAGGTCGACGGCCGGCCCACCCCCTGCTTCTCCAGTTCGCGGACCAGACTGGCTTCGGTGTAGCGCGCGGGCGGCTGCGTGGTGTGGCCGTTCGGCTCGGCGCTCGCCACTTCGACCCTCTCGCCATGGCTCAGCTTCGGCAGGAACCGCTCCTCGTCCTCCGCCCGGGTCCGGGGATCGTCGCTGCCCTCGACGTAGACACGCAGGAAACCGGCGAAGCGCAGCACCCGGCCGGAGGCGGTCAGCCGGACCTCGCCGGCCCCCGGGGTCGACGTGTCCAGCCTGACCGACGTGCTGGTGCCCTTGGCGTCCTTCATTTGGGACGCCAGCGTCCGCTTCCAGATCAACTCGTAGAGGCGCAGCGAGTCCCGGTCGAGGGCTCCCCGCAACTGGTCCGGCGTGCGGAAACTGGTGCCGGCCGGCCGGATCGCCTCGTGCGCCTCCTGGGCGTTCGCTCTCCGGGCATAGACACGCGCCTTGCCCGGCAGGTACTCGGAGCCATAGAGATCGGCGACCTGCCGCCGCGCGGCGGCGATCGCCTGCCCGGAGAGAGCGGTCGAGTCCGTGCGCATGTAGGTGATGTAGCCGTTCTCGTACAGCCCCTGGGCCACCCTCATCGTGCGCTGGGCCGTGTACCTGAGCTTGCGTGCGGCCTCCTGCTGGAGGGTCGAAGTGATGAAGGGCGCGTAGGGACGGCGGGTGAACGGCTGCTCCTTCACCTCGGCGACCACCGGGCGGGTCGACGGCAGTTCCTCGCCCAGCGTTTCCGCCTCGGCCTGCTGCAGCAGGTGGGCCTTGGTCTTCAGCTTGCCCGTTGTCCGGTCGAAGTCCCGCCCGCGAGCCACCGTCCTGCCGCCGATCGCCGACACCCTCGCGGGAAAGCGTCGCGCCTGCCCGTTCTCCGTCTCGAGCTCCACCTCGACGGTCCAGTAACCCGCGGGCACGAAAGCCATCCGCTCGCGCTCCCGCTCGACGACGATCCGGGTCGCGACGCTCTGCACGCGGCCGGCGGACAGGCGCGGCTGAACCTTCTTCCACAGCACCGGGGAGACCTCGTAGCCGTAGAGCCGGTCCAGCACCCGCCGCGCTTCCTGGGCGTCGACCAGACGGCGGTCGATGTCCCGGGTCTCGCCGAGCGCCGCCTCGACCGCCGATTTGGTGATCTCGTGGAAGACCATCCGGCGCACCGGCACCTTGGGCCGGAGCACCTCCTTCAGATGCCACGCGATCGCCTCCCCCTCGCGGTCCTCATCCGTCGCGAGGACGAGTTCGTCAGCGTTCCTGAGCGCCTTTCGGAGCTTGGTGATCTGCTCCTTCTTTTCGCGCGGGATCACGTAGAGCGGATCGAATCCGCCTTCGATGTCGACGCCGAGGCGGGCCCATGGCCGCCCGCGGTACTTCTGCGGCACCTCCGCGGCGGTCCGGGGCAGGTCACGGATGTGGCCGATCGACGACTCCACCCGGTAGCCGGGCCCGAGGTAGCGCTCGATCGTCCGGGCCTTGGCCGGCGACTCGACGATGACGAGGGAGTTGCTCATACGCGCGGGACCATAGTAGAGCGGCGCACCTTGTCAAGCCGGCACGGCCTTGCCATGATGCGGCAATGACCGCGCCCGTCGTAGTCGTTGGCGGCGGGCTCGCCGGTAGCGAGTGCGCCTTTCAGCTGGCCTCCCGGGGCCGGGCGGTGACGCTGTACGAGATGCGGCCACGGCGGTCGACGCCGGCCCATGCGAGCGCGGACCTCGCCGAACTCGTGTGCTCGAACTCGCTGCGCAGCGACGACCCGCACCATGCCGCCGGCCTGCTGAAGCGGGAGATGGAGTACTTCGGCTCCCTGATCATCGCCGCGGCCCGCAGAAACGCCGTTCCCGCAGGCGGAGCGCTGGCCGTGGACCGGACCCGCTTCGCCGCCGACGTCACGGCCGCGGTCGAATCGCAACCGCTGATCGAACTGCGGCGCGAGGAACTGACGGCCCTGCCCGAAGCAGACGCGGGCGGCGACTGCGTCATCGCCACCGGCCCCCTGACGTCGGAAGCCCTGACCCGGGAAATCGAGAACCTGATCGGTGCGGGCCATCTCTACTTCTATGACGCGATCGCGCCCATCGTTACGGGAGAGAGCCTCGACCACGACCGGCTGTTCCGGGCCTCGCGATACGGCAAGGGAGGCGACGACTACCTGAACTGTCCGCTCAGCGAGGAAGAGTACCGGCGCTTTCGCCGCGCCCTGCTGGAGGCGGAGACGATCGAGCTGCGCGAGTTCGAGCGGCCGCTGTTCTTCGAAGGCTGCCTGCCGATCGAGGAACTCGCCCGCCGCGGCGAGGACACCCTGCGCTTCGGACCGATGAAGCCCGTAGGCCTCCGGCCGCCGGACGGCACGCGCCCCCACGCCGTGGTCCAGCTTCGCCAGGAGGACCTCGCCCGCAGCCAGTACAACATGGTCGGCTTCCAGTCCCGGATGACGTGGCCCGAGCAGCGCCGCGTGCTCCGCACCCTGCCGGGACTCGCATCCGCCCGCTTCGTCCGCCACGGCCAGGTCCATCGCAACACCTTCATCAACGCCCCCCTCCACCTCGATCGCTGGTACCGCTTCGCCGGGCGGTCCAACCTGCGCCTGGCCGGCCAGATGACCGGCGTCGAGGGCTACCTCGAATCGGCCGCCACCGGTCTCGCCATCGCCCTCTACCTCATGCTCCAGGACGGAGACCGGCAGCCGTCTCCGCTTCCCGACACGACCGCCCTCGGCGCCCTGGCCCGACACCTCACCGAGTCGAACCCGAAGCGCTACCAGCCCACGAACATCAACTACGGCCTGCTCGAGCCCCTCGCCGGACGCGTGCGGAAACGCGACCGACGCGCCGCCTACGCCGACCGGGCGCACCAGGCACTCGCGGCCTGGGCCGGTAACATGGGGATCGCGGGAGCGCCTTCGTGGGAACCACCATCGACCATGCCGAGCCAGGAAGACGAGCCGAACGGCGCGGCGCGCTCGCCCGCCTGATCCCGGACTTCCTGGAATACCTGGAACTGGAGCGGAATTGCTCCGAACACACCGTGCGGGCGTACGGCCGGGATCTCGCGGCCTTCGCCGAGTTCCGAACCGCCAGCGGCAACAGCGACCAGAACCTCCATGACATCGACCCACTGCTGGTCCGGTCCTTCGTGGCCTCTCTCAACCAGCGTCGACTGGCCCGGCGCACCCAGGGCCGTCACCTCTCGGCGCTGCGCGGCCTGTTCCGCTACGCCTGTCTGATGGGCCGGATGCAGTCGAACCCGGCCGAGTCGGTGCCCACGCCGAAGGTCGAGAAGACCCTGCCGCGCCACCTGCGTCCGGGCGAGATCGAGGCCCTGCTCGAGGCTCCCGCCGGCCGCGAGGGACCGCTCGGCCTGCGGGACCGCGCGTTGCTCGAACTGCTCTACGCCTCGGGTCTCCGGGTCGGTGAGCTGGTCGCGCTGAACTGGCGCGATATCGACCTCGGGGCCAGGGTGCTCCGCGTCGTCGGCAAGGGAGACCGCGAACGGATGACGCCCTTCGGCGGGCCGGCCGAGCAGGCGCTCCGCCAGTGGCTCGACGCCTGGGAAGAGGTGTTCCGGCCTCGGGACGGCACCGACGACGGGAACTTGGAACCGGTCTTCCTGAACCGTAGCGGGGGCCGACTCTCGGCACGATCGGTGCGCCGCATCATCGACCGCTACGTCGAAGAGACCGCACAGGCGGCCGGGGCTCATCCTCATGCCCTGCGCCACAGCTTCGCGACCCACCTGCTCGAATCGGGCGCCGACCTGCGTTCGATCCAGGAACTCCTCGGCCATGCCTCGCTCTCGACCACTCAACGCTACATGCATGTGGATACCGGACGCCTGCTACAGGTCTACCGCGAAAGCCATCCCAGGGCGAAGGGCGCCTGAGCTCCTTCCCGACAGTTCAAGAAGAGGATTCTCGAATGAAACTCCCTGCCGCCCGCCGGGCGATCTCGTCCCTGCTCGCGACGGTCGCGCTCCTGACCGTCTCCGGCGCCGCCATCGCCCAGGACGACCTGCGCGGCTTCCAGCTCGTCGGTGACTACCAGCTCTTCCTGCAGGGCGAGGAAGCGCCTGACGCCCAGCTCTACCTCTCCCGCACCGCGGGCGCCTTCCTCGTCGTGGCCGACGGCCTGCCGTCCCCGGTGCTGCTGAGCGCCCGCAACCAGATGACCCGCAAGGTGCAACTGCTCAAGATCTCCCCCGTCGGCGAGGACACGCTCGACCTGTTGCCCGGCGCCCTGTTCGGTCCTCCGATGCCCTTCCGGCCCATTCCGAAGGGACTCGAGTTCGCCGTCGATGGCGTCCTGGCCCAGCTCCGGCAGCGACCCTCGTGGGCCGGCGAGGCGACGCTCGCGGACCTCTACTCCCACGAACCGGGCTATCGCCGCGACGCCAGGTCCTACGAGAGCGATCCCGCGGCGATGGCCGAGGTGGCCGCCCTCGGCGCCGGCGTCGAGGTCCGCGTCGTATTCGGATCCTGGTGCCACGTCTGCGAGCGCTTCATGCCGCGCGGCCTGAAGGTCCACGAGGAACTCGAGGACTCGCCCGTGCGCTTCACGTACTACGGCCTCGGGGACGACAACCCCTGGGGCGACGCCGAGGTGGATCGTCTCGCCGTCACGGAACTCCCGACGGCGATCGTCTACCGGAACGGCGAGGAGATCGGCCGTTTCATCGGCGGCCCCGGATGGACGAGTCCCGAAGAGTCCCTACTCAACATTCTGCGAGAGAATCCGTAGACGGGCTGCGACCGCCCCGCGACGGGAAGCCCGGAGACCCCAGTAGACGATGACGACGATCCTGCTCGTGCGCCGCGGCGGCACGACGTGCATGGCCAGTGACGACCAGGTCACCAACGGCGCCGCGAACACGGTGGTCAAGGCCCGGGCCCGCAAGGTCCAGCGCGCCGCCAAGGGGCGGGTTCTGGTCGGCTTCGCGGGCGGCGGCGCGGACGCTCTGGCCCTCTTCTCGCGGTTCGAGGCGAAGCTCGACGAGTACCAGGGGAACTTCGAGCGCGCCGTGGTCGAACTGGCGATGGACTGGAGGACGGATCGCGCCCTGCGGCGGCTCGAGGCCCAGATGATCGTGACCGACGGCCGAAAGAGCTTTCTGGCGATGGGCAACGGCGACCTGCTGGAACCGGACAGCGACATGCCGCTGGCGATCGGCTCGGGCGGGAACTACGCGCTGGCGGCGGCTCGCGCGCTGCTGGAGCACACCGAACTCGACGCGGAACAGATCGCGCTCGAGGCGATGCGGCTCACCGCGGATCTCTGCATCTACACGAACGACGAGATCACCGTCGAACGCCTCGAAACCGGCGGGGACGGCGCATGACGCTTGCTCCCGCGCCGGACGCTCCCTTCGTCGAGGACCTCACGCCGCGCGAGATCGTCGCCGCGCTCGACCGCCACGTCGTCGGCCAGAAGGACGCCAAGCGCGCGGTGGCCATCGCCATGCGCAACCGCTGGCGGCGGCAGCAGCTCGACCCGGAGACCGCCGAAGACATCGCGCCCAAGAACATCCTGATGATGGGCCCCACCGGCGTCGGCAAGACGGAGATCGCGCGCCGGCTGGCCAAACTCGCTCGCGCTCCCTTCCTCAAGATCGAGGCAAGCAAGTTCACCGAGGTCGGCTACGTCGGCCGCGACGTCGAGTCGATCGTCCGCGATCTGATGGAGCTCGCGGTGGTGATGGTGGGAGAGGAGAAACGGGAGGCGGTCGAGGCCGACGCCGCGTCCCGGGCCGACGAGAGGCTGCTCCAGATCCTCGTCCCCCAGGCGCCGCCGCCGGCCAGCGAGTCCGGCGACCCCGCCGACCAGGCGGCGCCCACCGAGACCCGCGAATGTTTCCGCCAGTGGCTCGAAGAGGGCCGTCTCGACCACCGGATGGTCGAGATCGAGGTGGACGACGCCTCGCCCCAGCAGTTCGAGATGGTCACTCCCCAGGGCGTCGAGGCCGTGGGCATCAACCTGAAGGAGATGCTCCCCGGCCTGTTCGGCAAGCGCAAGCGCCAGATGGTCGAGGTGAGCGAGGCGCGGGAGATCCTGAGGCGGCAGGAAGCCGAAGCGCTGATCGACCGCCAGGATGTCGCCGAGGAAGCCCGGCTGCGGGTCGAGCAGGCCGGCATCGTCTTCCTCGACGAGATCGACAAGGTCGCCGGCCGCGACGGCGGCCACGGTCCCGACGTGTCGCGCGAGGGGGTTCAGCGCGATCTCCTGCCGATCGTCGAAGGGACGACGGTGACGACGAAGTACGGACCGGTCAAGACCGACCACGTGCTGTTCATCGGCGCCGGCGCCTTCCACGTGGCCAAGCCATCGGACCTGATCCCCGAGCTCCAGGGCCGCTTCCCCATCCGGGTCGAGCTGGGAGCGCTGGGCGAGGAGGAGTTCGTCCGCATCCTGACCGAGCCGGACAGCGCCCTGACCACCCAGTACCGCGCGCTCCTCGGCGCCGAGGGCCTCGATCTCTCCTTCCGCGACGACGCCGTGCGGGAAGTCGCCCGGCTCGCGGTGCAGGTCAACTCGCATACCGAGAACATCGGCGCCCGCCGTCTGGCCACCTTGATGGAACGTCTGCTGGAAGAGGTCTCCTTCGAGGCGCCGGACATGAACGGGGTGACTCTGGAAGTCGACGCCGGCTACGTCAACCGGGCGCTCGCCGACGTCGTGGAAGACCGTGACCTCAGCCGCTATGTCCTCTGAGTCCGGAGGGCCCTCTGCCTCCCGGAACCGTCGCCCGCTTCGGCTGGCCGCGCTTGCCGTGGTCCTGGCGGTCCTGCTCGCCAGCCTGGGCTGCGGCCTGAAGGGCGATCCCCTACCGCCGATCCGGCCGCCCGAGCCGGAAGCCGAAGCGGACACCGCCGCAGCCGAACCGGAAGAAGCGGAAAGCGCGGAGGACGCGGGCGAGGAACCCGAGACCGACGACGGCAACGGCGAGGAGGACGGCGACGACGAGGAGGACGGCGACGGCGCCCAGAGGCCACGATGACCGAGCAGGACGGAACGCCGTTCCTCCTCGTGTCCGGCGCCGGCAACGACTTCATCGCCCTCGTCGAGCGACCGGCGCCGGCCCCTGAGACGATCAGGGCGTGGTGCCGGCGCGGAGTATCGGTCGGCGCCGACGGCCTGTTCACGCTGCATCGACTAGCCAGGGAGCGCTACGCCCTCGACTACGCGAACGCCGACGGCGCCCGCGCTGCACTGTGCCTGAACGCCGCCCGCTGCGCGGCCCGGCTCGCTTTCGAACAGGAACCGGACGCCCGGAGACTGACGATCGAGACCGGCGCCGGCGCCCTGGTCGCCGAGCCCGTCGACGGCAGACGCACCGCGGTCAGCGTGGCCGTTCCGGAAGCGGGCCAGGCGATGACGCTGCACGCGAACGGCGAGGACCACCGGGGATGCCGGATCGACGCCGGCGTTCCCCACTTCGTCCTCCGGTGGCCGGGAGACCTGGACCAGGCGCCGGTGGCGTCGCTGGGCCCGGCCCTGCGCGCACACCCGGACCTCGGCCCGGAAGGCGCGAACGTCCACTTCGTCCGCCTCTACCCGCCCGGACGCCTCGGCATCCGGTCCTACGAGCGCGGCGTGGAAGCGGAGACCCTCGCCTGCGGCACCGGCGTCGTGGCGGCAGCCGCCTCCGCGATCGCCGAGGGCCGGCTCTCGCTGCCTGTTGCGGCCGCCACCCGGGGCGGCTTCGAACTGCAGCTCGAGGCCGCTCCGGACGGACCCGACGGCGCCGGCCGCTGGCGGCTGTCCGGGGACGCCAGGATCGTCGCCAGGGGCCGCATCGCCGCGTCCGCCGAGGCGTAAGAGCGGCTTGCTACCCTCCGCCCAATGAGCAGCGGCTTTCCTCCCCCGGACGAGCAGATGGAACTGCTATTGCGCGGCGCGGTCGACGTGGTCGAAGAAGACGCCCTGCGGCAGCGGCTCGAGCAGTCCCGCAAGGAGAACCGTCCCCTGCTCATCAAGACCGGCTTCGACCCCACCGCGCCGGACCTGCACCTCGGCCACGCCGTGCTGCTGCGGAAGATGGCCCACTTCCAGCAACTCGGGCACCGGGTCGTCTTCCTCGTCGGCGACTTCACCGCGATGATCGGCGACCCGACCGGCAAAAAGGCCACCCGACCCCAGCTTTCGCGCGACGAGGTCCTGGCCAACGCCGAGACCTA
The DNA here is from genome assembly GCA_028875725.1 of Acidobacteriota bacterium. Classification (NCBI taxonomy): domain Bacteria; kingdom Pseudomonadati; phylum Acidobacteriota; species Acidobacteriota bacterium. The sequence goes on from JAPPCR010000005.1 coordinate 27,307, forward strand.
CCAGGAACAGGCCTGGCAGGTCCTCGACCGGGAACGCACCGAGATCCAGCACAACAGCGAGTGGCTCGGAGCCCTGGGCGCCGAGGGCCTGGTCCGCCTGGCCGGCTCCTACACGCTGGCGCGGATGATGGAGCGGGAGGACTTCCGGGACCGCTTCGAGAAACACGAGCCGATCTCGATCCACGAGCTGCTCTATCCCCTGACCCAGGGCTACGACTCCGTCGTCATGGAGGCCGACGTCGAACTCGGCGGCCACGACCAGTTGCTCAACCTCCTGGTGGGCCGCGACCTGATGCGTGCCCGCGGCATGGAGCCCCAGATCGCGCTCACCGTGCCGCTCCTGGTCGGCACCGACGGCACCCAGAAGATGTCGAAGAGCCTGGGCAACGCGATCGCGTTCGAGGACTCGCCACGCGAGATGTTCGGCCGCACGATGTCGATCCCCGACGACCTGATGTGGGACTGGCGGCTGCTGCTCACCGACATGGACGAGACCGAGATCGAGCGGCAGAAGGCCGACGCGGAGAGGGGGCGGGCCAGTCCACGCGACCTGAAGGCCGACCTCGCCCACGACCTCGTGAAGCGCTTCCACGGTCCCGAAGCCGCCGACGAGGCGCGCACCGAGTTCGACCGCATGTTCCGCAGCGGCGGCGTGCCCGACGAGATCGAAACCCGCGTCGTTCCGTCCGGCCAGGCGCTCTTCACCCTGATCGCCGACACCGGCCTCACGGGGAGCCGGGCCGAAGCCCGGCGCCTGATCCAGCAGGGAGCCGTCTCCCTCGACGGCGAGAAGATCGGCGATCCCTACTTCACCCTGCCGGATGGAGCAAACGTGCTGCTGAAGGTGGGCAAGCGTCGCTTCCTGCAGGTTGTAGCCCTAGCCGCCGATGCCGCAGACTGAGCGTCACCCGGAACTGCAAGCGCACCCCCTCGGCGACGAGGAACTGCCGCCGCTGCAGGTCGGAGTACGCATTCTCCTGTTCGCCCTAGGCACCTTTCTCGTCCTCTTCGGTCTCATCTTCGGCCCGCTGCCCCTGATACCCGCCATCGTTCTCGTGCCCGCGGGTGTGGCTCTGCTGTCACTAGCCAGCAACCGGTTGAACCTCCGGCTCAGAGCCTTCATCATGCGCCGCTGGCCCAACGCGTGGCATCGGATCCAGCGCGTCCGTGCCTGGCTGCACCGCCGCCTGAGCTGACGTCCCCTTCTGGCCAACCCGGCAAACGCGCCAACCCGGACCGCACAACGACAGTGCTCAGCCTGGTCAGGGTCTAAGCAGGACCGCTCCCGAGCGGGGGCGAAGCGAGCGATACACGCCGTCACTTCCCTAGTGGTTCCTCGCCCTCGCGGAGCCAGAGGCGTTGAACTGACGCCGATGAAGCTCAAGAAGCGGGTCTACATCGCGCGCGGGGAGCCTCTGGGGTTGTACGACAAGTCTCTCGGCTCAGAGATTGCGTAGGCGTGGAAGTGTGGGCCAGGCTTCTCGACCTCTACAACGCAACTAAGCACCAGGGGAACCGTCCGATCAGAGAGCCTGTGCGGGACTGATTGGGATTAAGAGTAGGTGCCGCCTGTTCCGTGCAGAGGCTCGTTCGGCAGCGCACCCACACCGGCTCGCAGAGCGGCAGGGCTTCGTGCGCCTTCTGCCACTTCTCGATCGTCTGGCCGGTGACCTCGAGCACGCTTGCCAGGTCTCTCGACCGCGAAGCGGCCTCTTCTTGAGGTGGTTGCACTGCACCGGCCTCAGTCCCTAGCGCCAAGCCCGTGAGCAGAGGGATGGGGATCTTGTTCGTGGTTGCCGATGCTCCTTGGATGTGACCTCTTTGTCCGTGCACGATGAACACGGCCGCTTCCTGCGGCTAGAACGTGCACGAACTCCTTTCGCGGCTCTTCAAACCCACCTCCAAACGCAAACGGCCGCGCCTTTCCAAGGGAAGGCGTGTGAGCAGGCTCTCGGATCGTCAACTTGCCGCCGCCGGCGTGGGCCGTGACGAATCTGACGCGTCAGGGCGGCAGGTCCTCGATTCCATTGGTCAGCGCAGAGTCCGCGCAGGGCAGCGCCGCTTCATTCTTCGCCGCTAGGTCTTTCGGGGGCTCTACAGGCACCACGACCGCGGAGAGGTTCCTTCCTTCGCGTCGGAAGGCAAGCTCGACCGGAACCCCTACCCTTACCGTGCGCCGCGCGGTGTCGAGCGCCTCGCGATGTGACGCGAATCGCACCTCGGTTCCCGAGATCATCGTCAGGACATCAAACTCCATGATGCCGGCTGTTTCAGCAAGGACTATCCGGCACCACGTACGCGACGGTAAGCAGCCCCGAGGTCGGATCGACGTGGAACCCGAACCCCAGGTAACCCGGCTTCTCGGATGCCCCGACAGCCTGTGCCACAAGGCACAGACCGAGAGTCAGAACAAGACCAGTCAAGCGCTTCCGCATCGAATTTCTCCTTTACTGATCTATTTGGTTTTCTGCCCATGGCACGACGGTGGCCGGTATACATGCCTCACGGTCAGACGGACACCACTGGTACGTTCCGGGGGACAGATCGCGGACGACGATCTCGTCGCCATCATCCACGACGGCACTAGTGAGGCTCCTGAGCCGATCCAGTTCGATTCCGACTCCCGAATCGGTAAGGAGTCGGCCACCCAATGGTCGCCTCGGTAGCCGGAGATCACCTCTGATCTGGTCCAGCTTCACGGTGATCACGCCGCCAGTCACCTCCTGCCGCACACCTGTCGCGCCAAACTCGTTTGACCAAACGAAGATATCCACCGTCGAAGTCGGAGCAGGAAGCCAGAACACACCTTGTCCGTCCAAGGACATCGGCGACTTCCCAGCTACGGCCGATCCGGACCGAACCCACACCGCCGCTCTTCTTATCGGAGCACTGCCTGAATGGACCGCCACCCGGACCTCTTGCTGCTCTCGTAGGCGCAACTCCACTTCGGGAGCCGTGAGACCCTCGTCGACGCGGAACTGTACATTGCCGGACGCGAGCATCACTTCCCCTCGCCTTGACACCTCGGCAGATGCCAAGAAGTTCCCGGCGGGCAGCCCCTCGACTGAGAAACCACCGGATTCCTCCGATCGCGTCACCCAAGGCCCGATGCCGAGGTCTCCCTCTTCAAATGTCCTCTGCGTACGCCTGATCCTTACCTGGACACCCTCGACTCCGCGGAGAACATCTTCCTCGAGGGCGACAACGCGACCGTTCACTCGACCTGCTGGTAGATCGATGTCGATGCGGGCAACGCCGTCGTCATCCGCTTTGGCCTCGATGAATCCGACGTGCTCGACAGTCGCCGCGTCGAGTCCCTGCCAACCTCGTTCCCACGGCCCCTCGCAGGGGTCGCACTGCGGCTCAGCCGTAAGCTCCAGCCACCAGTCGCTCTCTCGAGGCAAAAACCCTTGGAAGACGCCATCTTCCCGACTCCGCATCGCCACTCGCTCGACACCGGACATGCCCCCGAACCACAGCATGGCACCTTCCACCGGGTCACCACCACGGCGTAGGATGCCGTCGACGGGTAGCAACTCGAGTTCCAGGACGGTGTAGTCCATCCCAAGGAACCTGATCAGCTCCTTGTGGTAGCGGTCCCCCTGTTGGTTCGACACTTCAAGTTCGTAGTACCCCTGCGGCAAGCCAGCCCAGATGAAGAGGCCGCCTTCGGATAACTCCCCTCCAACAGGAGTACCGTAACTTGCGACTTCGTCCTCATCATCCAACTCAACAGGCACAGCGTTTACGGCAAGGCCAGTCAGTGCGCCTCCCTGCTTGCCCCTGAGTTCGACAGTCAAACGGTTCAGGGCCGAACCCTGCAGGTCGCCCAAGTCGATCCAATCCCCAAGAGACTCGATGTGAACTGGCCACCGGTCCAGTGGCGAATCCACGAGCCTCAAAGAGAATCGCCCAGGAGAGAGCCCCTCGAACAAGAACGAACCATCTGCCGAATCGGTCCACGTTGCCACCGGAATGCGCCCGTCATCCGCGGCCAAGTAGACCGCCGACGCCGGAGAGCCGGCCACCCGACCAATGACTGTCGTGCCGATCCTCGGTTCGTCCAACTCGAAGGTCAGATCCTCGGAGTTATCCGTGACGGTCGTCGTCCACGCCTGGAACGGACCCATCCAAACACGAAGGGTCACTGTCTCACCCGCGGCAAACGGACACGTGACGAGCAACTCCCTCCCGCCCTCCGTCCACTCACCATCGCACGGGCCACGGTAGAGGCCGGGTGGCAGCCACCTTCCTGGCGTCCACACCCGACCAAGGACGTAGAGATTCTCGCGAGCAAGCCGCTCCAATGCCCGTTGTGAACTGCGGACCCGTAGGACGATCCTGCGCTCTGGAACCAGGAATAGTGGGTCCAGCGCACCTCCGGGCGGCACATACACCGATGGGGACCAAGCCCCTGGGGCTGTCGCCCGAACTACCACGCCGACCTCTGAAGCGGGAACCTCGACCCTGAATCCTTCCAACGCCAACCCGTAAGCGGATTCCCATGAAGCGATCACTTCGCGGGTGATCGGGTCGAGTACCTGGAACGTCGCCGACTGCAAGTCCGCCAACTCCCGGCTAGCAACCCCGGCGACCTTCAACTCGATCTGCGCCAGAGTCGGAGACGATGACCAGAAGAGCGGGATCAAGCAAAACGCGGCCAGTGCGGCAGGTCCTGCAGCTCGGTACTGCATTTCGGGCGCAACCTTCACATTTCGAGTGGGCCGAAGTCTCCACATGCTCCGGTGATGGTCTCGCAGGTTGTGGTCGTCGTGCACACTATCCGCGGGACGAGGAAACCGGCGACCATCATCCAACCCTTGATCTCGCACTCCTTGTCGACCCGTTCCATGCAGCTAGCTTGGCCCGCTACAGTCGAACCTTGTGAGCATCCATTCTCGTTGCATTCGGCGTTGCATTCACTTCCAACGGCTGGCTGCGTAGGCACCAGGAGCCCAAAGAACAGGATGGCCAATGCTGCGTCACGTACTGGCGTGGACCTCTTGAAGAACGCCCGCATGGTGGAAGCCCCTTCCTCTCGAGTTGACCGTCGATGGCGTCTCCGCGCTACTTCGGTTCCCGCGAAAGTCACATTTCGAGTGGGCCAAAGTCCCCACATGCCCCGGTGATCGTATCGCAGGTTGTGGTCGTCGTGCATACCGGCCCAGGCTTCTCTGGATCGTCGACACATACCTTCCTGGATGTCGTCCTGCAGCCGCCTTGGCCCGTTACGGTTGAACCTGCTGACGTGCATCCACGCTCGTTGCATTCGTAGGAGCAGTCTCCTGCAACGGCGATCTGGGTGGGCACCAAGAGCCCAAAGAATAGGATGGCCAAGGCCGCGTCACGCAGCGGCGTGGACCTCTTGAAGAACACCCGCATGGTCGAAAGCCTCCCTCTTGTGGATGCTACAGCCCGTCGCCGACGGCTCATCCGCAACGATCCGGCTGTAGACTGGGGTGAACCTACTCCATGCCAAGACCACCGGTCACCCCCAATTTGCAGGTGGTCATTCGTAGGGGTCTGGGCATGAACGCCGAGGTGTTTCCGTCAGCGCGTCGTCGTTCTTCGCACAGCGGACACTTCGCCGTACTTGGAGCGGGAAGAAGTGAGTGCCCACTCCCCATTACCCGACCGAGCGCCCCAAGGTCCGCTGGGAGCCCTCCCCCTGAGCCCCTCCGCGGGCGGGTGCGCACCGACGCCGCTACGCCTTCGACGCGCGCTTCCTCAATCCGCGCAGGAAGACGCCGTTGAGCGCGATCAGCACCGCGGCAACGACGATCCACTGCGCGAACATGTTGCCCACGCCAAGCGGGCCCCAGAGCGGCTCGTTGCGGACGCTCCAGATCATCCAGACGACGAGCACCAGGGCTTCGACCACGATCAGCCGGATCACCCAGTCCCACCACGCGCCGATCCTCATGTCCTGGTCGCCGGTGTTGATCATCTCGGCACGGAAGCGGGTGACGCCGTAGCGGATCACGATCAGGGCGAAGGAGAGTCCGCAGAGCATCAGGGCGACGCTCCAGACGTTGTCCTGGTTCGACCAGAATGGCTGCCAGAGCGCCGAGGGCACGCCGAGCACGAAGGCGGCGACCGCGATCGAGACGATGGCCTTGCGCCGTTCGAGCCCCGCCTCCTCGAGTGCCAGGCCGACCAGTTGGAACATCGCGACCAGGGACGTCCAGGCGGCGAAAACCAGGGCCATGAAGAACAGGATCATGAAGAACGAGCCGCCCGGCATCGCGTTGAAGAGCTGGGGTATCCAGACGAACGTCAGGCCCTCGTTGCCGGCGCCAACGATCTGGTCGCGAGCCCCGGGCATGATCGAGAAGACGGTGCAGAGCACCATGATGCCGGCCAGCAGGGAGACGCTGTTGTTGCCGAACGCGAGCAGGAAGGAGTTCAGGTTCGTGTCCTCCCGGCGACGCGAGAACACGGCGTAGGTCAGCACCAGGCCCCAGCCGGCGCCGGTGTCCCAGGCGTTCTGGGTCAGCGCCTGCAGCCAGATGTTGACGTCGAGCAGGTCGCTCCAGTTGGGCCTGAACAGGAACTCGAGACCGTTCACCGCACCCGGCAACGTCACCGCCCGGATGGCGAGCACCACGACCAGCACCAGCAGCGCCGGCATCAGGATCCGCACGACCGCCTCGATCCCCCGGATCCCCTTGAGCACGACGACCACGGCCATCGCCAGGGCCAGAGCGTGGAAAACGAGCACCTGGGGCGTATAGGAGAACTGGTCCCAGAGTTCGCTCGAGGCTTCGCCCCTGAGCTGCATCGTGATGGCGGCCAGCAGGTAGCGCAGCGTCCAGCCCATGACCACCGCGTAGTAGAAGCCGATCGCCGCGGCCACCCAGGCGATCCAGGCGCCCATCCAGGCGAACCGTTCGCCCAGCATCGCGGCGAAGGTACCCACCGTGCCGCTGCGCATCTTCTTGCCCAGGGCGAACTCGGCCAGGATCAGCGGCACCGACCAGAGCAACAGGAAGACGACCCAGGCCACGAGGAAGGACCCGCCGCCGTTGGAAGCCGCGATCCGCGGGAATCGCCAGATGTTGCCGGTGCCGACGGCCATGCCGAGCATGGCGAGCATCAGGCCCCACCGGCTGGAAAATAGTTGGGTCGCCGTGGTCAAGCCCTGTTCCGCACTGGTCCCATCGTGCCGACCCGGGACCCTATCAGCGGGGTCGGGCCGACAAGTGGGCCGCTGCTACTCGACCAGGTCGCAGGCGGCGAAGAAGAAGGCGCGTTCGATCGCGGCGTTCTCCGGCGAATCGCTGCCGTGGATCGCGTTGTTCTGGATGTTCGTCCCGTAGAGGTTGCGGATCGTCCCCTCGGCGGCCTGGGTCGAGTCGGTGGCGCCCATCGTGTCGCGGAGATGAGCAACCGCGTTCTCGCGCGCCAGCGCGATCGCCACCACGGGACCGCTCGTCATGAAGGCGACCAGGTCGGCGTAGAACGGCCGCTCCCGGTGCACCGCGTAGAAGGCCTCCGCCTGCGCCTGCGACAGGCGCATCCGGCGCATCGCCTGAATCGCGAATCCCGCGTCCTCCAGGTGGGCGATGACCCGGCCGGTGTTGCCGGCCCGGACGGCGTCCGGCTTGATGATCGTCAGCGTCTCTTCCATGCCGTCATCTCCCCAACGCCTCGGACAGCCGCGCGCCCATCTCGGCCGGCGAATCGACGACCAGGACCCCGGCAGCACTCAGCGCCGCCTTCTTCTCGGCCGCGGTGCCCTTACCTCCTGCCACGATGGCTCCGGCATGGCCCATGCGCCGGCCCGGCGGAGCCGTGGCGCCGGCGATGAAGCCGACGACGGGAATGTCGAGATGCTTGCCGATCCAGGCCGCCGCCTCTTCTTCCGCCGTACCGCCGATCTCGCCGATCAGGACCACGGCCTCCGTCGAATCGTCCCCCGCGAACAGCTCCAGCACGTCGATGAAGCTCGTGCCGTTGACCGGATCGCCGCCGATGCCGACGCAGGTGGTCTGCCCCAGCCCCTCGTTCGTGAGCTGCCACACGGCCTCGTAGGTCAGGGTGCCGCTCCGGCTGATCACGCCGACGTTGCCCGGCTCGTGGATGTGGCCGGGCATGATGCCGACCTTCGCCTGGCCCGGCGTGATCAGGCCCGGGCAGTTCGGCCCCAGCAGGCGGCTGCCCTGACCCCCGAGGAAGGCCTTGACCCGGACCATGTCCTGAACCGGAATGCCCTCGGTGATGCACACGATCAGTTCGACGCCGGCGTCGGCCGCCTCCATGATCGCGTCGGCGGCAAACGGCGGCGGTACGAAGATCAGCGTCGCATTGCAGCCGGACACCCGCCGTGCGCGCTCGACCGAGTCCCAGACCGGAAAGCCCTCGACGGTCGAACCGCCCTTGCCGGGCGTCACGCCGCCTACGACCTCGGTGCCGTAGTCCCGGCAGCCCATCGCGTGGAACAGGCCCTCCCTGCCGGTGATGCCCTGGACGATCAGGCGCGTGCTCTCGCCAACCAGAATCGACATCGGCTCAGCCTCCCAGGGCCTCGACCGCGCGCTCGGCGGCGGTCGCCATGCCGTCGGCGACGAGGAAGTCGAAGTCCGCCCGCTCCAGCACCTCTCGGCCCTCCTCGACGTTCGTGCCCTCGAGCCGGACCACCACCGGCACCTCCACCGGCGTGGCCTCGGCGGCCAGCTCGTCGATCGCCGCGACCACGCCGCGCGCGATGCGGTCGGTGCGCGCGATGCCGCCGAAGATGTTGATCAGCACGGCCTTGACCGCCGGATCGGAGAGGATGATCCGGAAAGCGCTCGCCACCGCCTCCTGGGAAGCCGAGCCGCCGACATCCAGGAAGTTGGCGGGTTCGGCACCGTAGAGCTTGATGATGTCCATCGTCGCCATCGCCAGGCCAGCACCGTTGACCATGCAGCCGATGCTGCCGTCCAGTTTGATGTAGCTGATGCCGTGCTCGGAGGCCTCGACCTCCAGCGGATTCTCCTCGTGCACGTCCCGCAGCTCGGCGACGTCCCACTGCCGGAACATCGCGTTGTCGTCGAAGTTCATCTTCGCGTCCAGGGCGTAGACATCGCCCTTCGAGTCCACCATCAGCGGGTTGATCTCGACCAGGGAAGCGTCGGTCTCGAGGTAGGCCGCGACCACGCTGGAGACGATCGACTGGATCTGGCGCGCCGTGCCGCCTTCGAATCCGAGCCCGGACGCGATCCGCCGGCACTGGAACGGCAACACGCCGAGAAGCGGATCGATCAGCTCACGCAGGATCGCGTCGGGATCCGACTGGGCCACTTCCTCGATGTCCATGCCGCCCGAGCGCGATGCCATCAGGAGGGGGCATTCGGCGGCCCGGTCGAGGGTCACGCCCAGGTAGAGCTCCCGGTCGATCTCCAGGGCTTCCTCGATCAGCACCTGGCGCACCTGCTGGCCTTCGGGGCCGGTCTGGTGCGTCACCAGTTGCATGCCCAGGATCTCACCGGCCAGCCGTTCCGCCTCGCTCGGACTCGAAGCCACCTTGACGCCGCCGCCCTTGCCGCGGCCGCCGGCGTGAATCTGCGCCTTGACCACGCAGCGGCCGCCGAAGTCCTCGCAGATGGGCCCGGCCTGAGCGGGGTCGTCGATCACCTTGCCCTGGGGCACGGCAGCCCCGAACCGGCGCAGTATCCCCTTGGCCTGAAACTCGTGGATCTTCACGGGCGGCGGCTCTTCAGTCGAGGTTTTCGATGATCGCCTGGCCGAATTCGGAGGTCTTCAGCAGCGTCGCGCCCTCCATCTGGCGCTCCAGGTCGTAGGTCACGCGCTTCTGCCGGATGGCTCGGCTGATCGCGTTCTCGATCGACCGGCCAGCCTCGTTCCAGCCCAGCCAGTTCAGCATCATCACGCCCGACAGGATGACCGAGCAGGGGTTCACCTTGTCCTGGCCGGCGTACTTCGGCGCCGTGCCGTGCGTGGCCTCGAACAGCGCGACGCCGTCGCCCTCGTTGGCGCCCGGCGCCATGCCCAGACCACCGACCTGGGCCGCCAGGGCGTCCGAGAGATAGTCGCCGTTCAGGTTGGTCGTCGCGATCACGTCGTACTCGTCGGCCCGCAACAGCACCTGCTGGAACATGGCGTCCGAGATCCGGTCCTTGACCAAAATCCGCCCGTTCGGCATGCGGCCATCGTGCTTCGACCACAGGTCGTCCTCGGAGATGGTGCAGTCGGCGAACTCCTCGGCCGCCAGTTCGTAGCCCCATTCCTTGAACGCGCCCTCGGTGAACTTCATGATGTTGCCCTTGTGCACCAGAGTCACGCTGTTGCGGCCCTGGGCACGGGCGTACTCAATCGCCTTGCGGACAAGCCGCTTGCTCCCGGTCACCGAGACCGGCTTGATCCCGATGCCGGAGTCGGCGCGGATATCGCGGCCGAGCTTCTGCTGAACGAAGTCGATCAGCGCCTTCGTCTCCGGCGTCCCCTGCTGCCACTCGTGGCCCGCGTAAACGTCCTCCGTGTTCTCCCGGAAGAGGACCATGTCGACCTTCTCCGGCTCGCGCATCGGCGAGGGCACGCCGTCGAAGTAGCGGACCGGCCGGACGCAGGCATAGAGGTCGAGCAACTGCCGGAGCGCCACGTTCAGGCTGCGGATGCCGCCGCCGACGGGCGTCGTCAGCGGGCCCTTGATCGCGACCCGGTAGTAGCGGATGGCGTCGACCGTGGCGGCCGGCAGCCACTCTCCGGTCTCGTCCAGGGCCTTCTCGCCGGCCAGGATCTCGAGCCAGGCGACGGCGCGCTCGCCCGAGTACGCCTTCTCCACGGCGGCGTCCATCACCGCCTGAGCCGCCCGCCAGATGTCGGGCCCGATGCCGTCGCCCTCAATGAAGGGAACGATCGGTCGATCCGGGACGACCAGAACGCCGTCCTGCCAGCCGACCTCCTGACCGCCGGCTGGCGGCTCGACTGGGGGTTCGCTCACGGCGGCGCAGGGTATCACGTTCCGCGCCTCCAGTCCGAGCCAGGGGGCATGGCGGGGCTGCTAGGGTTTCAACGATGAGCGCGGAACCCGTCTTCCACCTGCCGACGCCGGATCGCGGCGCCACGTGGGAGGGCATCGACTGGGAGACTCTGGTCGACGCCGCCGTCAGTTGCCGGGAACGCGCCCACGCGCCCTACAGCCATTTCCGGGTCGGCGCCGCGCTGCTGGCCGCCAACGGCAACGTCTACGTCGGCTGCAACGTGGAGAACCGTCTGCTCGGCCTGACCCTCTGTGCCGAACGCGGCGCGTTGTCGGCCGCGGTAGCGGACGGCCAGACATCGTTTGTGGCGCTGGCCATCGCCACGGGCTCCGCGCCACCCTGCGCGCCCTGCGGGCAGTGCCGCGACGCCCTGGCCGAGTTCTGTCGCGACCTGCCGGTCGTGTCGGTCACCGCCGGGACCCACGACCCGGCCAACTGGAGCCGGTTCACGCTGCAGGAACTGCTGCCGGAAGCCTTCGTCCTCGACCCGCCCGAAGGCTGATCCGTCTTCAGGCCGCCATGAGCGCCGGCACGGGCGCCCCCATCTCCGTTCAGGTCCCGCCGGCCTCCGCCGCGAGGGCATCCTCCACCGTGTCGTAGGTCGGGAACAGCGACGCGACGCCGGCCACGGTCAGCAACTGAACGATCCGTTCAGAAGGCCGGACCAGGATGAGTTTCCGTTCCTCCGCGCGGAGCCTGACCAGGTACCCGACGAGCTCGCCGATGCCGGTCGAGTCCATGTAGTTGACGTCGGAGAGGTCGAGCAGGACATGGCCGTCGCCCTCCGCGAGGCTTCGCTTCAACGCATCGGCCAGGAACCGGGCGCTCTCTCCGAGCTTGATCACGCCCTCCACCGCCAGCAGGCTGGCGTCGCCGATCTGCTGCTTGTTGATGATCATCAGTGGGACGCCGGGCGCGGCGACGGCTCTTGGTGCTAGCGGCTGAACCGACCCACGAAGGTGCTCCGCTTGCCGGGGCTCTTCCAGGTGGCGCCCAGGCCCGGACCCTGCCAGGTGTGCTCGATGGCGACGCCGGGGACGACTCCGTCCGTCGGCGCCAGCGGTGGATAGAAGACCGTCTCGTTGCCGCAGAGGTGGTCCCGGTGGTCGAGCGGCCGCGTCTTCACCGTGGCCAGCCTGCCCGCCGAGACCGAGGCAGCCCCGTTTGGCCGCAGATCGAACGTGACGTCCGCCGCTTCCACCAGGGCCACATCCGCAAGGAGGACGCCCCCCATGCCGCGCGCGAACCCTTCGAGCGCCGAGCGCTGCGGCCCGTCCGCGGCCGCGTCCACGATCAGCACGGACTCCGTGGCCCGCGACTCGGCGTACGGATCGCCCAGAGTCGCATCGGACCGTACGACCGCGAGCACCGAGAGGCCCGAAAGATCGACGCCGTCCCAGCCGCCCGTTTCGATCCGCCAGGCCATGATCGCCTCGTTGCCGACCAGCCCGACTTCGGAGTTCGCGAAACAGGGACCGGTGTAGACGTCGGCGGTCCGGGCTTCGACGTACATACCCGAGACTCCGGCCGCCATCGCGGCGGCGGGCACGACCATCAGAAACAGAGCGGGGAAGAGAACTCGTGAAGTGAATCTCATGTCGGCAGGTCTCCGTGGGCCAGGTTTCGGGGGTTTGGGCCGTAACTCTCGAAGCAGCGCCTGCCTTCCCGGCAGTCCTCCCGGGAGGCCACCGCGCCGTCGGGTCCGAGACAGTTCATGCTGTGCGTACACCAGACGAAGCCGTCGTCGATCTCGTGCTGCGGGTCGACGTCCGTACCCGGCTCCACCGGCGCCAGGGCCATGAACATCGTCTTCCAGCGCAGCCTCCGGCAGAGTTGCGGCGCCTGGGGAATGCGCGGACGGTCGGCCATCGCGTTCAGATCTCCATCCCGGCGGCGCGGCCGAGCGCTCGCCGTACCGCGGTTCGGGCAAGCTGGACCTTGTACCGGTTGCCGCTCATCGGCCGGGCGCCCTCCACCGCCGCATTCGCGGCCGCGGCGACCGTCTCCGGCGTCAGTTCCCGCCCGGACAACAGGTCGCCTGCCGCCGTCGCCACGTGGGGCACGGGCGCGGCGTGGCCGAGCACGATCCGCGCACGCTCCGTTCGCGGTCCCGAGCCGGTGAGGGACACGGCGGCCGCCATCAGCGGCCAGTCCAGCGCGCGGCGCTGGCGGACTTCGTACACGGCCGACCGAGATCCCTCGACGGTGGCTTCGACGCCGACCAGGAGCTCGCCCGGCGCCAGCGTGTTCTCACGCTCTCCCGAGCTCAGGGGCGCACGGTACAGCGCCTCCACCGGCAGCCGGCGCTCACCGGCCGGCCCGTGAACGACTGCTTCCGCCCCGAGCGCGACCAGCAGCGGCGCCAGGCTGGACGGACTGACGAAACGCGCTTCGCCTTCCGGGAAGATAGCGTGGTAGCGATTGTCGCCGGCCGTCACCATCGAGCGGCCGTCTGCGGCCAGCGCCAGCAGGCCGTAGCCCCGGCGGTAGTACCAGCACCGGGGCCGCTGGAGCAGATCGCCGCCGACCGTGCCCATCGCCCGCAACTGCGGGCTGGCGACGCCGTCGATCGCAACGGCCAGAGCGGGCAGGGCCGCGATCGCGCCGTCGTGGTCCCTCAGTTCCTGCAGGGTCGTCATGGCGCCGACGCGGAGCATGCCGCCGTCGAGCTCGATTCCGGAGAGACCCGGCACGCCGCGAAGCGCGACCAGCCGATCGACCCGTTCGACATCGTCCTTGAGCAGACTCAGAAGATCCGTGCCGCCGGCCAGCGCCTCGCTGCCCTCCGCTTCCAGCAGGCCGACCGCCTGGTCGACGGTCGCCGGCGCGGCGTAACCGAACGGACGCATCAGGCCGGTCCTCCCCGTCCGGCCAGCGCGTCCAGCACGCGGTCGGGGGTCAACGGCAGGTAGGGCACGCGGACGCCGATCGCGTTCGCCACCGCGTTGCTGATCGCGGCGCCCGGCGAGATGACCGGCGGTTCGCCCAGGCCGATCACGCCGCGCTCGTCGTAGCCCGGGCCGGTCATCATGTGAACCTCGAGCGACCCCACATCAACGAGACCGGCGAGCTTGTAGAACTCCATGTCCGCGTTCAGGAGCCTGCCGCTCACCGGATCCGGAATCCACTCCTCGTAGAGCGCGTAGCCGACGCCCATGATCAGGCCGCCGTAGACCTGGCTCTCCGCCAGCCGGCGATTGATGATCAGGCCGCAATCCTGGACCGCGATCATCCGCTCGACCTGCACGACACCGGTCTCGATGTCGACTTCCACCTCGGCGATCTGCACGCCGCCCACGCCGCTGGAGATCAGCCGGCCGGGGCCGGGATTGCGGCCCTGAACGCTGATCGGCGCGCCGCCGATCTGGGCCGCCGCCTCGCGCCAGGACATCCCCCGAGCCGAATCCCCGTCCACGAACACACGGCCACCCCCGGCGACCAATTGCTCCGGCTCGGCCTCGAGCCGCGGCGCCACGTGGACGAGCACCTCGCGCAGGGCGTCCTGCGCGGCCCGCCGGGTAGAGGCGGTGACTCCGCCGACCGTTGAACTGCCGCCGGACGGGCCGGACTGCGGGTACACGTTGTCGCCAAGAGACACCCGTACCTGGCTGAGTTCGAGGCCGAAGGTCTCGGCGAGCACCTGGGCCACGATCGTGCGCGTCCCGGTGCCGATGTCCTGGCTGCCGATCCGCGCTTCGACCGCGCCGTCGGGATGGACGGTCACGTCGCAGTTGCTCGAGTGGCCGCGGCCGCCCCAGGTGTGGACGGAGACGCCGAGCCCACGGTGGACGGCGCCCTCGCGCGCTCGCCCACGCGGCTGCCAGCGCTCCTTCCAGGACGTCATCTCGCCGGCGATCGCCAGTTGCTCCCGGTAGGTGTCGGCCCGGCCGGTCAGGTCCAGGTTGCGTTCGAGAAAGTCGATCGGGTCGAGACCCAGCTCGTCGGCCAGGTCGTCCAGGACGGCCATCGTCAGGAAGCACGCCTGCGGATGGTTGGGCGCCCGCCAGGCCCTGGAACCAGCCAGGTTCGTCGGCACGGAGGTGTGGCGGGTGCGGCGGTTCGGCAGCCTGCTGAAGACGTACGGCAGGGGCGTCTGGCCCGTGCCCGGAAGGCCTCCGGAACCCCAGGAGTCCGAGTCCCAGGCCACGAGCCGGCCCTGCTCGTCGGCCGCCGCCCGGATGCGGGCGAAAGCGGACGGCCGGCTGCCCGCAACGGTCACTTCCTGGTCCCTCTCGAGGAAGAGCTTCACCGGCGCTCCCGCCTTGCGCGCCAGCTCGGCGCCGACGATGCCCCAGCGGTCGGGCGAGAACTTCGAACCGAAGCCGCCGCCCATGTACTCGGTCCGGATCCGTACCTGGCTCGCGGGCACGCCGAGCTCCGTCGCGAACTGCCCGGCCAGGGTCGAGACCGCCTGCGTCGAGGCGTGAACCTCCAGCTCGTCGCCGTCCCAGGAACAGACCTGGCCATGCGGCTCCAGGCACATGTGGGCCATCTGGGGCATGCCCAGTGTCCGCTCCACCGTGCGATGGGCGGCGGCGAAGGCGGCGTCAGGGTCGCCTTCGGTCCTCTCACCGGCGGCCCTGGCATCGGGCGCGCCATCGCGGTTCTCTTCGGTGACGAAGTGCGGAAGCACCTCGTAGTCGACCCGAATCGCCCGCAGCGCGTCGCGCGCCACCTCCTCGGTGACGGCGGCGACGGCCGCGACCTCGTCGCCGGCCCACTGGATCTCGGCGCCCTCTCCCTGGATCACGTGGACCACGCGTACGCCGGACATCGCCTCGGCCGCGGACGTGTCGATCCCGACGATCCGGGCATGGGCATGCGGGCAGGTCAGGATCTTCGCCGCCAGCAGGCCACTCGGGTTCTGGTCGGACGGGTACTTCGCGAAACCGGTCGACTTGACCGGGCCGTCGAGCCGCGCCGGCCGCGACCCGATCAGCGCCCTCCGGTCCGCCTCGGGCCAAGAGTAGTCAGCCACCGCTCACTCCTCCACCCACGGCGCCCTCGACCACGGCGCGAATGCCCTTGTAGGTCCCGCAGCGGCAGAGATTGCCGCCCAAGCCAGCTTCGATCTCCTGTTCGGATGGCGCCGGGTGACGCGCGAGCAAGGCCGCGGTCGCCACGACGAAGCCGGGCGTGCAGTACCCGCACTGCTGCGCGTCGTTCTCGACGAAGGCCTGCTGCACGTCGTGCATGGCGTCCGGCGAACCCAGTCCCTCCACCGTCGTGATGCTGCGTCCCGCGGACTCGATCATCAGGCGGCTGCACGCGTAGATCGGACGGCCGTCCTCGAGGACGGTGCAGGCGCCGCAGGTGCCGCGGTCGCAGACCCGTTTCGGACCCGTCACGTCGAGCCGGTCGCGCAGGCCGTCGAGCAGGGTGACACGCGGCTCCACCGCCAGCCGGCGGGCGACGCCGTTCACCTCGAGTTCAACCTCCACTGGGCCCGGACCGACCGTTTCCGGCGCTTCCGCGTCGGTCGCGGCCGCGGCGCCGGCGGCCTCACCGGTCAGGAGGCCCGCGGCCAGACCGCCCGAGAGGGCGCCCGCGGCGCCGCTGCGCAGGAACGATCGGCGAGAGAGTCCTGACCGCTTTGCGTCGTCCGTCACGCGCCCACCCTCAGTTCATGCGAATCGGAAGCCGCCACTCTACCAGTTGGAGGCGACTCAGGTGCTTGCTCCCGCGTCGCGATGTCGCAGCCGGCGACACACCTCGACGAATTGCGAAAGCCCGTCCGCCGTGAGCATCCCCTGCAGCTCGTGGTCGCGAACGACCCAGAGCGCCCGAGCCGGACTCTGCAGTTCCCGGAGCACGTCCAGCAGGTCGCAGTCCTCCGCCACCGTCAGCGGGTCCCGGTTCATGAGCTCCAGCAGGGGCGTGTCGGCCGGGAAGCGGGTCACCGACTCGAGCAGGCGCTCCCGATCCACTTCGCCGGCCACCCTGCCCCAGCCGTCGACCACCGGGAACTGGCGCTGCGTGGTCGAGAGCAGCAGGCGCACCGCCCACTCGATCGTGTCCTGGGGCGCCAGGCGCTCGCAGCGGGTCATCATCGCCTCGGCCGCCCGGCGGCCCTGCAGCACCTGGAGGGTCTTGACCAGGGAGGACTCGCGGCTCGCGCCCAGCAGGATGAAGAACGCCGTCAGGAACAGGAACAGGTTGAACGCCACGCCGAACTGCCAGGGGACGATGGCCGCCAGGCCGATCAGACCGGCAACGACCATGCCCAGACGGGTGGCGACCTTGGTCGCCCGCTCCTGGCCCATGGCGAACGAGAGAGCCGAGCGGAGGATGCGCCCGCCGTCGAGCGGGAACGCGGGGAGCAGATTCAGCGCGAACAGGCAGAGGTTGCCGACCAGCAGCCACTGGAGCGCCGACGCCACGTCGACCACCGCTCCGGCGCCCACCGGCGGGAGCCCCGCGACCGTCAGCCCGACGAAGAGCACGACCGCCAGGACCAGGTTGAGCAGCGGACCGGCGGCGGCGATTGCCAGTTCGACCTTGCCCTTGGGATAGCCGTCCAGACGGGCCACTCCGCAGACCGGCGTGAGGACGATGTCACGGGTCTCGATGCCGAACCGCCGCGCCATGAGGGCATGGCCGAGTTCGTGGACGATGACGCTCATCAACAGGCCCACGACGACAAAGGTCAGCAGCAGCGCGCTGCTGCCCATGTCGGGCGCCAGCACGGCGAGCCAGACGAACAGGAGGATGAACGTGAAGTGGATCCGCACCCTGATTCCGAACAGCGTCAGCATGTGAAAGGCGAGGCCGCGCGCCAGGGGTCTCATCCCACTCGACCCCCCGCGGCAACGGACGGAACGACCCGCCCGATCGATCGGCCGAGGACCCGGACCAGGCCGTCGAGCCCTGCAGCCAGCTCTTCGTCGCTGCAGGCGAAGGAGAGGCGGATGTGGCCTTCGCAGCCGAAGGCGGAGCCGGGTGTGGTGGCGACGCGAGCCTCCTCCAACAGGCGGCGGCAGAGGGAAGCCGAGTCGGGACACGCCTCGTCGAGACAGGCTCTCACGTCCGGAAACGCGTAGAAGGCGCCGGCCGGCGGCGGGCAGACGACTCCGGGCACCCGTTCCAGCTCCCGGAGCACGACCTGCCGGCGGCGCGCGCAGGCCGCGACCAGCGCCGCCGACTCGGGCGGCTCCTCCGCCAGGATCGCCTCAGCCCCCGCCATCGCGAAGGAGGTCGCGTTCGAGGTCACATGGCTCTGGACGGCGGCCGCGGCCGCGACCACCTCGGCCGAACCGAGCAGGTAGCCCACCCGCCAGCCGGTCATGGCGTAGCTCTTCGAGAAGGAACCGACCAGTACCGCCGTGTCCGGGTAGCGGGCGGCCAGCGCCGCGACGCTGGCGTGCCGCCGGCCGTCGTACACGAAGCGCTCGTAGGTTTCGTCGGAGACCAGGAGCGCGCCCCGCTCTGCGCAGGCTGAAGCCAGGCGCTCGAGATCGAGGATGGAGGCGACGGCGCCGGTGGGGTTGCACGGCGTGTTCACGATCACCGCCCGCGTCCGCTCCGTCATTGCCGCGATGAGTGGCTGCGCCCGGATGGCGAATCCGTCCTCCGCCGCCATCGGCACGGTGACGGCTTCGGCCCCCGCGAGTCGCACCTGGGCCGGAATACTGACCCAGGCCGGGGTGTGCACGACAGCCTCGTCGCCGGGCGAAAGGAACGCGCGGGCAAGCTGGTACAGGGCCGCCTTGGCGCCCACCGTGACCAGCGTGTTGGCGGCGCTCCACGGCGCGCCCTGCGCACTGTAGCGATCGGCCAGCAAGGCTCTCAGCTCGGCCGTGCCCTCCAGCACCGTATACTTCGTCCGGCCCTCGTCCAGAGCCCGTTGCGCAGCCTTCACGGCTGTCCCGGGCGAGGGAAAGTCGGGCTCTCCGGCACCCAGGTCGAGGACCTCGATTCCCTCACGGCGAAGCTCGGCTACCCGCCGGGTAACCGCCATCGTGGCCGACTCGCGCTCACCGGAAGGCATGAAACAGGATCGTAACAGCAGCAAGGCGCTCGGAACGGCCGTCCTTCTCACGGCTGGACTGGCGCTGGCCGTGGCGGCGAACGGCCAGTTCAGAACGCCGCAAATGGCTTCGCTCGAGGCCTTTGCCGATCTCACTTCCTACGCCCCCGGCGACTTCGTGCGCATCGCCGCAGTGATCAACATTGAGGACGGCTGGCACATCCAGAGCCACACACCGACTTTCGATTACCTGATCGCCACCGAGATCGCCTTCGAGCTGCCCGTCGACTGGCCGCAGCCGGATGTCCGCTATCCCGACCACATCATGTGGCAGTTCGGGTTCTCGGAGGATCTCCTCGCGGTCTATGAGCACGAAGCGGTGATCCACGCGGGATTCGATCTGCCCACGAACGCGACAGCCGGTGTCGTCGACGTGTCGGCCGAACTCCTCTATCAGGCCTGTGACGACATCCAGTGCCTGCCGCCGATCACGGCCGAGGCAACGGTCTCGCTCGAGATCGGAACCACCGGCGAGCCGACCGGGCATCCCGCCTTCGCGGCCCCGCCAACGCCGCCACCCGACAACGCGGGGGGCCTGAGCCTCTTCGCCGCGCTGATCCCGGCACTGCTGGGCGGCCTGATCCTGAACGGCATGCCGTGCGTCCTGCCGATCGTCTCGCTCAAGCTCTTCGGGTTCGCTCAGGCGTCCGGCAAGCCACGCCGGGAGATCGTCGGCGGCGCCCTGATGACGACCCTGGGCATCCTGGTCTCGTTCTGGGCGCTGGCCGGAGCGACGCTGCTCGCCCGCTCCGCCGGGCAGGCGGTCGGATGGGGCATCCAGTTCCAGAACCCCGTGTTCGTGACCTTCCTGGCCCTGGTGCTCACCCTGTTCAGCCTGAACGTCTGGGGCCTGTTCGAGATCCAGTTGCCGCACGCACTCGCCAACCGGCTAGGCGGCCACACGCATTCGGCGGACGAGGGGCACTCGCACTCGCACTCGCACTCGCACTCCGCGCCCGCCGCCAACCACCAGGCCGGAGGCGGAGCTGGCTACTCCGGGCATTTCTTCTCCGGCGTGTTCGCCACCCTGATGGCCACGCCCTGCTCGGCGCCCTTTCTGGGCACCGCGGTCGGCTTCGCGCTGAGCCAGCCGGCGGCCACGATCGTCTTCGTGTTCACCGCGGTCGGCATCGGCCTCGCCACTCCCTACCTGCTGTTGGCCGCCATGCCACGCGCCACGCGGCTGCTGCCACGGCCCGGCGAGTGGATGGCGACGCTGCGCGGCGTCATGGGCTTTCTGATCGCCGGCACGACGATCTGGCTGCTCTACGTGCTCGCGGCCCAGATGGACAGCGCCCGGCTCGCCTTCCTGGAGATCGGCCTGCTCACCCTGGCCCTGTTCATCTGGCTGCAGAGCCGCAGCCAGAAGACGGGTCTGCGCGTCTTCGGTCGCGCCGGCGCGGTCGCAGCGGCCCTCCTGGTGCTGCTGCTCGCGAACGGCGCGACCGCCCAATCCCGCGGCCCCGGCGCCACGGCAGGCGGCGTGCAGGTCCTGGACTGGGTGCCGTTCGACCCGGTCCAGGCCGAGACGCTTGCCGCCGAAGGCCGGCTGGTCTTCGTCGACGTCACCGCGGACTGGTGCGCGACCTGCAAAGTGAACGAGCGCCTCGTGCTCGAGACCGACGAGACGGCCGAGCTCTTCGACCGCTACGAAGTGGTCGCGATGAAGGCCGACTGGACCAACCGGAACGACGACATCGCCCGTTACCTGGCGAGCTTCGGCCGCTACGGCATCCCGTTCTACGCCCTCTACCGCCCCGGACAGGAGCCCCACGTGTTCAGCGAACTGCTGCGCGGCGGCAGGCTGGAGGAAGCGATCAGGAACTCAGCCGGCGACGCGGCCGGCTGAGGCGGGCTCAGAACGGTCGCCCCGGCGCCGCCACGAAGACATCCCCCTCGCCTTCTTCGTTCACGGTGAAGATCCGGTCGAGCCGGCGCACAGTGGCGCCGGCGTCGAAGTCCAGGCACAGGTCCGCGCCGTCCAGCATCCCGACGGCGCCCTCGGCGCTGTCCGCGAACAGGACGGCCCAACGGTCGCCGACATGAACGAGATCACCCGGCGCCGGCGAACCCCCGCCCGGAGCGCTCCACGCGGTGCTGCCGTCGAGCGGCGCGAGTTCCCATGTCAGGTCCTCCCAGGTGACGCCGCCCGCGGCGAGAATGTCCCGCAGCACGGAAACCTGGCTGAAGGCGAGCCGGTCGTCGTGAAGCTGCTGCAGCCGGGCGACGGCCGAAGGGTCCCATCCGTCCCCCTCCCGCTGGATTCCAGGCAGACCGAAGACCGCCGACGGGGTACCCAGCGCCCCCGCCAACCGCGCCTCGAGCCGGGTGCCGTCGGGGGGAGCGGGTGACTTCACGCGCTGATCCGGGACCAGGGCGTCCTCGTCGATCGCGGCCTCGACCCAGACCTGGTAGCGGAGGGTGCCGAAGTCCCGGTCGATGTCGGGACCGTCGTTCTCGAGCCAACCGTCGAAGTGGGCGTCGAGCGTGCCGTCGATCGACCAGGCACTGCCCCACTCGGGCCGGAAGAAGGGCTCGTAGGCGAAACGCTCGACATCGGCGGCTTCTTCCAGCTCCCGGAACGGAACGCCGTGCTCGACGCTGAACCAGAGCATCCGCACCCAGCCCAGACCTCCGATCCGTTCCGGGGGAAGCGCCTCGAACCGGCGACCGTCGATCTCGACCTGGGGAACGGCGCTGTAGTAAACGGGTTCGCCCGCTTCGTCGCCGCGGCGCGGCTCCGTGGCCAGCACGGCGTGCAGACGAAAGCCCTGGCCGGCGGCCATCTCGATGTCGCCCGTCCTGGCCACGCCGTCGCCCCCGACCTCGACGCCGACCCAGGCGGCCGACAGGGTCGGCGCACGCAACCGCTCCGCCCGCGGCAGGAACCAGAGAACCGCCGCCGCCACCGCGACGATCACGCCGATGATCAGGAACAGCAGGCGATTCCCTTGCATAAGGGGATCCTAGGAGCTTGCGCCGCAGAACGCTACGCGTGAGCTCAAGGCGCAAGCTCCCGGGAGAGGACGGGATGGGCCGAAACACCGAGCCTGCGAGGGGTTTCGGGGCGCTAGCCTCTGGTCTCTTCCCCCCGCTCGGGCAGCACGGAGCGGAAGGTGAGGCGATGAAGCGGCGTCGGCCCCAGCTCGCGCAGCGCGGCGCGATGACGTTCCGAGGCGTAGCCCTTGTGGCTGGCGAAGCCGAAGCCCGGGTACTGCCGGTCGTACGCCCTCATCATCCGGTCCCGGTCCGTCTTGGCGATGATCGAGGCGCAGGCGACCGCGAAGCTGAGCGAATCCGCCCGCACCAGCGGCAGCGTCGGGACGGCGGCGCCGCGGACTTCCACCTCGTCAAGCGGCACGGCATCGACCAGGGCGACCGCGGGTCGAACGGCCAGCGACCGCAGGGCCAGCCGCATCGCCCGGCGCGTCGCTTCGAGCACGTTGACGCGGTCGATCAACGCCGCGTCGCCGACGCCCGTGGCCCAGGCCACCGCCCTCTGCTTGATCGTCCGCGCCAGCCGTTCCCGCTGTTTCCGGGAGAGCCGCTTGCTGTCGTTGACGCCGGGAATCAGGCAGTCCGGACCCACGACGACAGCCGCCGCCACGACCGGACCGGCGAGACAGCCGCGCCCCGCTTCGTCGATCCCGGCAACGAGTTCATAGCCGGCCGCCGCGAACTGATCCTCGAGCCCGCGCATCAGGCGCAGGCGATACGTCTCGGTGAGTAGCGCCGCCGCCTTCAGCGGTCGCGACGCTCCTCGATCCGGGCGGCGCGTCCGCGGAGCTTCCGCAGGTAGTAGAGCTTCGCGCGCCGGACCTTGCCGCGGCGAACGACCTCGATCTGGCCGATCACCGGCGAATGGAGCGGGAAGATGCGCTCGACCCCGATTCCGCCCGAGACCTTGCGCACGGTGAAGGTCTCCCGGGTGCCGCTGCCGCGCCGGGAGATGACCACGCCCTGGAAGATCTGGATGCGCTCCTTGGCGCCCTCCCGGACCCGGACGTGGACCTTGACCGTGTCTCCGGCCCGGAAGTCCGGCAGGCCATCCCGCACGTACTCCTGCTCAACCTGCTGTAGATCGTGCATTGCGTGTCACCTGTACCTCGGCCGCGAGTCCTGTCCCGCGCCCTGTTGTCTCCTGGCGAACTTCACTCCCCTCATCCCGCGGCCGGTCGCTGCTGACCGCGGATCGCGAAGCGGCAGGAGGCGGATTATCGCCTGTTCGACGCCCCGGGCGCAACCTCTTGACCGCCAGGGTCTCCAGCCAGCAGGTCCGGCCGCTTGCGGCGCGTCGCTTCGAGCGCCTGCTCGCGCCGCCAGGCGTCGATGCGCGCATGGTCGCCGGATCGCAGCACCTCGGGCACGTCGATTCCCTCGACGGTCCGCGGGCGGGTGTAGTGCGGATGGTCGAGCAGGCCCGAGCGGAAGCTCTCGTTCTCGACGGATTCCGGCCGGCCGACCACACCGGGGATGTGCCGCGACACCGCCTCGATGACCGTCATGGCCGGCACCTCGCCGCCGGAAAGAACGTAGTCGCCGACGGAAAGCTCGGAGTCGACGACCAGCATCCGCACCCGCTCGTCGATCGCCTCGTAGCGTCCGCACAGGAGCATCAGCCGCTCCTCACCCGCCAGGCTGCGCACCCTGGCGTCGTCCAGGCGCTCACCCTGCGGCGAGAGCAGGATGCGGTGAGGCCGCGGGCCGTCGCCGGCAATCGCGCGCACGGCATGGAGCCAGGGAGGCGCGGTCATCACCATTCCGCCGCCGCCGCCGTACGGCTCGTCGTCGACGCTCCGGTGCGGATCGTCCGTGTAGTCGCGGAGGTCGTGGACGTGAACCTCGAGCAGGCCGGCGGCGATCGCCCGGCCGATCAGGCTCGCCGCCAGGAACTCCCGGAAGACGGCGGGGAAGATCGTTATGACGTCGATCCGCATACCTCGATCAGTCCCTCCGGCAGGTCGCTCTTGATCAGGCCTGCGCCGATATCGATCTCCGGCAGCAGCGCGCCGGCGAACGGAACCAGCACCGAGCCGCCGTCACGCGCCGCCACGTCGAGCAGGACGCCGCCACCGTCCTCCACCACCGCGGCGACCTCCCCGAGTTCTCCAAGCCTCCTGTCGACGACCCGGCAGCCCACGAGCTGGAAGTAGTAGAACGTGCCGTCCTCGGCCGCAGGAACCTGGTCCTCCGGCACCTCGAGCAGGGCGCCGCGGAGCGCCTCCGCGCCGTCGCGGTCCGTCACGTCGGCGAAGCGCACGAGCTGCATGCCGCGATGCGGCCGGCTCGACGCCACCTCCAGCCGCCGGACCTGGCCCCCTACCTCGGCGAGAAGCCTGGAGCCCTTCCGGAACCGGTCCGGATTCTCGCTGTCCGCGTCGACCAGCACCTCGCCCCGCAGTCCGTGGGCACGCAGGACGGCGCCGACCGTCACCATCTCCGCTCCTTCGCTACCGGTCGACTGCGGCGGCTGTTTCATCTCTGGCCCTTCGGGAGTGCGGACCGCCCGCCACCTGACTGTCAGTCGGGTTCGACGATCTCGACCTCGTAGTACTCGCCGGCCTCGGCGCCCCGGACTTCCAGCAGGGCGCGCAGCGACCTGACGCTCCGTCCCTGGCGGCCGATCACGCGTCCGAGTTCCTCCGGCGCGACCTCGACCTGCAGGACGATCGCGTCCTCCTCCTCGATCTCCTCGACGCGGACCGCGTCCCCGCGATCCACCATCGACCGGACGACGCAGGCGAGCTGATCGGCGACCTCCGACATGACCGCGGACCGCTCTACGATTCCGCGGCGCTCGCCGCGGCCGCCCGCCGCACCAGGCCGCGGACGGTGTCAGTGAGCTGCGCTCCGCGCGCCACCCAATGGTCGATGCGGTCCGACTTCAGCCGGATGACCGCCGGGTCCTTGCAGGGGTCGTAGTGCCCGACCTCCTCGATCACCGCCGACGTCGGCACCTTGCGGCTGTCCGACACCACGATGCGGTAGAAGGGTCTGTGGCGCGAACCCATGCGCCGGAG
This sequence comes from Acidobacteriota bacterium, assembly GCA_028875725.1. Classification (NCBI taxonomy): domain Bacteria; kingdom Pseudomonadati; phylum Acidobacteriota; species Acidobacteriota bacterium. Next base: position 52,338 of record JAPPCR010000005.1, read on the forward strand.
TCGTATCTTCACCATGTCAGGATCTTCCAGAGTTCAGGATTCTTCCGGGTCGTTCAGGCGCCCGCTCCACGGCAGTGCCGGGGCCGAGGCAGCGGCGCAGTCTAGCAGCAGAACGGCGTGCGGGAAGGCAAGCGCTGCGCCGCATCCACTTACGTCCCGCGGATCCCCTGCATCCACTTGCCCCGGGTGCGCTTCATCAGCTTCCGCATCTGGCGGTACTGCCGGAGCAACTGGTTCAGTTCCTGGACGGTGCGGCCGGAGCCGCGGGCGATGCGGCGGCGCCGGCTGGCGTTCAGGATCGCGGGCTTGCGGCGTTCGCGCGGCGTCATCGAGTCGATCAGCGCGGTGATGGCGACCAGGCGGCTCTCGTCCACCGCGCCCGCCAGGTCGGCGCCGCGGAACTGACCGGGAAGAAGCTCCAGGAGCTGGGACAGCGGCCCCATGCGTCGCAGTTGGCGCAACTGGTCGCGCAGGTCCTCGAGGGTGAACTCCTGGCGCGCAATGCGCTCGGCGAGGCGCTCCGTTTCCTCGCGGTCGACGACCCGCTCGGCCTTCTCGATCAGGGACAGCACATCGCCCATGCCGAGGATGCGGGAAGCGATGCGGTCCGGCGCGAAGGACTCCAGGTCTTCGAGCTTCTCGCCGACGCCGACGAAGCGGAGCGGCACCTCGGTGACGACCCGGAGCGACAGCGCGGCGCCGCCGCGGGCGTCGCCGTCGAGCTTGGTCATCACCGCGCCGGTGAGCGGAGCGCCCTCGGCGAAGGCGGCCGCACTCCGCACCGCGTCCTGCCCGGTCATCGCGTCGCAGACGAAAAGGGTCTCGCAGGGGTCGACGCGGTCCGCCAGCGCCACGAGTTCGGCCATCGACTCCGCGTCCACGTGCAGGCGGCCCGCGGTGTCGAAGATCAGCGTGTCGAAGCCGCCGTCGCGAGCCGCCGCCAGAGCACGGCTCGAGAAGGCCGGCAGATCCTCCCCGGCCCCGGGTTCGATGACCGTGGCGCCGGCCGCGGCGCCGACCTGCCTGAGCTGCTCCACCGCCGCGGCCCGCTGAAGGTCTCCGGCCGCCAGCACCGGGTTCCTGCCCTGCCCGCGAAGCCGCACCGCCAGCTTGCCGGCGGTCGTCGTCTTGCCCGAGCCCTGGAGGCCGCAGAGCAGCACCACCGCCGGCCGGCCCGTGAGCTCGAGCTCCGCGCCCGGCTCCCCCAGCACCGCGATCAGCTCATCGCGGACGATCCGGATCATTTGCTGGTCCGGGGTCAGGCTGCTCAACACCTCCTCGCCCAGCGCCAACTCCTGGACCCGGGCGATGAAGGAGCGGACCACCCGGACGTGGACGTCGGCCTCCAGGAGCGCGAGGCGGATCTGCCGCACGGCCCGCCGCACCTGATCCTCCGAGATCCGGCCTTCCGAGCGCAGGGAGCGGAAGACTCCCTGGAGCTTGTCCTGCAGACCCTCGAACATCAGGTTCCCCGCGCCGCGCGCCGTCGCCAGCCGAGCGCCACCAGGGCCGGCAGCAGCGTGATCGAGACCAGGGCCGTGGCCACCGCGCCGAGGATGGCGACAATGCCCATCGAGCGAAGTCCCGGGTAGTGCGACAGCGCCAGCGAGCCGAAGCCGACGCTCGTCGAGGCGGCGGCGAGCACGATCGCCTTGCCGGTCTCGCCCAGGGCCTCTACCAGCCGCTCGCCCTCGAGCGCCGCCGGGCCGAAGCCGATCTCACGCCAGCGGTGCACCATGTGGACGCCGTAGTCGACGCCGATGCCGATGATCATCGTGACGACGAAGACGTTGAAGAAGTTCATGTCGAGCCCGGCCAGGACCATGACCCCGAGCATCCATACCACGCCGACCGACAACGGCAACAGGGACAGAAGAGTGCTCAGCAGCCAGCGATAGTCCAGGAAGAGAAGCAGCGCCACCAGGACGAAGCCGAGGATCGAGGCGGTGACGGCGTCGATCCGGATGCCGTTCCGGAGCCTCTCGCCCACCACGTTGACCCCCGACAGGGCCGCCTGGGGACCTAGGCGCTCGACCATCTCCGAAGCCCCGGGCGGCGCGCTGCGACGCCACTGACCCGGTGGCGGATACAGGTAGACGACGAGCTTCGGCTCGCTCTCGTTCCGGCTCATGTAGCGCTCCAGCAGCCGCTCTATCCCCGGGTCGGCACGCAGCGAGGACAGCGTCACCGTTGTCCGGTCCGCCGCGGCGTCGGCGAGGAGGTCGATGCCCGCCTGGAACGGCGCCGCCCGAAGACCCTCTTCCGTCGCGTACCGCTCGAACAGGGACTGCAGCCGCTGCCGCTCGAAGAGGTCCCGGCGCTCGTCCAGCCACTCGTGTGCCGCCGCCTGCCGGCCTGGCAGCGGAACCAGGCTGCCGATGCCGTTCACGCCGGTCAGGATGCCGCTGTCGACCAGGGTTCCGGCCTCCTCTTCGGCCCGGTGCGAGAGCTCCATGACTTCCTGCTCTGTCGCGCCCGAAAGCACGACCATCGTCGGTCGGAGCCCCGAGCCGAAGTACTCGGAAACCTCGTCCTCCACCTCGACGCCCGGGTTTCCCTCCGGGCGAAGCTCCCGGATCGCGTCCTCGAACTCCAGCCGGGGAGCGACGGCGCCGGCGGCCGCCGTGACCGCCACGCAACAGCAGATGACGGTGAGCGGCCGCTGGAAGCTCCAGCGCACGAGGCGGCGAGCGCCCAGCCCATGAAGAACCAGCCGGGGCTGCCTTCCCGAAGCCGGGCGGTGATCTTCCCGCCAGGCGAGCATCGCCGGCAGCAGCAGGAGGACCGAAACCATGCAGAACAGGATGCCGGTGCCGGTCAGGAGGCCCATCTGACGAAGCCCCACGAAATCGGTCACCAGGAACGCGTAGAACGTCGCCGCCGTAGTGATCGCGCCGGTCCAGACCGCCCTGCCCGAGGAGCGGCTCATCGCCACCAGCGCCGCATCCAGGCCGGCGCCCCGGCGCCGTTCCTCGACGTAGCGGCCGTAGGAGACGATGACGAAGTCGATCCCGAGACCGACCAGGAGCGCCGCGAAGCCGCTGGTCAGTGCGTTCAGCTCACCCAGCACCGTGCCGGCGAAGCCGAAAGCGAGCACCAGACCGAAGGCGAGCGGAACGAAGGCATAGGCGATGAGGCCGACACGCCGGAACGCAAGAGCGAACAGGAGCAGGACGCCGATCAGCGAAGTGGCCATGTTCGAGATCAGCCCGGTCACGATCGTGCCCGCGTCCGAGACCGCCGTCACATAGGTGCCGCCGAAGGCCACGTCGGGGAGCGGCAGCAGTTCGCCGTCCCGATCCTCACCTCCGATCTCGGGCCAGCGCCTCCCGAGGTCGGCGGCCAGCTCTTCCACCTCCGCCAGCAGTCGGCGGCCGAACTCGACCTCCTGCGCCGGTTCGGCCGGCCGCGCGATCAGGAGCGCGCGCGACCGGTCGTCGGACAGGAAGTAGCCCGTCGCCCAGTCGAAGGGTGGGCCGCCGCGGGTGAGTTCGAACTGATCGAGGAACACCTCGTGGATGCCCAGCGGATCGAGCAGGAACAGTTCGCGAAGCGCCAGGCCCTCCGGCGTGGCCAGCCGGCGGCTCAGCTCCTCGACCTTTCGCCTGAGTCCGTCATCGGTCAGCCGACTCGCCACCTCCTCGCGCCCCTTCTCGTCGAGATAGACGAACGCGTGGGCGAAGAAGGTCTCGGCCAGCTCCTCCACATCCAGGGTGTAGTCGACGTAATCGATCTCCTCGAGCGCCTCCATCGAGGAGCCCAGCTCCTCCACGAACGACAGGTACGGATCAAGCGGCACGTCCGGCGGCAGGCGGACCAGAACGAGCAGGTAGTCGAGGCTGCCGAAGTCTTCGATGGTCGACCGGAAGGTCGTGACCACCGGGTCGTCCTTCGGCAGCAGATTCAGGATCTCCGTGTCGAACCGGAGTCGCGTCGCCGACCACACGGAGAGGACGACCAGCACGGCCCCAGCCAGGAACACGGCCCGATGGCGGCGCCGGGCGAAGGCGGCCAGCCAGGCCAGGACGGACTGGATCATCGCCGCCGCTCCACGCCGGCGACGGGAAGCGCCGGCGTGGCCGGGGAGCACACGGTCATTGCTCCGGGGATGCCCCGAACGCTTCGAGCACGCGCCGGCCGTTGCGCACGAAGTACTCGATGCCGGAGTAGAGCGTCGCGACCAGGGCCACCCACAGCGACACGGGCGCCAGCAGGTCGAACGAACCGAGCTGGTCCGAGATGATCAGCAGCGAGATGGCGACGATCTGGGTCACCGTCTTCACCTTGCCCGCGAAGCTCGCCGCGAGGACGACGTCCTGGGCCGCCGCCAGCGAACGCAGCGACGAGACGGCGAACTCACGCGCGATGACTACGACGACCATCCAGGCCGGCGCCAGACCGAGACCGACCAGGGAGATGAACGCGGCCGAGGTGAGGATCTTGTCCGCCGCCGGGTCGAGGAGCTTGCCGAGCGCCGTCACCTCCTTGCGCCGGCGGGCGAGGAAGCCGTCCAGGAAGTCGGTCAGCGAAGCGACCAGGAACAGTCCCAGGCCGATGAACTCCCGGCCCTCGATCTGCGTCAGCAGGACGACGACGAGCAGCGGGACGATCAGGATACGGCTCAGCGTCAGCGCGTTCGGCAGGTTGAGCCCGGCGCGCAGCAACGCCCCCGTCGCGGGCCGCTGCCGTTCCGCTTCCCGCCCGGTCACGTTTCCTGCCTCCGGCACCCTTAGGAGTTCGCGCTGCTCAGGCTGTCTTCGATGAGCCGTTCGGCGGCGGCGAAGGCCGAATTCAGGTTGTCGGCCCGGCCTCCCGCCTGGGCGAAGTCACGGCGGCCGCCGCCGCTTCCCGAGATCGCAGATCCCATGGCTCGCGCCACGGCCGCCGCGTCGATCCGGTCCTGGAGGTCCTTCGTTACCGAGGCGACGAGTTTCACCTTGCCGTCGTCCCGGGCGCCGAGCACGACGACACCGGATCCCAAACGGCCCCGCAGCACATCAGCGAGGCTGCGAAGCTCGCCCACGTTCGAGACCGGCACTTCGCGCAGGACGACCTCGACGCCGCGAATGGACCGCGTGTCGCCGCCGTCTTCCTGACCGGGAGCTGGCTTGCCTCCGCCGGCGAGCACGCCGAGCCTGAGTTGGGACAGCTCCCGTTCGACCTCGCGCAGCCGCTCCTTGAGCGCTCGCACCTCGGCCGCGGCGTGTTCTCCGTCGGCGCCGATCTCGCGTTCGAGTGTCGCCAGCAAGTGCGCCTGACTCCGGCGCAACCGGTCGGCGCGGTCGCCGGCGAGCGCCTCGATCCGGCGGACCCCGGCCGCCACGCCGCGCTCGCCGACCAGGGCCACCGGGCCAATCTCGCCCGTGTTACCGACGTGACAGCCGCCACAGAGCTCGAGGCTGAACCCCGGCACTTCGACGGTGCGCACGCGGTCGCCGTACTTCTCGCCGAACAGGGCCATCGCGCCGGCCGCCACCGCCTCGTCGTACGAACGCTCGCCGATCTCAAGCGGCACGGCGCGCCGCACCCACTCGTTGACGGTGTCCTCGATCGCTTCCTGCTGCTCTTCCGTGACCGGGGCGCCGTGCGTGAAATCGAAGCGCAACCGGTCCGGGTGAACCAGGGAACCTGCCTGACGCACCCCGGCGCCGAGGTGCTGGCGCAGGGCCGCGTGCAGGAGGTGGGTCGCGGTGTGGTGGCGCTGTGTGGCTTCCCTCTTTTCGCGGTTGACCTCGAGTTTCACGTCGGTACCGGCTTCGATGGCGCCGTCTGTGATCTCTAACTGATGCAGGACGTAGGGACCCTGACGCTGCGTATCCACGACTCGCGCCTCGCCATCGGGTCCCGTCACCAATCCGACATCGCCGACCTGTCCACCTGCCTCGGCATAGAAAGGAGTCCGATCGAACACGGCAAACCCAGAACCGGCGAGTTGTTGAGTGGCTTCCGTTTGCACCTCCCGAGTCGCCATGAAGCCCAGGACTTGGGCCTCCGCTTCCAACTGCCCATAGCCGACGAACTCGATCTCAGGCTGAACCGTCTTCACGGCGATGCTCGTACTTCCCGCCGCCCCCGCTAGCGGTGGGAGCTTGATTTCGACGACACCCGCTGCCTTCGTCCCAGCCCGCGAGCGCTCCCGCTGCTGCGCCAGCGCCGCCTCGAACCCCTCCTCGTCGATCGAGAACTGCTCCTCCTCGGCAATCTCCCGTACCGACTCGATCGGCAGGCCGAACGTGTCGTAGAGGCGGAAGACCTGCTCGCCGCCGAGCACGGACCCGCCATCGGCACGCGCCTCCTCGATCGCCTGCTGGACCTTCCCGGCGCCGACCGCGACCGTCTCCAGGAACCGGGTCTCCTCGGCGGTGACCGTGGCCGAGGACGGTTCGCGGGCCTTCTCCAGTTCCGGGTAGTGGCCGGCGAACGTCTCCTCGAGCGACGGCAGCAGCGAGGCCATGAAGGGCTCCTCGAAGCCCAGCTTCATGCCGTGGCGCGAGGCGCGGCGAAGAAGCCGGCGTAGCACGTAGCCCCGCCCCTCGTTGCTCGGCAGGACGCCGTCGCCGAGCAGGAAGCCGACCGCCCGGAGGTGGTCGGCGACCACCCGCATGGACACGTCCGCCTCCGGATCCCGGCCGTAGTCGCTCCCCGCCGCGCCCGCCACCGCGGTCAGAATCGGGCCGAACAGATCCGTGTCGTAGTTGGAGTCGACGCCCTGAAGCACCGCGGCCACCCGCTCGAGCCCCGCGCCGGTGTCGATCGACGGGTTCGGCAGCGGCTCGCTCCGGCCGTCCTCGTGACGCTCGAACTGCATGAAGACGAGGTTCCAGATCTCGAGATAGCGCCCCGAACCTTCTCCCTCCTCCCAGCCGACCTTGGGGAGATCCGGCGCCGTGTCGACGAAGATCTCGCTGCACGGACCGCAGGGTCCGGTTTCGCCCATCGCCCAGAAGTTGTCCTTCTCGCCGCAGCGCAGGACCCGCTCCGGCGGCAGGCCGGAGATCCGCAGCCACAGGTCCTCGGCTTCGTCGTCGTCCTCGAACACGGTGGCGAACAGGTGCTCCGGCCTGAGGCCCCACGGACCGGTGACCAGCTCCCAGGCCGACGCGATCGCCTCTTCCTTGAAGTAGTCGCCGAAGGAGAAGTTCCCCAGCATCTCGAAGAACGTGTGGTGCCGGGGACTGGGCCCGACGTTCTCCAGGTCGTTGTGCTTGCCGGACACCCGGAGGCACTTCTGCGAGGTCACCGCGCGCGGCGAGTCCGGCTGCTCGACGCCGAGAAAGTAGTTCTTGAACTGGACCATCCCGGCATTGACGAACAGCAGGGTCGGATCGTCGCGCGGCACGAGGGGCGAACTCGCCACCTCCGCGTGTGCGCGACCGCCGTAGAAGTCGATGAAGCTTCGCCTGATGTCCCGACTCAACATGAGCTTTGGCCCTGCATCTCCGGTTCCGCGACCGCGTCGTCGGCCGCGTCGAACAGGACGGCGCCAATAGTACGGGGAAGGAAGCCCCGGCGTTCCAGGTGCCGGGCCAGGGCGGCGGTATCGCGGGAAGGATGACTCGACCGGAAGCGGGCCGCCACGCCCGCTGCCCGCTCCAGTTCGTCCTCGTCGTCCACCGTCTCGAGCGCCGCACTGGCCGCCGCCTCGTCCGCGCCACGCCTCCGCAGATCGAGTTCGAGACGCCGCCGACCGTAGCCCCGGCGCTTCAGCGACCGCACGAGCATCTGCGCGGTCTCGCCTTCGTTCAGGTGACCGCCATCCGTCAGCCGTTCGACCGCGCTCTCCACCTCGGCCGCCGTGTAGCCACGCTGCCTGAGCTTCGCGCCCAGTTCGGCCGCAAAGTGCGCACGCCGCGCCAGCAGATCGAGCGCGCGGTCGTACGCCGGCTTCGGCGCCCGCTTTCGATTGGGCGTTCCTCGAGTGGACTGGGAGTTCCGCACGTCATTCCTCCAGCGGAGAATAGCGCCGTCACGGCGTCGCGGTCAGGGCAGCGGCGAGCGCGGCCACCGCGGCCGTCTCTGTCCGCAGCACGCGGGGTCCGAGGTGCGCTGGAATCGCACCGCGCCCGGCCAGTTCCTCCATCTCCCGCTCGCTGAAGCCGCCCTCGGGGCCCACCACGACCGCTTCCGCTGATCCCGCGACGGCCATGAACGGCGTCGCGGCGCCGGGATGCAGCGCCACCGACCCGGCCCCGATCGGCGCCTCCCCGAGCGGGACGGGCGCGCCGATCTCGGGCAGCCAGGCGCCTCCGCTCTGTTCGAGCGCCGACTTCGCGACCCGGCGCTGACGCTCCAGAGCCCGTTCCGGCAAGGAACGGCTGGTGCGCTCCGAGACCAGCCACCGCAGTTCGCGCAATCCCAGTTCCGTCGCCTTCTCGACCAGCCAGGCGGCCCGCTCCGGCCGCACGGCGGCCACGAACAGCGCCACGCGCCGGGGCGGCTCGAACACCGGCGCCGCGCCTTCGACCCGCAGGACCGCCCGCCGCGCGGTCACCTCGTTCACCACGGACCAGCGAGCCGATCCGCGACCATCGACGAGGCGCACCTGGTCGCCGACCTTCAGCCGGCGGGCTCGGAACAGATGGCGGTAGTCGGCGCCTTCGACCTCGATCGTTCCACGAGCGAGATCAGAGGCTTCGGTCAGCAGGTGGATCATGTCCGAGGGTTCAGGCCTCGGAACCTCGCTCCGCCTTCCCGCCGCCGCCGGCCGCGGGATCCGTATCCGACTCGTGTCCGGAGAAGAGGTCCTTCACTCGACTGAACAGGCCACGGTCGTCGCGGATCGTGCCGTCGCCGTGCCCGGAGAGTTCGGCCAGCGCCCGCAGGTGCTCGAGCTCATCCTCGGAGAGGTCCCGCGGCCTCGGCACGTTGAGCCGCACCTCGACGATGTGGTTCCCGCGGCCGCGGCCATCGATCCGGGGGATTCCCTCGGACCGCAGCACGAAGGTCGAACCGTGGGGGGTGGCCGGCGGAACCTCCAGCTCGGACGTGCCATGGAGGGTCTCCACGTCCACCGTGCAGCCGAGAACCGCCTGCGGAAAGCCGATGGTGACCGAGCTCAGGACGTCGGCATCGCGCCGGCTGAACCGCTCGTGCGGCTCGACTCCGATCACCACGTAGAGGTCGCCCGGCGGACCGCCGTTCCGGCCGTGCTCCCCCTCGCCGGGAAGTCGGAGGCGGGAGCCGGTATCGACGCCGGCAGGCACCCGAACCTGGATCGAGCGCTGCCGCTCGCTCCGCCCCTGGCCCCGACAATCGGGGCAGGGATCCCGGATGACGCTCCCCGCCCCGCGGCAGTCGGGACAGGTGCGAGCGACGGAGAAGAAGCCCTGGCTGTACTGGACCTGGCCGCGGCCGCCGCACATGCGGCAGGCGATGGGACCGGTCCCGGGGGCCGCGCCGCTGCCGCCGCAGGTCTCGCAGCGCTCGAGCCGCGGAATGCGCAGCTTCGGCTCCACTCCGAAGGCCGCCTCCTCGAACGAAATCCGCAGGTCGTAGCGAAGATCCGCGCCGGCGCGCCGGCGGCGGCCGCCGGTGCGACCGCCGAAGCCGAAGACGTCTCCCAAGATGTCCGAGAAGTCGGCGAAGATCGTGGGGTCGAAGCCGCCGCCGCCCGGAGTGGCCTGGTGCCCGAAGCGGTCGTAGCGTTGCCGCTTGTCGACATCCGAGAGCACGGCGTACGCGTCGGCCGCCTCCTTGAACTTCTCTTCGGCGGCGCTGTCGCCCGGGTTGCGATCGGGGTGGTAGCGGACGGCCAGCTTGCGATACGCCGACTTGATCTCCTGCAGGGTTGCCGAACGGTCGAGGCCCAGGACCTCGTAGTAGTCACGCGGCATGACGTGTCTCAGGCGCCGCCGCCGGTCGCCGCGTCCGCCTCAGCCCCGGTGTCCTCCTCGGGGCCTGCTTCCCGGGAAGCCGCCGGCGACGACGGCACGGCGACCCGGACCATCGCGGCGCGCAGCAGCCGTGACTCCATCGTGTAGCCGGCCTGCAACTCCTGCACGACGGTGGGCTCCTCGACATCGGCGCTCTCTTCCCGCGCCACCGCCTGGTGGACGTTCGGATCGAAGGGCGCGTTCACACCCTCCACCGGCTCGACTGCGAACCGTCGCAGGAGGTCCGCCATCTGACGCCGGATCATCTCGACTCCTGCGCGCAGATCGTCCGCCGACGCCTCAGCCTGAAGCGCCCGGTCCAGGTTGTCGACCACGCCGAGGAACTCGCGCAGCGGACCGGCAGCCGTGTTCCAGCGCGACTCGAGCCGCTCCCGCTCGGCGCGCTTGCGCAGATTGTCGAACTCGGCCGCAGCGCGCCGCAGCCGGTCGACTTCCTCGCTCGCCGCCGCGAGTGCGGCCCGAAGCTCGCTCTCGACATCCGGCGCGGCGTCGTCACGATCCACCGGGGTCTCCTCGCCCGCGAGCGTCCCGTCGCGGCCCTGGTCCTCCACGTGAGAGTCCGGGCTCTCCTTCGCCTCGATCGTCATCGGCCAGGTCCCTGTTTACAGCCGCCGGGTCAACGCCTCGGACAGGCGTTCGCCCAGGTAGTTCACCAAGGGCACCATCCGCGGATACTCCATGCGCGCCGGCCCGACAACGGCGACCGATCCGGCGACGCCGTCGCCCGCCTTGTAGCTCCGCACGACCAGACCGAAGCCGAGCTCCTCGGTCAGCCTCGAATCCTGGCCCAGGACCACCCGCACGCCGTCCGCGTCGAGGCAGCGGTTGAGCAGACCGGCCAGCCGGGCGCGCTCGGCGAACATCTGGAACATCCCCTCGATCCGCGACATGCCGGGTCCCGCATCGAACAGGCTGTGCGTCCCGTCCACCACGAGCGACGGTGCGTGGCCGATGTTCATGCCGTCCCGGGCGAGCTCGATCGCCCGCCGAAGCAACTCGTCGAGCCGTGCGCGTTCGTCGCTCATCAGTCGCAGCAGTTCCTCCCTGATCTCGAAGAGGGTCCGTCCGCTGTAGTTCTCGGTCAGGTAGTTCGAAATGCGCACCAGGTCTTCGCGCGGGATCGGCTCGTCCGTGACGACGAGCTTGTTATCGACGAATCCGGTTTCGGCGACCACCACGCAGAGCACCTTGCGCCCGCTGAGCGGCACGAACTCAATCGCCTTCATCACCGCCGAACCGAGGGCGGGTGTCAGGACGACGCCGACGTGGTGGGAGAGCTGGGACAGCAGCCTCGACGTCTCCTCGGTCAGTTCCTGGCCGGTACTCCCCGCGGTCGTCAGCCGATCGTCGATCAGCCGCCGGTCGTCGTCGCTCACCACCTCCGCCGACATCAGGTCGTCGATGAACAGGTGGAAGCCGGCCTCGGTCGGCAGCCGACCCGCCGAGACGTGCGGCTGCCGCAGGTAGCCCATGTCCTCGAGGTCCGCCATCACGTTGCGAATCGTGGCGGCGGACAACTGGATCTGGCGGTCCTTCGCGACCCGCCGCGAGGACACGGGTTCACCCGACGACAGGTACGTCTGGATCACCTCCCGCAGAATCTCGCGGTCCCGGTCGCTGAGCTGGTCGTTGACGCGGCTCATGGGAGCGGCATTCTACCCGGTGGTAGCGTTCCGGGGTCGGCATGAGATGTCCATTCTGCGGCGCCAACGATGACCGCGTGGTCGACTCGCGGGACGTGCGTGGCGGCGAGACGGTCCGTCGCCGGCGGGAGTGCCTGAACTGCGGCCGTAGGTTCACTTCCTACGAGCAGATCGAGAACATCGCCTACCGTGTCGTCAAGTCGGACGGCCGGCGCCAGGAGTTCGACCGGCAGAAGCTCCTCGGCGGCCTCCTCAAGGCGTGCGAAAAGCGGCCGGTTGGCCTGCCGGCGCTGGAAGAGATCGTCGACGAGGCCGAAGCCCTGCTTCACCGCAAGGAGGACCGGGAGATCTCCACCTCGGAGCTGGGCAACTTCGTCATCGACCGTCTGAAGACGCTCGACCAGGTGGCCTACGTCCGCTTCGCTTCCGTCTACCGGAAGTTCGAGGACGTGGACGAGTTCATGGAAGAGCTGCGGGTGCTCCTCGAAGCGTCACGCAAGGACTGAAGAGCGGCATCCGCAGACCGTCCCGCGGCGTGCCTGGGGCTGGTAGCGTGACCCCATGGCCCAGAACCCGGTCGATGAGCAGGCGGACGCGATCCTGCTGCCCGACGTCCTGCCGGTGCTGCCGCTCAAGGACGCGGTCATCTTCCCCTACATCATCCTGCCGCTTTCGATCAGTCGCGACCCGAGCATGCTCGCGGTCGAGGACGCGCTGAACGGCGACCGGGTCATCCTGCTCGCCCCCCAGCGCGACGGATCGATCGAGGAGCCCGAAGAGGAAGACCTCCACGAGATCGGCACCGCCGCTCAGATCATGCGGATGCTGAAGTTGCCCGACGGCCGGGTGCGGATCCTGATCCAGGGTCTCGCCAGGGCCCGCCTTCGCTATCTGAGCCAGACCGAGCCCTTCCTTCGAGCCCGGGTCGAAGAAGTGGACGAGGCCGGCGAACCTCACCACGGCCTCGAGGCGGAAGCGCTGGTGCGCAGCGTCAAGGAGGGTCTCGAGACGGCCGTCAACCTGGGCAAGGACATCTCCTCCGAGGTCATGGTGATCGCCGCGAATCTCGATCACCCGGGCCGGCTGGCGGACCTGGCGGCCAGCAACCTCGACCTGCGGGTGGACGAAGCCCAGCTCGTGCTGGAGACGACGCCGCCGATCCAGCGGCTGCGAAAGGTGGGCGACCTACTGACCAGGGAGATCGAACTGCTCAGCATGCAGCAGCGGATTTCGGCCCAGGCCCGGAGCGAGATGGACCGCAGCCAGCGTGAGTACTTCCTTCGCCAGCAGCAGCGCGCGATCCTGGACGAGCTTGGCGAGGGCGACGACCTCCACGGAGACATCCAGAGGTACGTGCAAGCCATCGAGGAGAAGGGACTGAGCGAGGAGGCGGCCGCCGAAGTCGAGCGCCAGGTGAGACGGCTCGAGCGAAGCTCTCCCGACAGCGCCGAGAACGCGACCATCCGCACCCACCTCGACTGGCTGACCGGCCTCCCCTGGTCGACCCTGAGCGAGGATCGCATCGACCTCGACCACGCCCGCACCGTGCTCGATGAAGATCACTACGACCTGGATCGCGTCAAGGAGCGGATCCTCGAGTACCTGGCGGTCAGGCGGCTCAAGCCGGACGCCAAGGGTCCGATCCTCTGCCTGGTCGGTCCGCCGGGGGTCGGCAAGACGTCGCTCGGCCGTTCCATTGCGCGCGCGATCGACCGCAAGTTCGTTCGCATTTCGCTCGGTGGCGTCCGCGACGAGGGCGAGATCCGCGGCCACCGCCGCACGTACGTCGGATCGTTGCCGGGTCGCATCATTCAGGGCCTGAATCAGGCAGGAACCGGCAATCCCGTCTTCATGCTCGACGAGATCGACAAGCTGGGCGCCGACTACCGGGGCGATCCGGCTTCAGCGCTGCTGGAAGTGCTGGATCCCGAGCAGAACTCAACCTTCAGGGACCACTACCTGGGAGTCGAGTACGACCTTTCACGCGTGTTGTTCATCGCTACGGCCAATCTGCTCGAACCCATTCAGCCCGCATTCCTCGATCGCCTCGAGGTGCTGCGACTCTCCGGCTACACCGAAGACGAAAAGGTGCTGATCGCGCGCCGGCATCTGTTACCGAAAGCCACGGACGAGAATGGTCTGCCGGCCGGCGCCCTGACCATCACGACCCCCGCGCTCCGCAGCCTCATTCGCGGCTACACGAAGGAGGCCGGTGTACGCAATCTCGAACGCGAACTCGCAACTCTCTGCCGGAAAGCGGCCGTACGCGTAGCGCGCGGAGATGGCCGGGAACTGAGGGTGACGCCGGCCCGGTTGAAGAACCTGATCGGACAACCGCGTCACTTCAGCGAGGAACTGCTCGACCGCGACCGTGTAGGCGTGGCGACCGGACTCGCCTGGACCGCCTCCGGCGGGGATCTCATGCTGATCGAGGTCGCGGCGCCGAAGGGCAGAGGCAAGCTGATTCTCACCGGCCAGCTCGGCGACGTGATGAAGGAGTCGGCCCAGGCAGCTCTGAGTTGCGCCCGCACCACGTACGCCGCGGGTCCGGGCGCCGGAGGGCGTGATTTCTTCCGTAACCACGATCTTCACATTCACGTCCCCGCCGGTTCCGTTCCGAAAGACGGCCCCTCCGCGGGCGTCACCATTACCGCGGCCATCGTCTCGGTCTGCAGCGGGCGCATGATCGATCACAAAGTCGCGATGACCGGCGAGATTACGCTGCGCGGCGAAGTGCTTCCGGTCGGCGGTCTCAAGGAGAAGCTGCTGGCCGCGCGCGGAGCCGGAATTCGCAAGGTCGTCCTCCCGGAACGAAACCGGCGGGACCTTCCCGAGATACCCGCCGCAGTGACGCGAGGTCTCGAACTCCTGTTCGTCGAACACGTCGATCAGGTAATGGAAGCCGCGCTGCTCGATCCGGAGCACGAGCGGTCATGGCCGGCGGCGAAGACCGGCTGATCGCCTGGCTCGCGGGTTACGCGGGCGCCGGAGATCGAATCGGCGACGACGCCGTCCTGCTCACGCTCGGCGAGCGGCAGTACGCGTTCAGCGTCGACACGCAGCGCGCCGGCGTCCACATTCCGATCGATCTCGATCCCGCGGTCGCCGCCCGCAGACTGCTCGCCGTCAGTCTCTCGGACCTCGCCGCCACCGGGGCCGTGCCGCGGTGGATGCTCGTCGCGCTCGGCATCGACGAAGAGCACGCCGCCCGTCGTTTCCTCGCCGCCCTCGTCCGCGCCGGCCGCCGGTACGAAGTCGAACTGATCGGCGGCGACACCGCCAGGCCGACGACGACGGGCCGGCTCGACGCCAGTCTCACCGTCGTCGGCGAGATACCCGAAGGAGGCTCGCCCCTGACCCGCGACGCGGCCCGTGCCGATGACGGCCTCTGGATCGGTGGACCGGTCGGAGAGTCTGCCCTGGGACTCGAGCTGGTCCGCCTCGGCGCCCGGATCGCGGGGCGCCGCGCCAACCTGCCGGAGGGGCTAACCGACGGGCGGAGCCGCGTCGCCAGCCGGGTCCTTCGCCGCCACCTGGAGCCGCGGCCCCAGCTCGAACTGGGCCTGGTGCTGGGGCGCCGGTCGCCGGTCGGGGCCGCCATCGACGTGTCGGACGGCCTGGCCACGGACGCGGCGCGCCTCTGCCGGCGCAGCGGCGTCGGGTGCGAACTCGAGGAAGGCGCGCTCGCCCTCCGGGCCGATGCCCGCCACCTCGCCCATCACGTGGGCCGCGATCCACTCGAGCTGGTTCTCGCCGGGGGCGAAGACTACGTTCTTCTCTTCACCCTGCCGCCAGACGCCGACTTCCGCCATCCCCGGTGCCGGCCGGTCGGCCGTATCACGGCCCAGCCAGGGCTGAGGCTGCGCCGGGTCGACGGAACTCTCGAGCCGTTGCCCGGCGGCGGTTGGGACCACCTGGGCTAGAGCGGCGGCGGTCGGCCGCCGGACGGCGGCTGGGACGCTGCCACGCCTGGTCAGCGATTGAGCGTGACCGTGATCGGCTGGTCCAGTTTCTGCAGCACCAGGCTGACCTGGGCCTCGAGCGCCGCCAGCCGCGCCTCCACGCTGCCGGCCGCCGCGGCCGCCGGCTGGCGCCTGACCTTGGCAGCTCTGGCCTTTCGCTTTCTTCGCACCGGCGTCTTCGCTGCCGCAGCAACCTTGGCCTTCGGCTTCCGGCCGCGCATGCTCCGGGAGCGGATCTCGCGGAAGACCGCCACCGCCTCCGGGTGGTAGCGCCGCTTGCGGCCCTCGCCCTCATGCGGTATCCGGTCACCGTACAACTTGAGATAGCGCTGCAGCGTCGGACCGGAGATTCCCGTCTGCTGACCGACCGCCGTAAGCGTCAGGAGCTTCGGAGCGGCGGGCTGAGCCTTCGCCGCCCGCGCCTTTCGCTTCTTCCGGGGCGGCGACTTCTTTCGTGCCGGCGACTTCGCCGCCGGCGCCGCCTTCGGCTTGCGGCCAGGCTTGCTCTCCGCGCGAAGCTCGCGGAACACCGCGACGGAATCCGGGTGGTAACGCCGCTTGCGGCCCTCACCCTCGTGCGGTATCCGATCGCCGAACAGCCGAACGTAACGCTGCAACGTCGGATAGGAGATCTTCGTCTGCTGGCTGATGCTGGACAGCGTCAACAGGGAGGGACCGCCAGCCGCGGCCTTCGCCTGGGTTCCTGCCGCTTGCGTCGCGGCCTTCTTCTTCCCCCGGCGCTTCGTTGACCGTTCGTTCTTGAGCGCCTTGAACTCCCGGACGGCCGCCACCGGATACCGCTGCTTGCGCCCCGTTCCCTCGGACGAAATCCGGTCCTGGTACAGCTTCTTGTACCGCAGCGCCGTCGCCATCGACACACCGGCCCGACGAGCGACTTCGCCCAACGTCAACAGTTTCTTTCTTCCAGCAGCCGCTGCACTCACGAAGTTCTCCTTGCGCCGCCCTGTGGCGCTCCGGTTCGTTCCCTTACAGGAAGATCACAATCGAAGCGCCACGATAGCAGAAGACCAGAACCGACGGCCCGTAACGAGGGGAAGATCAGTCTTCCGTCAGAGGCTCGTAGTTGAGCTTTCGCACCAGATACGACAGGGCCTGCCGGCTGATGCCTAGAGCGCGGGCTGCCTTGGCCTGGTTGCCGCCGGACTCCTGGAGCGCCTTACCGATCAGTCGACGCCGGTACTGCTCCATCTTCCAGTGGTAGCCGCTTTGTTGAGGCGCGGCTTCCTCGACCGGCTCTTTCGGCAGTCCGAGCATGTCAACGGAAATCTCCGGACCCTCGGCAAGCGCCACGGCGCCATCGATAGCGTTCTTCAACTCTCTGACGTTGCCGGGCCAGGAGTAGTTGCGAATCCTCGCGCGTGCCTCGTCGCTGAACTTCAGGTCCTGTCCAAGCGCGCCGGACGTCTCCAGAAAGTGGTGCGCAAGCAACATCACGTCCGCTTCGCGCTCACGCAACGGTGGTGCTTCCACATACGCTACCCTGAGGCGGTAGTAGAGATCCTGGCGGAACTCGCCGGCCTTCACCATTCCTGCGAGGTCCTTGTGCGTCGCAGAGACGAGCCGGAAATCGAGCCGCCGCGTCCGGCTCTCACCGACGCGTCGCATCTCGCCCTCCTGTAACAGGCGCAGAAGCATGCCCTGTGCCGCCCACGGCAGCTCTCCGATTTCGTCGAGAAACACGGTGCCGCCGTCCGCGCTCTCGAACACTCCCACCCGATCACTGTCGGCGCCGGTGAACGCACCCCGACGGTGGCCGAACAGGTCGGACAGAAGCAGGCCGTCAGGCAGCGCCGCGCAGTTCACCGCCAACCAGGGCCGGGAGGCCCGGGCGCTCGACCGGTGGAGCTGGCGCGCCAGGAGTTCCTTGCCGGTCCCCGACTCGCCGAGAATCAGCACCGGCAGATCGTGGGCCGCGAACTTGTCGATCCGGGCCTGAACGTCCAGCAGAGCCTTGCTCTTCCCCACCATGCCGGTAACGGCGGCCCTCCTGGGCTCCGCGAGTTCGGAGGCCGCGCGCCGGCGGCGCGGCGAGGCCGACAGGCGGGTCGCGACCGCGGCCGTCAACGCCCGGGCAGGTTCATCGATTCCCGTCGCGCTGAGCACGAGTCGTCCCGCCGCCGCGTCGACCGCGAACCGGTCCCCGCCGCCTGGACCCTGGAGCAGGACTTCCCCACTCGCGTCCAGAGAGCCGAAGCCTCCCGCGGAGCCATGAACCGCGAGTCGGGCCTCCGGATGACCGGCCGCGGCCATCAGGATCCGATAGGCGTCCGGATCGGGGTCGGGCGTGGCCAGAAAGAGCCGAAGCGCCCGCCAGGGACCGACGCGCGCGCCATCCACACGCTGGACGAGCGCTTCGGCGCCGGCGGCCGAGAGGACGCGCACGGCGCTGGCCACCAGTTCCACGGGAACCGTTTCGGCCTCGAGACAGACCAGGTCGTGAACAGTGAGCGCGGCGCGGAAGGGGCCCTGCGCCTCGACTTGCCGCCAGTCCGCGGAGCTCGGTGACCGCTTCTCGCCGACCGCCCCCCAAAGTCCCTCCTGTGCCGCGCCGACCGCGACCGCGCGCGCCTCGTCGCGGAGTCCGGCAAGCAGCAGCAGGGGCGACAGGTCGTCCACTTCCGCCGGCGTCCAGGCAGCGAGGGGACGTTCGAGCGCCTCCGAGAGCTCCTCCACCGCCTCCTCGCCACGTCCGAGCTGAACCAGGGCACGAGCCGAGAGCAGGCGCAGCGCGCGGAGTTGACGCCACCCCGTTCGCCGACCGCGCAGATTCTCCAGGGCGGTTTCGCAGCACTCCAGCACCGATTCCCAGCGTCCCAACGACACGAAGAGACGCGCTTCGAGCAGGCGCGCCTCCACGACGCCGGGGGCGCTACCCGCCATCAGGCTCTCCCTACGCAGATTCTCGATCGTCTCGGGGACTCCCGTAAACCGTCCGGTCCGAATCCGGATCTCCGACAGCTTCCCGTGCGCGGCGGCTCTCCCGGCAGGTCCATCGCAACGCCGGAACAGGCTCACCGCGATGCGCGCCGCGCGCTCGGCGCTGGCGAAGTCGTTCACGGCCAGTCGAACCGTCGCCAACTCGTTCCACAGGAGAGCGCGCTCGTACACGGGAAGACGCTCCCTGAGGCGCCTGAGACCGGCAGCCAGCAGTCCTTCCGCCTCACTGAACCGACCGTTCGCCGAAGCGAGCCGAGCCCTCGCCAAAACGTCCATCCACTGGTCCGGCTCCCCAACCGCGGGTTCCAGCAGACTGGCCATTGCGTCAAGCTCGCCGAGCTCCCACTTCGCCAGCGCGCACATGGCTCGACCGTGCGCCGCCTGGGGACCGATCGTGGCATCGAGCACCCTCTCCGACCAGCTTCCAAGCTGATCCGAACGCCCCGCAGCCGCCTGGATTCCAATCGCCAGTTCGCACTGTTCCAGTGCGCGCCGACCCGAGAGCGACCGGTTCTCCAACGCACTCAGACTGCGCCGCGCGGCAACCGTCCGACCTAGCCGAAGCTGAGCCCGGAGGCGAATCAGGATGTCGTCTGTTCGCCTGGAGTCCTTGACCAGCCTCAGAGCGGCCTCGAAGCGGCCGTCCTCGAGAAGGAGGCGCGCCAGCGCCGACCGGTCCTCCGGCGCGTCGAGCGGCGGGGATTCGGAGTCGGCATCTCTGACACGTTGCCAGTACGACCGCGCCGCATCGCCGCCCGCAGCGATGCGGCGGCGTTCGCCGCCGTCCATGCCCGCCAGAATCCGCCGCCACCGGGACTGCCCGGCAACAGCCACCCGCTCGCCGTCCCGATCCTCCAGGACCGCGAAGAGGGAGGCGCGCGCGGCTTCGAACTTGGGACGCAACAGAAAGGGCGCCCGAGCCAGAATGTCGGCAACCATCCGGTTTCCGGACACAGGCAGCAGTTCGTCTCGCCAGGTCTCGAAGAGGGGCCGAAGCACCGCCCGAACAGAGCTTCGACCGGGCGCGCTCTCGCTTCCGAACAGGAGCACGACGAGTTGCCTCAACAGGGCCTGCGGCAGCCGGTCGTCACGCGCGGGCTGCACCGACGCCGGGGGAATCCGGAGGACGCCCTCAGCATCCACGCGAAGCTCCTGCCAGGCCTCGAGCCGCCACCCGGCCGCCCGTACATGAGCCAGCAGGGCCGCGCCCTGAAGCAGGAACGCGGCCCGATCGCGGTCTGTCGCGAGGATCTCGTTCAGATCGGTTGCCCCCGTGCCCTTGGGAACCGGTCGAAGCGACGGGTGACGGATGCGAAGAATGCGTGTCATCGCCGGATCTCCTCCAGGTCCGCCCAGAAGCCCGGATAGGACTTGCAGACGACCTCCGGACGCCGAATGGAGAGGCCTCCCCGGCGCATCCCCACCAGGGCCATGCTCATCGCGATGCGGTGGTCGTCGTAGGTGTCGATCGGGATGCGCAGTGAGCCGGGCGGAGCGACGAGGCCGGGATTGCCGTCGATCCGCAGGCCGTCCTCCAGTTCGTCGACGGTTGCGCCGGCGCGCCGCAGTTCGGTCGCCACCGCGGCCAGACGATCGCTCTCCTTGATCCTCAGATGCGACACGTTGCGGATCCAGGTCGTGCCGTTGGCGAAAGCCGCCACGGCGGCAAGCGTCGGCACCTGGTCGGGCATCGCCGAGAGGTCGCAGTCGACCGCGGTCAGGGCGCCGCCGCCCTCCACCTGAATCTCGTCCTCTGTCTTCCACACCTCGGCGCCCATCCGCTCGAGCAGGCCCAGGAAGGCGCGGTCGCCCTGGGTCGACGCGGGCGCGAGGCCGCGCAGGCGCACGGAGCCGCCGCAGATCGCGGCGGCCGCCGCCGGATAGGCGGCGGCCGAATCGTCGCCCGCGACGCGATAGCGACCGTCAACCAGTTCGGGTTTGCGCGGTTCCACCCGGAACTCGCGGGCTTCGCCGTCCCGGCGCACCTCTACCGGAGCGCCGAAATCGGCCATGACTTCGAGAGTTGTGTCCACATACGGACTAGAGACGAGAACTGGCGCCAGGAGTTCGATCGGGCCCTCCGCGTTCAGCGCCGCCATCAGCAGCGCGGACACGTATTGGCTCGATTCGCCGGCGTCGATCTCTGCCCGGCCGCCGGCCAGCCTTCCGCCCCGGATCCGAACCGGAGCGCAGCCCGGCCGGCCGAGCTCCTCGATCCCGGCACCGAGCTGCCGCAGGGCCGCGACCAGAGGGCCGATCGGCCGTTCGCGCAGCCGGGGGGAGCCGTCGAGAATCCACTCGCCCGGGGTCACCGCGCAGGTGGCGACCAGCAGTCGCAGCAAGGTCCCGGCGCTCCGGCAATCGAGCCGCATGGCATGTTCAGCGCCGTCCTCCTGCCCCGGCTCCACCCGCAGCCCCGAGCCCGAAACGGAACGGACGCGCCAGCCCATCGCCACGAGCGCAGCGCGGAAAGCCGCGATGTCGTCGGCCTCCAGCAGGTTCTCGATCGTCGCGGGCTGCCGCCCGATCAACGCCAGGTTCAGGGCGCGGTGCGAGATGCTCTTCGAACCGGGCGGCTCGACCACGCCCGCTATCCCCGCGGCGCGGCGGACCGGGTACGGGTCGGGAAGCGGAGCCGTCAGCCCAGCCACAGCAACTTCCGATCGTGAAACCAGGCGTCAGCGATCCGCACCTCGCCGTCACCAACGGTCCAGCGGCGGGCGGCGTGGAAGTGTCCGAGCAGCAGCACGTCGTTGCCTTCGGCCAGCCGGCGCGCCGCATAGCGCCGGATGACCGCGCCCGGGATCCGGGCCCTGTGCTCACGGTTGGTTCGCGCCAGGCCCCGCTCCGTGGACGCGACGAGACGGCGGCCTGTCGATCGCGGCAAGCGGAAGGTCAACCACCGGCTGACCGCGTTCTTCGACAGACGCCGCCAGCAGCGGTAGCGCCAGTCGCGCGGATTCAGCCCGTCGCCGTGAACCGCGAGGTACCTCGCGCCTCCGGCGTCGAAGCCGACTTCCCGGCCGCAGTCGTCGAAGAGGTCGCCGTAAGCGCCGTCTGCCAGAAAGAAGTCGCGGTTCCCCTCGACGTAGGAGACCCGGATTCCTCGCTGCCTGAGGCTCCGGATCGCGGACGCGAGCCGCCGTATCTCGGGTGTTTCGAAGCGCCGCGATCCGATCCAGAGATGGAACAGGTCGCCTAGGAACAACACCCGGGCGCAGCGACCGGAGTCGAGCGCGCCGAGCTGCTCGGCCAGATCTTCCCCGCTGCCCCCGGGACCGCCCAGGTGGGCATCGGCGATCACGGCGACAGGCATGAGTTCGAAAGCCGGATCCCTAGACGATCGTCAGAGTCGGCCGTTCGGAGGCCACCTCCAGCAGCCGCCGCTCGACCGCCGCCGCGATGCCGCGGAAGATCGCCGCGTGGGAGCCGCCGGCGTCGGAGACCACGATCGGCAACCCGTCGTCGCTGCCCCGGACCAGTGCGCCGTCCAACGGAATCGCTCCAAGAACCTCGCAGTCGAGCAACTCGGCCGTCCGCTCGACGCCGCCGCGTTTGAAGACGTCCGTCGTCTCGCCGCAGTGAGGGCAGACGAACGTCGACATGTTCTCGACCATCCCCAGCACCGGCACCTCGACCTTGCGGAACATGGCGAGCCCCTTGCGGGCATCGATCAGCGCGACGTCCTGCGGCGTCGAGACGATGACCGCGCCGGACAGGGGCAACTTCTGCGACAGTGTCAGCGCCGCGTCTCCGGTGCCGGGCGGCAGGTCGAGCAGCAGGTAGTCGAGCCGGCCCCAGTCCACGTCGCCGAGCAACTGGCCCAGCGCCTTCATCACCATGGGGCCCCGCCAGATCACGGGCGTGTCCGGATCGAGAAGGAACCCGAGCGACATGACGCGCACGCCGTGGCGCTCGAAGGGCTGGATCTTCCCGTTCACGATCTCCGGGCGGCGGTTGATGCCGAACATCAGGGGGATGGACGGACCGTAGATGTCCGCGTCGAGCAGCCCGACCCGCAGGCCCAGAGCCGCCATCGCGGCGCTCAGGTTGGTCGCCACCGTCGACTTGCCCACGCCTCCCTTGCCGCTGGCCACCGCGACCACATGGGACACCCCCGGCAGCAGCGAGGGGTCACGAGCCGTTGCCGGCGCCGGCGCGGTGGCCACCTCGAGCGAGACCTGGACGCCGGATACGCCGTCGAGGTTCCCCACGGCATCGACGATGCGCCGTCTGATCTCCGTGGCGGCCTCCGGGTCCCGCGTCGGCACCCGCAGATCCACGACCACGTCGCCGCCGGTGACCGCGACCCGCTGCACGAAACCGAACGACACGATGTCGCGTTTCATCCCCGGGAAGGTCACGGTCCGGAGGCACTCCCGCACCCTGCTCTCGATCGCTTCAGCCATCCGTTTCTCCCGTGTCCGAGGCGGTCCGGAGGCCCGCCAGCCGGCCCACCTGCCGCTCCACATCGAGCATGAACGACCGCCGTCCCCGCACCCCGACGGCGGCCGGGTCGACGACCTCGCCGAAGGACAGCTCGACGACCTGAGGCCGGACCGTCAGAGCGCCCTTTCGCCGGATGCGGCCGGTACCGCGAATGCCCACCGGCGCCACCAGAGCTCGCCCCTTCAGCGCGAGCAGGAACCCGCCCCGCTGAAACGGCCTCATCCGCGGCCCGGAGCTGCGCGTCTCTTCCGGGAACACGACCAGTGACACACCGGACGCCAACCGTTCCGTGGCGGCCGCGAACGTCTCGCCGGCCCGACTCCGGTCCTCCCGGTCCACCGGGACGAAACCGGCCGCCCTGAGACCCCAGCCGAAGAACGGCAAACGGAACAGGCTGCGCTTGGCCAGGAAGCGGACCGGCAGGTCCAGTGTCGCCAGCAGGGCCCCGATGTCGTACAGGCTCCGGTGGTTCGCCATGTAGACCACGGGTCGGTCCCCGATGGCCTCCCGCCAGACCCTGTGGCTGCCCCCCGCGTAGCGGAGTTCGAGCCGGACACCGCTCGACCGGAGCAACCCCCGAGCCCAGAGACGAGCCTGGACTCCGGCCCAGTCACGGCCCGGGAACCAGGAGGCGACGGCCGCGGCGACACCCATCACGGCGCTGCCCAGAAACAGGTAGACGTTCCCGGTCAGGGTGGCCAGCGCCACCGACCATCCACCCCGTCCTTCCCGGGGAGCTTTCGCCGTAGACTTGCTGCGCCGAGTCGTGCGGCGCAGGTTCGTGGGGTTCTGGATCGACAAGGTTCTGCTCGGTGCCGTGGGTTGGAAGAAGCTACACCAAGCACCCGCCACGAGGAGCGACTCCAACAGACTCTTCCCTTGGGGCAGATGCAACAGGCTGGACACAGGATTCTGATCGATTTCAAGGCGCCCTTGCGAGAGGTAGGCGCCATCTGGCTACTGACTACGCGCGGAATTTCCGCCCTCGTCAGCCCCCCGTACGAGTTCCGGTCATGGCTGAATCAGATGGGTCACCTCGGCGTCAGCTCCCTCGGCGTCGCCTCGGTGACCACTCTGTTCACCGGCATGGTGCTGGCCCTTCAGACCGCGTACAGCCTGCCTGAACTCGGGGTCAAGTACTACATCGGCAGCGTGGTTTCCAAGTCGTTGACCCGGGAACTGGGACCCGTTCTCGTGGCCCTCATCGTCGGCGGCCGGATCGGATCCGGAATGACCGCGGAACTCGGCACGATGAAGGTCACGGAGCAGGTCGACGCCATGCGCTCGATGGCCGCGGATCCCGTAAAGAAGCTGGTTGTTCCGAAGCTCGCGGCAACTCTCATCATGCTGCCCGTGCTCACCGTCCTCGGCGACCTGCTGGGCATTCTCGGCGGCCTGTTCGTCGCTGTGAATCAGTTGAACCTCTCCGTCGGCCTGTACGTCAACGACGTCCTGCAGACCCTCACCATGGAGGACGTCTTCAACGGCCTTGGAAAGTCGGTCTTCTTCGCGTGCTTCATTGCGATCATCGGCTGCCACAACGGCCTGACCGCAAGCGGAGGCGCCGAAGGCGTTGGGCATGCCACCACTCGCACCGTCGTCTGGGCTTCCATCATGGTGCTGGTGTCTGATTTCTTTCTGACGAAGTTGTTCCATGTCCTCGTCTAGGCCCGCCGGCAGCCGGAAAGCGGTGCGGGAACCGCTTTACGTCGTGCGCGGACTCTGCCGGCGCTTCGGCGAGCGAGCCGTGCTCGACGACCTGAGTTTCGATGTTCTGCGCGGCGAGTGCCTGGTCGTGCTGGGCCGTTCGGGCTCCGGCAAGAGCCTCACGCTGCGGCAACTCAACGGACTCGACCCTGCCGAGGGCGGCGAAGTGCTGTTCGAGGGTACGGACCTCGTCCAGTTGACCGAGCGCGAGTTGTACACCGTGCGCCGGCGGATCGCGATGCTGTTTCAGTCGGGCGCCCTGTTCGACTCCTTCGACGTCCTGGAGAATGTCGCCTTTCCCATTCGCGAGCACGAGCGCGTGAGCGAGGAGGAGATTCGCGAGCGGGTGGCCGCGGCGCTCGCGTGGGTCGGACTGTCGGGGATCGAGGATCGGATGCCCGCGGCGCTTTCCGGCGGCATGAAGAAACGGGTCGCGCTCGCCCGCTCGCTCGTGCTGGAGCCCGAGGTCGTCCTGTTCGACGAGCCGACCGCCGGGCTCGACCCGGTCACCGCGGCGACCATCTCCAGTCTGATCAGGAACACCAAAGACGAGTTCGGAACGACTTCGGTCGTGGTGACGCACGACATTCGCCTGGCCCGCCACGTCGGCGACCGCCTCGCACTGCTTCACGACGGGCGGTTCCGGTTCCTCGGCTGCTGGGAGGAAGCGGAACAAAGCACCGACCCCGCCCTCCGGGCGTTCCTCGAGGGTCGGCCCCGCCCCGCACAGGAGGACATCGATGCAGCGTGACTCGAACACAATCAGGGTGGGTCTGACCGTACTCGCGGCCGTCGTCGCGCTGGCCGCATTCATCTTCGCGATCGGCGAGCAGAGCGCCCTGTTCACGCCCACCAACAGCTACCGCACCATGTTCCCGAACGCCGCGGGGCTGGTCGAGGGGAACCCCGTCCAACTGAACGGCGTGACCGTCGGCAGGGTCGACCGCATCCTGCTCAGCGAAGACCCTGACAGCGAACTGCTGGAGGTGCGGATCAGCGTCGAGCGCCGCTATGCAGGCCGGCTGCGCCGAGACTCCCTGGCGCGCCTCAAGACCCTGGGTCTTCTGGGCGACAAGTACGTCGAGATCACCTCGGGTTCGCCCGAAGCCGTCCTCCTCAATCCCGGCGAGGAGATTCCGGCGGCCCTGCCGACCGACGTCGACGAACTGATCGCCAGCGGCGCGGACGTGGTCGACCATGCGGTCGTGACCGCCCGTTCCCTGTCGAACATCCTCGCCCGCATGGAGCGCGGCGAGGGGCTGCTCGGCGAGTTGGTCGCCGGCCGCGAGGACAAGCGGATCACCGACACGGTGATCCACACGCTGGAGTCAATCGATCGCCTGACCAGCCAGGTGGAGGCCGGCGACGGAGTCCTCGGGCGCCTGCTCACCGACCGCGAGATGGGCGACCGGATCGCCTCTTCGATCGAGGAGCTGGATGAGACCCTGAGGCTCCTGCGAGAAGGCGACGGGCTGGCGCCGGCGCTGCTCCGCGACAGTGAACTGAAGGCCCGCTTCGAGACGACCCTGGCGGACACCCAGGTTGCCGCCGCGGATCTCCGGGAAGTCACCGCCGACCTGCGCGAGGCCGACGGCCTCCTGCCCCGGCTCCTGAACGACGAGGAACTGAGCGAATCGCTGACCACCGAAGTCGAACAACTCCTCAAGCGGTTGAACTCGACCCTGGACCAGGTCGCGGAGGGAGACGGCACCGCGGCCCGGCTGATCAACGACCCCGCGATCTACGAGGCGCTCGACGACCTCGTGGTCGGCATCAACGAATCGAGGCTGCTGCGCTGGCTCGTCCGGAACCGCCAGAAGGCGGGCATCAAGAAGCGGTACCGGGACACGCAGGATGAGATCGCGGCAGCCGGCTCCGAGGATCCCGGGGAACGACCGTGATCATCTGCGCGCGCTGCGGCCGGAAACGGGACGCGCTCGCCGGGCCGCCCGTGCCCGGCGCCACGGGTGAGGAGATCGCCAAGCGCGTTTGCGCCGGCTGCTGGGACGAGTGGGCGGCGATGGAGATCAAGGTGATCAACGAACTGCGCCTGAACTTCATGGATCCGGCCGCGCAGGCCACCCTCACGAGTCACATGAGGGACTTCCTCTTCCCCGGCGACGACTCCACCGTGAACCCCGGGGAACGGCTCGATTTCGACTCGATCGGTGAACCCTAGCGGCCGGCGGCGGAACGCCGCGGGTCTGACCCCCTACCGCCAGGGTCGGCGCGGGGGCTCGCGGATCCGGCGGAGCATCCGGCGACGCCGGTTGTCCGGGTCGGCCGGATCGTTCGAGAACAGGCGCATCATGTCGCCGTCGCGGGCGAAGCGGTAGCGGCGTGCCGGCTTCCTGCCGTTGAGCCCCTTGGCGGTGCTCTTCGCGTAGGTCCAGAGCTGGACGTCCGGGTCATCGATGTCGCGATGCTCCTCCCATTCCGTCTTCTCCGGGTCGCCGAACAGGATGTAGACCATGCCACGATCCGTGCGCCGGCCGAGCCGGCCGGATTCCGAGTAGCGCTTGTCCGCCTCGGACGCGCGGAGGTCGAACTGCCGCCGCAGACCGGAGTCGCGGCGGCTCCAGAACTCGTCGACGAAGGCGGCGGCCTCCTCGTCCGACTCCAGAAGGAGATAGAGGGTCCGTTCCTCCTCGTCGGCAAGCTGCCCCACGGGGCCGACCAGCCAGCTCGTGTACCCGGGGCCCAGGAGAGGATTGATCAGGTCGTCCGGATGGAGCCGCTCGAGGCTCTCGGCGGCCTGGGCGCTGCCGGCGGTCAGAACGCCGAACGCAAGAGCCAGGCCGAGCCGCCGCACGTCACCGTCCCTTCAGCAGGTCCAGGAACTCTTCCCGAATCGGGCGTTCATGGAAGATGCCGCGAAGCGCCGACGTCACCGTCATGACGCCGGACTTCTCGACCCCGCGCATCTCGACGCAGAGGTGCCGGGCCTCGATCACGACCATCGCGCCGCGGACCCGCAGTTCGTCATCCAGGAAGCTCACGACCTGCTCGGTGAGCCGCTCCTGGAGCTGCGGCCGCTTGGCGTAGAACTCCAGGATGCGCGCGAACTTGGACAGGCCCAGGATCTTGTCGCCGGGAACGTAGGCGATGTGCGCGTGACCGTAGAAGGGCACGAGATGGTGGGAACACATGGAGTAGAACGGGATGTCCTTCTCCATCACCATCGCCTGGTAGTTCTCGTCGTTGGGAAAGGTCGTGACCCGCGGCTTGGTGCCCTGGTCCATCCCCCGGAACATCTCCAGGTACATGCGGGCCACTCGCTCATGGGTGGTCTTCAGATTGGGGTCGTCGAGATCGAGACCGAGCTCGATCAGCATCGCGCGGACGCGCTCCGCGAGGCGGGCCACCCGCTCCGGATCGAGGTCCCTCCGCGGACCAACTTCGTGGGTCGAGAACTGCTCGACCGGCTCCAGCATTCGCATCGGCGCATGCTACCGTAGTCGCTCGCAGTCACAGACAACAACCGGGACGGAATCCGATGAGCCGAGTCACGATCGAATACTGCGTGATGTGAAACTACCGCCCCCGAGCCGCCGGTCTGGCGGCTCAGTTGAAGGAGCGGTTCGACCTCGACACCGAACTCGTCGACGGCGGCGGCGGCGTCTTCGAGGTCGCCCTCGACGGCCGCCCCGTCTTCTCGAAGAAAGAGCTCGGTCGCTTCCCCGACAACGGCGAAGTCGAGCACGCCGTCGCCGAGCTGCTGTAGCGACACGGCTGCGGCGCAGCGACGGAGGAAGAACCCGTCCGCTGGGGCGTTCCGGGGGAGGGTTCCCAGCGGCCGCTCGCGCTCTCTGGGTTGTGGGAAGGACGGCGCTCGCTTCGGTCGGCGGCGCTTCACATCGGCGTCAGTGACTGGACCGGCGGAGGAAGTCACTTGCCTCCAGCCCGCTGGGAACCCTCCCCCGGAACGCCGGGCGGACGGGTCGTCGTTGCCGATCGGCCAAGCTGATGGCGCATCACTGCGCGTCAGCCTGGGGATAGTGGGGACCCCAGAGCAGAGCTGTCCAGATCGCTGGGTGTCGGTGCGCCGGTCTGCCGGCATCCGGTTCCTCAGGACGCTACGATCGGGCCGTGTCCGGCACCTACTCGTTGCAGCTCGGCAAAGAGGACTTCAAGTTCTCGGCGGCTCACTTCACCGTGTTTTCGGCGGACGAGGCGGAGGCGCTTCATGGGCACAACTACCGGGTGAGCGTGGAACTGAGCGGGTCCGGGGTGGACGGGCTCGAGTTCCTGGTGCCGGTCGCCGCGGCGAAGCGGGATATCCGGGCGCAGTGCGCGGCACTGGACGAGAAGGTCCTGCTGCCGGCGGAGTGCCCGCATCTTGAACTCGGGCAAGGTGACACCGTGACGGCGACCTTCGGGCAGCGGCAATACGAGTTCCCCTCATCGGAGGTCGTCCTGCTGCCCGTGGCGAACGTGACCGTCGAGGCGCTGGCCCGATTGCTCTGGCAACGCCTGGCGGACCGATGGGGCTCCCTTCACGATCGCGTGGAAACACTCGAAGTCATCGTGGCTGAAACCCGGGGCCAGGGCGCCAGCTACCGGCGCGACCTGCAGGAGCATCGCTTTGAAGACGCAGTTCGATCCTGACGAAAGCCAGGTAACGACCCTCCGTGGACTCGATCCCGAGGCCCCCGTTGCCGCGCTCAACCTCTTCCAGTTCAACGACCGCGCGCGGTACGTTCCCGGCGACGAGGAGTACGGCACCGAAGCAGCCGAAGTCTCCGGCCAGGAGGCCTTCCAGCGATACGTAGCCGCCGCGGGCCAGGTTCTTGCCGACCTGGGAGGCCACGTAGCGTTCACCACAATGGTCGATCAGGTGATGATCGGGCCCTCCGACCCCCAGTGGCATGTCGCGGCCATCATGGTCTTTCCAACCCGCCGGGCCTTCATCGAGATGACGATGAACCCCGAGTTCCAGGCCGCATCCCGGCACAGGAAGGCCGGCCTGGCGAACCACTACCAGGTGCATCTGAACGGTGCGCCGTGGGTGGAGGAGTAGTCAGCCCCAGCCGACGCGAACGGGTATCACCGACGCCGTCGCAACTGCGCCACGGTTTCGATGTGGGCCGTCTGCGGGAAGACGTCGAAGAAGGAGATGGACTCGAGGTCGAAGTCGCGGGTCAGGTCGCCGAGGTCGCGGGCGAGAGTGGCGGGGTCGCAGGAGACGTAGGTCAGGCGGCGAGGCGCCGCGTTCAGGAGGGCGCTGCGGACCTTTCGCGCCAGGCCGCCGCGGGGCGGATCGACCAGCACCCGGTCGAGGCCGGATTCCAGACCGGGACCGCCGCGCCGCCGGTCGACCCAGCTCTCGACCGCCGACCGTTCGACGCGGCAGTGGCGAAGACCGTTGCGGCGCAGGTTGTTCCGCGCGTAGCGGGCGGCCACCGACTCGCCTTCCACGGCCGTGACGGACCCGTACCGGTCGGCGAGTCCAGCGGTGAAGAAGCCTACGCCGGCGTAGAGCTCCACGGCGGCGTCGCCCTCGAAGGGCCCGACTGCCGACAGCAGCAGCGACTCCAGGAGCCCGCCGTGGGCCTGGAAGAAGCAACGGGCGTCGTAGCTGAGCTTCCTGCCCAGCAGGTCGATCTCGACATCGCCGCCCGGCAGTCCGTCAACAGGCGGCGCCGCCACGACCGGGCTGTCCGGCTCCAGGCCGGCCGCCGCCAGACTCAGGCGGCTCGGCAGCTTCTTCGAAGCGGCAGCCGGGTCGCCAGGCAGCGAGGACAAACCGCGCAGCTCGTTCTCGAGAGCCGGAGCGAGCACCGGGCAGCGGTCGACGAGGACCAGGTCGTGACTGCGACGCCGCCGGAAACCGACGCCGACGGACCCCTCGGAACGCGCGTCCCCCTCCGAACGTCTGGCAAGGTGGACCTGAGTGCGCAGCCGGTAACCCCACGTCCTCTCGCCGACCGGCTCCTCGAGGCGGCACGCGGCAAGCTGGGCCGGGTCGATGCCGCCCAGCCGGCGCAACGTCTCCCTTGCAGCCGCCGCCTTCAGTCCCAACTGCGCCGCGTCCTCGATGTGCTGGAGCTGGCAGCCGCCGCAACGCTCGTAGAACGGACACGGCGCCTCTCGCCGCAGCGGCCCCGGGGTCTTCACCTCTTCGATCTCCGCGCGGGCGTAGCTCGGGCGGCGCTCGGTGATCCTGACCTCGACCACATCGCCAGGGGCGGCCCGCGGGACGAAGACCGGCATCCCGCGCCACCGCGCGAGGCCGTCGCCGCCGAGCACGAGCTTCTCGATGGTCAGTTCAAGGCGATTGATGCCGGCAAGGGCCGCCAGCGCTTCCAGGCGTTCGGCCGACAGGGGCCGCTTCCGGGGAGTCGGCTCAGTCGTGGTCGTGGTCGTGGCCGTGGCCGCCGCCGGTGTGGCGCCGCCCGTGTTCCCAGGCCGGATCCCGGCGCGCGAACTCATCGAGCTCGCGCGGCACTTCGACCAGAGTCCGGCTGCGTTCCGGGTCGCAGACATCGTTCTCGCACTCGTAGACGTAGACGTTCCAGTCGTCGCGAGGGCGGTAGGCGCAGAGCGTCTGGTAGGTGTTGCAGTAGCCGCACTTGATCGAGAGGTTGCGGATGTTGATCACGACGCGATGGCCCTCCCGGTTCGCGGGAACCGCTGCCTGCCCCGGGCCTCAGCCGGTCGCGGACGCGAGCGCCTCCTCGATCGCGTTGCGAACCACGCTGGCCCCGGTGATGCCGATCGAGATGTAGGAGACGTCGCCCCGAGGGTCCAGCACCAGGAGGGTCGGCAGGGCGTAGAGTCCCGCGGCGCCCATCACCTCGTCTTCGGGGTCCAGGAGCACCGGGTAGCTGAACGGTGTCTTCTCGACGTAGCCGCGGACCGTTTCCAGGTCCTCCCCGCTGTTCAGGGCGAGGAAGGACACACCCCGGCCGGCGTACTCCTCGCGCAGCCGCTCGAGGATCTCCGCCTGGACAACGCAGGGCTTGCACCAGGACGCCCACATGTCGACCACGACGACGTCGCCCCGCAAGTCCGGCGGACCCAGCCGCGACCCGTCCAGCGTGTCCAACTGGAAGCTGGTCAGGATCGGATCGAGTTCCGACACCTCCGGCGGCTCGCCACCCGCGAGGATGCTCGACACGAGGAAGCCGAAAACCGCCACGAGGACCGCCCCGGCCACGCCCAAGCCGACCAGCAGGCCGACCGCCAACCGTCTTGTCATGCCGGCAGACTAGCAGCCGGCCCGGATCAGCTGCAGCCGCTGGTGGAACCGCAGTTCATGCACTTGTAGCAACTGCCGTTCCGCACCATGATCGAGCCGCAGTCGTGGCACGACGGCGCGTCCTGCTGCAGGAGAAACGTCACCGGAGCGAGGTTGCCGCCCTCCCGGGCGGGCGCCTCGGCGCCGTTCTCCGCCTCCGCGGGTTCCACGTCCGCCGGTGACCCTGCCCGCACCGCCGGCTCCGACCGCTGGATCACGCCCGCGACCTCCTGCGCCTCGCGCGACAGAAACTTCGACGCCAGCCACCGGAAGACGTAGTCCATGACGGACTTGGCCATCGGAATCTCGGGGTTCTTCGTGAATCCCGACGGCTCGAAGCGGCTGTGGGTGAACTTGTCGACGAGGATCTGAAGCGGCACCCCGTACTGCAGCGCCACGGACACCGCCTGAGCGAAGGAGTCCATCAGACCCGAAATGGTCGACCCCTCCTTGGCCATCAGCAGGAAGACCTCGCCGGGCTGGCCGTCCTCGTACAGGCCGACGGTGAGGAAGCCCTCGTGGCCGTTGATCGAGAACTTGTGGGTGATGGCCTGCCGCTCGTCCGGCAAGCGGCGGCGCGTGATGCCGGCCGCGGCCCTCGCCGCGACTTCGGCCTCCAGGTCGTCGCCGGCGTCCTTCGTCGTCGACAGCGGTTGTGAGCGCTTGCAGCCGTCGCGGTAGATGGCGACCGCCTTGAGACCGAGCTTCCAGCCCTCGATGTAGGCGTCCCGGATCTCCTCCGAAGTCGATTCCTCCGGCATGTTGATCGTCTTGCTGATCGCCCCCGAGATGAACGGCTGGGCCGCCGCCAGCATGCGGAGGTGCCCCATGTGGTGGATCGACCGCGAGCCGTTCGCCGGCTTGAAGGCGCAGTCGAACACCGCCAGGTGCTCATCCGCGAGATGGGGCGCGCCCTCGATCGTGTCGTGGTCGTCGATGTACTCGACGATCTGCTGGATCTCCGACTTCTCGTAGCCGAGCCGCTCCAGGGCCAGAGGAACGGTGCGGTTGACGATCTTGATCATCCCGCCGCCGACCAGCTTCTTGTACTTGACCAGCGCGATGTCGGGCTCGACTCCGGTCGTGTCGCAGTCCATCATGAACGCGATCGTGCCGGTCGGGGCCAGCACCGAGATCTGACTGTTGCGGATACCGTTCCGCTCGCCCTCCTCGACCACGCCGTCCCAGGACTTCTTGGCCGCGTTCAACAGCTCGAGCGGCACGTGCGCCGGATCGACCTCCTTGAGCGCGGCCCGATGGTTGCGCATGACCTGCAGCATCGGCTGGCGGTTCGCCTCGTAGCCCTCGAACGGGCCCTTGATCGCGGCGATCCGCGTCGACTGCAGGTAGGACGCACCCGACATCAGGGCGGTCACCGCACCGGCGTAGTCGCGGCCGGCAGCCGAGTCGTAGGGCAGGCCCCGCGCCATCAGCAGGGCGCCGAGATTCGCGTAGCCGATGCCGAGCGGCCGGTAGGCGTGGGAGTTCTCCCCGATCTTCGGCGTCGGATAGCTCGCGTTGTCGACGATGATCTCCTGCGCCGTGATGATGATCTCGCAAGTGTGCCGGAACGACGCGGTGTCGAACCCCGTGGCCGGGTCGTAGAAGCGCATCAGGTTGAGCGACGCCAGGTTGCAGGCGGTGTCGTCCAGGAACATGTACTCGCTGCACGGGTTGCTGGCGTTGATCCGGTCCGTGTTCGGGCAGGTGTGCCAGTGGTTGATCGTGCTGTCGAACTGCATGCCCGGATCGCCGCACACCCAGGTCGACTCGGCGATCATGTCCAGCAGTTCCGCCGCCCGGAGCGTGTCCATCGGCCGGCCGTCGGTGACGGCGGTCGTCGTCCACTCGCGGTCTTCGACCACCGCCTGCATGAACTGGTCGGTGGCGCGCACGGAGTGGTTCGCGTTCTGGTAGAAGATCGAGTCGTAGGCGCCGCCGGCGACGTTGAAGCCCGCGTCGTAGCCGGCTTCGATCAGCGCCCAGGCCTTGCGCTCCTCGACTTCCTTGCAGCGGATGAACTCGACGATGTCGGGGTGATCGGCGTCCAGGATGACCATCTTCGCGGCGCGCCTGGTCTTCCCGCCGCTCTTGATCACGCCGGCGAAGGCGTCGAAGCCGCGCATGAAGGAAACCGGGCCGGAGGCCGTGCCTCCACCGGCCAGGGTCTCGGCCGAGGAACGAAGAGACGAGAGATTGCTGCCGGTGCCGGAGCCGAACTTGAACAGCATCCCCTCCGTCTTGGCGAGACCGAGGATGGACTGCATCGTGTCCTCGACGGAATTGATGAAGCACGCCGAGCATTGGGGGTGCTCCTCGATCCCGACGTTGAACCACACCGGCGAGTTGAAGCAGGCGTACTGGTGCACGAGGATGTGAGTGAGCTCGGCATGGAACGACCCGGCGTCCGCCTCGGTGGAGAAGTAGCCCCCCTCACGGCCCCAGTCGGCGATGCGGTCGGCCACGCGCGAGATCAACTGCCGCGCGCTGGACTCGCGCTCGGGAGTGCCCAACTGGCCGCGGAAGTACTTCGATACGACCACGTTCGTGGCCGTCTGCGACCACGCCTTGGGCACCTCGACGCCGTGCTGCTCGAACACGGTCTCGCCCTTCTCGTTCGCGATGACCGCGTCGCGGACGTCCCATTCGACCCTGTCGAAGGGGTGGACGCCGGCTTCGGTGTAGCGGCGCTCGATGGTCAGGCCCGCCGGGCTCGATGCCGTGGCCGCCGCGCTCCGGGTCTCCGCAGGGAGCGCGGCGCCGGCCGCAGCGGGCGCGGCTACCACCTGCCGGCCGCCGGCTTGCGCCGCCTCCAGAACCCTGCCCTGACCGCCTTCGTGAGCGCGTGAACCATTGACCGACATCTGCTCCCTCCCTGGTCGACACGGTCCCGACGCGGTCCCGTGCGCATAAGCGGTGAATGCCGAACTGTAGCTCAGAACGCCCCTTCGGCGCAAGCAGAATCGCCGCAAAAACCACTTCATGTAGCGCCAGGAGCCTCCGGTGGCCACTAGATATGGGCATTCATCCGTCTATAGCGCCTAATCGATAAATGCGGAGCACCTTCGGAGAGAAGCACTGGATCCTGCGGATTCGAGGCGGCGATAAGCTCCTCTGCCGTGACCAGGAACCGCGCCACGAGTTCGGGTATCGATCTGCCGCCGTTCTTTGAGCCGGACGACCTGCCGGGGGAGAACGGGGCTCAAGCCGCGCCCGGCGAGTTCCCGTTCACGCGCGGCCTCTACCAGGACATGTACCGCAAGCGACTGTGGACGATGCGCCAGTACGCCGGCTACGCCAGCGCCACCGAGTCGAACCGCCGGTACCGCTACCTCCTGGAGCAGGGCACGACCGGCCTCTCGGTGGCCTTCGATCTCCCTACCCAGATCGGCTACGACTCGGATGCCCGGGCCGCCCGCGGCGAGGTGGGGCGCGTCGGTGTCGCGATCGACAGCGTCGAGGACATGAGGACCCTGTTCGACGGCATCCCGCTCGGTCAGGTCACGACCTCGATGACGATCAACTCGACGGCGTCGATCCTCCTCTCCATGTATCTGGCGGTCGCGGAGGAGCAGGGTACGCCCTGGGGAAACGTCGGCGGTACGGTCCAGAACGACATCCTGAAGGAGTACATCGCCCGCGGCACCCACATCTACCCGCCGCCCCACTCCCTGCGCCTGGTCACCGACCTGATCGTCTTCTGCTCCGAGCACGTTCCGCGCTGGAATCCCGTTTCGATCTCGGGTTACCACATCCGCGAAGCGGGCTCCACCGCCGCCCAGGAGATCGCCTTCACCCTCGCCAACGCCCTCTGCTACGTGGACCTGGTGCTGGCGCGCGGGCTCGAGATCGACAGCTTCGCCCCGCGGCTCTCCTTCTTCTTCAACGCCCACAACAACTTCCTCGAGGAAGTCGCCAAGTTCCGGGCCGCCCGCCGCCTCTGGGCCGAGCTCGTCCGCGAGCGCTACGAACCGCGCAACGAACGCTCTTGCTGGCTGCGCTTCCATACCCAGACCGGCGGCTCGACCCTGACCGCGCAGCAACCCGAGAACAACGTCGCCCGGGTCGCGATTCAGGCGTTGGCCGCCGTCTGCGGAGGCACCCAGTCGCTGCACACGAACGGGGCCGACGAAGCCCTCGGTCTGCCGACCGAGACCTCCGCGCGGGTGGCGCTGCGCAGCCAGCAGATCGTGGCTCACGAGACGGGGGTCGCCGACGTCGCCGATCCGCTCGGCGGCTCGTGGGCGATCGAGGCGCTCACCGGGGAACTCGCGGCCAAGGCCCGCAGCATGATCGAGCAGATCGAAGAGCTCGGCGGCGCCGCCCAGGCGATCGAGTCGGGCTACCAGCAAAACGAAATCGCCAACGCCGCCTACCGCCACCAGTTGGCGGTCGAGGCCAGGGACGAGGTGATCGTCGGCGTCAACGCCTACACCCAGGAGGAAGACGAGGAGGCGACGTTCCTCGCCGTCGACCCGGCCGCCGAAGCCCGGCAGGTCGAGCGGGTCCGAAAGGTCCGCGAGCAACGCGACGCGAGTGCGGCGACGGCCGCCCTCGACCGGCTGCGGCAGGCGGCAGCGGGCGAAGACAACCTGGTTCCCCGCATCCTCGACTGCGTCCGGCGGCGCGCAACGCTCGGCGAGATCTCGGATCGCCTGCGCACGGTCTGGGGCGAGTACGAAAAATGAGCCTGCGATACGAGGGGTGAGCCGGTGAAGTCGGCCTACGAGAGGGCGCTCGAGAAGCTCGAGAACCGGGGCATCGCGGCGCCCCGGCAGGACGCCCTGGACGAAGACCAGCGGCGGCGGATCGAAGACGCCCGCAGCCGCCACCAGGCGAAGGTGGCCGAACTCGAGATCCTCCACCGCAAAAACCTCGCCGCGGACCCGGCCAAGCGGCTCGAGGAGGAAGAGAACTACCGCGTCGAGCTGCGGCGTCTCGCCGAGCGCCTGGAGAGCGAGGTCGAGCGCATCCGCCGCGGCTGAAGCCGGGTCAACGCGCCGCGGACGACGCGACCGCGGCTTCGGTCACCGGCGCCGAGCCGAGATCCTGGAGCGCGGTCACCTGCAGCAGGCTCTCGCGCAGCGCCTCGATGGCGTCCACCGCGGCCATCGCCCCCGAGATCGTCGTCACGCACGGGATGTCGAACTTGAGCGCGGTCGTGCGGATCTCCATGTCGTCCTTGTACGACTCGCCGCCCAGCGGCGTGTTCACGATCAGGCCGACCTCGCCGTTGATCAGGTAGTCGACCACGTGCGGCCGTCCTTCGGCCACCTTGTTCACGCGCTGTGTCTCGATGCCCCGCTCGCTGAGGAACGAGGCGGTGCCGGCGGTGCACAGAAGTTCGAAGCCGAGGTCCCGCAGGCGCTCGGCGACTCGCAGCAGCGCCGGCTTGTCCCGGTCGTTGACCGACAGGAAGGCGGCGCCGCTGTCGGGCAGCGCGTGACCGGCGCCCAGCCAGGCCTTGGCGAAGGCGCTGCCGAAGCTGCGGCCGATACCCATCACCTCGCCGGTCGACTTCATCTCCGGACCCAGGACCGGATCGACGCCCGGGAAGCGGTCGAACGGGAAGACCGGCGCCTTGACGAAGAAGCGGTCAACCGGGGGTTCCTCGACGAGACCGATCTCCTCCAGGGTCTCCCCGACCATGACCCGGGTGGCGATCTGCACCAGCGGCAGGCCGACCGCCTTGGCGATGAAGGGCACCGTCCGCGAGGCCCGGGGATTCACCTCCAGCACGTAGACCTCTCCGTCGTAGATCGCGAACTGCACGTTCATCAGGCCGACGACGCCCAGCCTCAGGGCCAGCCGCGTGGCGATGTCGCGCATCTTGTCGAGGTCCCCCTCGTCCACCCGGTAGGGCGGCAGCACCGCCGCCGAATCGCCGGAGTGGATGCCGGCCTCCTCAATGTGCTGCATGATGCCGCAGACGACCGCCCGCTCCCCGTCCGCCACCAGGTCGACGTCGACCTCGAAGGCGTCCTCGAGAAAGCGGTCGAGCAGCACCGGCCGCCCCGGCGAGACGTCGGCGGCACGGCGCATGTAGTTGATCAGCGTCGGCTGGTCGTAGCAGATCGACATCGCCCGGCCGCCGAGCACGTAGCTCGGCCGCACGACGACGGGATAGCCGATCTCGTCCGCCACCCGGCAGGCCTCGTCGAGCGACACCGCGGAGCCGTTGGCCGGCACCAGGATGTCCTCCTCCGCCAGGAGATCGCCGAAGCGCCGGCGGTCCTCGGCGAGGTCGATCGCCTCCGGCGACGTGCCCAGAATGGAGACGCCCGCGGCCTCGAGGCTGTGGGCAAGCTTGAGCGGAGTCTGGCCGCCGAGCTGGACGATCGCGCCCAGCGGCTGCTCGCGGCGATAGATCGCCATCACGTGCTCGAACGTCAGCGGCTCGAAGTAGAGCCGGTCCGAGGTGTCGTAGTCCGTCGAGACGGTTTCCGGGTTGCAGTTCACCATGATCGTCTCGTAGCCGGCCCGCCGGAGGGCGAAGACGGCGTGAACGCAGCAGTAGTCGAACTCGATCCCCTGGCCGATCCGGTTCGGCCCGGAGCCCAGGATCATCACCTTCCGGCGCTCGGTGGGCAGGGCCTCGTCCTCCACCCCGGGCGTCGAGTAGAGGTACGGGGTGACCGCCACGAACTCGGCGGCGCAGGTGTCGACGCGCTTGAAGACGCGGTCGAGCCCCCGCTTCGTGATCTCGCGGGCCACCAGGTCCTCCCCGCTTCCGAACAGCGAGGCGACCCGCTGATCGCTCAACCCGCTCAGCCGGGCCCGGCGGAGCAGCTCGTCCGGAGCGGATTCGAGGTCCCAGCAGGCGAGTTCCGCTTCGATCTCCACGACCGTCCGGATCTCGCGCAGGAACCACTGGTCGATGTCCGAGGCCGCGGCCACCTCGTCGACCGTCCAGCCCTGGCGCAGTGCGGCGAAGACCCCGAAGAGGCGCTGCCAGTTGGGCGTGCTGAGCCGCCGTCGTAGACCGACCGGATCGCTGACGAGCTCCTCCTGGCGCGGCCACGCCGCCTCCAGTTCCAGGCCGGAGAGACCCTTCATCAGCGCCTCGCGGAAGTTCCCGCCGATCGCCATCACCTCGCCCACCGACTTCATCGACGTGCCCAGGGTGCCGGCGGTGCGCTCGAACTTCTCGAACGCCCAGCGCGGGATCTTGACGACTGTGTAGTCGAGGGTCGGCTCGAAGGCCGCGTAGGTCTTTCCCGTGATGTCGTTCGAGATCTCGTCCAGGGTGTAGCCGACCGCCAGTTGCGCGGCGATCTTGGCGATCGGGAAACCGGTGGCCTTGGACGCCAGGGCCGAACTTCGCGACACCCTCGGGTTCATCTCGATCACGACGCGCCGCCCGCTGCCCTGCTCTACCGCGAACTGGATGTTCGAGCCCCCGGTCGCGACGCCCACCTTCCGGATCACGGTGAAGGCGTCGTCGCGCATGTCCTGGTACTCGGGATCGGACAGCGTCTGCTGCGGCGCCACAGTGATCGAGTCGCCCGTGTGCACGCCCATCGGATCGACGTTCTCGACCGAACAGACGACGATCGCGTTGTCGGCCACGTCGCGCATCACTTCGAGCTCGAACTCCTTCCAGCCCAGAACCGACTGCTCGATCAGGGCGGTCGAGGCCGGACTCGCCTGCAGGGCGCGGACGATCACGTCGTCGATCTCGTCGCGGTTGAACACGACGCCGCCGCCCTCGCCTCCCAGCGTGAAGCTCGGCCGGACGATGACCGGGAAGCCCAGGCGGTCGATGATCCTCCGCGCGTCCTCAAGCGTGCTCGCGATACCGCTCTCCGGCACCTCGAGACCGGCCTCCACCATGGCCCGCTTGAAGAGCAGGCGGTCCTCACCCAGGCGCAGAGCCTCGATCCCCGCGCCGAGCAGCTTCATCCCGGACTCCTCGAGCGCGCCGGACTCTTCCAGCGCCAGGGTCAGGTTGATCCCGGTCTGGCCGCCGACGGTCGGCAGCAGCGCGTCCGGCCGCTCGCGCTCGATGATCTTCATCGCCACGTCGGGCACGAGGGGCTCGACGTAGGTCGCGTCCGCGATCTCCGGATCCGTCATGATCGTCGCCGGGTTCGAGTTGACGAGGATGACCCGGTAGCCCTCCCGGCGCAGGACACGGCAGGCCTGGGTGCCGGAGTAGTCGAACTCGCACGCCTGGCCTATGACGATGGGCCCCGAGCCGAAGATCAGGATCGACTCGATGTCCGTCCGCTTCGGCATGAGCGCGCGGAGTGTACAGGCAAACCGGACGCGTTCCCGGATCGCGGCGCGTACCGAAAACACGACGCGGAGGAAACACTTTGGCGCCGGGTCGCGTATACTTCTTGTCAGAGGCGGCACCGAACCACAGGCAAGGATCGATCGGCAACCGGCCAATCGACTTCGCGCCCTGGCTCCCGTGCCGTCACCCACCGGGTCGCGACTGGACGCGTCCGCGTCCAGCGAAACTGCAACCCACCCCCGGACACAGTCCGGACCTGCCCTAAACCCTCAACTTCCGCTCAGCGGCCACGGGCTGACTGAGACGCGATTCACACCCGGGAGGGGTTGCTTTCCAGCAGCCCCTCCTTCCACGTCTGGCCGGCGGCTTCGGCGGCCGGTTCGGCTACTCCCAGTGGAGAGCCCGCGCCGGCTCGAGCGACGCCGCCAGCCGGGCAGGCCACCAGCACGCGAGCCCGACGACGAGGAGGCTGAAGCCGGCCACGGCCAGCAGGTCCAGCGGCCGCACGTCGAACGGAACGCTGCTGATGAAGTAGATCTCCGCCACGCCAGGATCGAACCGTACGAGTTCGTAGCGGGTGATGATCACGCTGACCAGCGAACCGAGCAGCAGACCGAGGCCGGTGCCCGCGGCGCCCAGACTCAACCCGCAGGCCAGGAACACTCGTCTGAGCCGTCGCGGGCCAAGCCCCAGCGCCCCGAGCACCGCCGTGTCCCTGCCCCGCTCCCGCACCATGACGACCAGCGCAGCGGCGATGTTGAAGGTCGACACCAGCACGATCAGGCCCAGCACCAGGAACAGGCCCCACTTCTGCAGCCGAAGCGCCGCGAAGATCTCCCGGTTGCCCCGGCGCCAGTCGGTGACCAGCGCATCGCCGCCCACCAACTCCTCGATTCTCCCGTGCACGACCGACGGGTCGGCGCCCGGCGACGTCGCCACTTCCAGGACCACTCCGACCGCGCCGAGGGCCTCGACTGCGTCCCGGTGGAGGACGGCGTACCTCCGGTCGTACTCGGAGAACCCGGTCTCGAAGGCCCCGGCGACCCGGAGCGTGCGGTAGGCGAAGCGCGGCTGGCCCGAGGATGAACCCACGATCGCCGTCAGGCGCAGCAGGTCCCCGCGCGCCGCGCCAAGCGTCCGCTCGAGCTGGCGGCCGAGCACGATCGCGTCGATGCCGTCGGCGTTCCGTCCAAGTTCTTCGTCGCCGGCCCCGAAGGAGGAAGCCCCCGGCAGGACGCCCCGGAACCAGACGTCCACGCCGGCCGGATTCGTCCCGCTCGCCAG
The DNA here is from genome assembly GCA_028875725.1 of Acidobacteriota bacterium. Lineage (NCBI taxonomy): Bacteria > Pseudomonadati > Acidobacteriota > Acidobacteriota bacterium. The sequence goes on from JAPPCR010000005.1 coordinate 93,713, forward strand.
CGCGCCCTGACCGGCCAGCGTGACGCCGACCCGCTCCACTCCGGGCAGCCGTCGCAGTCGACCCGCCGTTTCGTCGGCCGCGGCGAGATCCCCCGCGGCTTCACCCAGGGGCGTGACGACCAGAGGCCCGCTCTGAAGCAGCCGCGTCTCGACGGAGCCCGTGTAACCGCTCATCAGCGCCATCGAGACAACCATCGCCGCCACACCCAGACCGGTCGACCCGAGGGCCGACCTCGCCGTTCCCGTCAGAAGCCGGCTTCGTCCCCCGAGCAGGTAGCGCGCGGCGATCCACCAGACCACCCGGCGGCCCCGCGCCGAAGCGCCCGACTCGTGGGCATCAACCACAGACGTCGAGGAACTCCCCAAACAGTCGCGCGGCGTCGTGCGGCCCCGGCGCCGCCTCCGGGTGGTACTGGACCGAGAAGATCGGCCGTCCGGTCGCCTTGAAGGCCTCTACCGTTCCATCGTTCAGATTGATCGCCGCCACCTGGCAGTCGTCGGGAAGGCTGTCGCCGGCGAGCGCGAAGCCATGGTTCTGGCTCGTGATGGAAACCTCGCCGGTCTCCTCGTCCCGGACCGGCTGGTTGCCGCCGTGATGCCCGAACTTCAGCTTGAACGTCGTGCCGCCCAGCGCCAGACCCAGGAGCTGGTGGCCGAGACAGATACCGAACAGCGGCGTCCTGGAGTCGATCAATTCCCGCACCTCGCCGATGATCTCCTGGAGCGGTTCCGGGTCTCCCGGTCCGTTCGAGAGCACCACGCCGTCGACCTCCAGGGCGAGGCACTCGCGAGCCGGCGTGCGCGCCGGCAGCACGACGACCCGGGCGCCCTGCCGGACCAGCGAGCGAAGGATGTTCCGCTTGACGCCGAAGTCGTACACCGCCAGGCGGACCTTCTCCTCGCCCTCCGGCTCGAGCTCGTACGGCGCCTCGCAGGTCACCTCGTCGACCAGGGCCCGCCCCTCCATCGTCGGCTGCCGCCGCACTTCCTCGACCAGCTCGGCGTCCGGCCGGTCGCAACTCGTGATCAACCCCCGCATGGCGCCGTGGTCGCGCAGGCGCCGCACCGCGGCCCGCGTGTCGATGCCCGCGAGCGCCGGCACGCCCGCCGCGTTCAGGTAAGCGCCCAGCTCGCCATCGCCCAGTCCCGAGCGGCGGGCCGTGAACTCGCGGACGACGAACCCTTCCACCCAGATCCGGTGCGACTCCTCCGCGTCGTCGTACGTCCCGTAGTTGCCAATGTGAGGCTGGGTCATGATCACGATCTGACCCCGATAGGAGGGGTCCGTCAGGATCTCCTGGTAGCCCGTCATCGACGTGTTGAAGACGACCTCCGCGAAGCGGCTGCCCTCGACCAGGCTCTCGCCGTGAAAGACGGAACCGTCCTCGAGAATCAGACGACCCGTCACCGCGCCGGCTCCGACAGTTCCAGCAGCACGCCGCCGGCGCTCTTCGGGTGGACGAACTGAACCGTGGCGCCCTCGGCGCCGGGGCCGGGCCGCTCGCGCAGGAGAGACAGGCCGTCCTCCCGCAGCTTCCCGTCGTCCTCGTGAACGTCGTCGCTCCGCATGCAGAGGTGGTGTATGCCCGGGCCGCGGCGCTCGAGGAAGCGCCCCACCGGAGAATCGTTCGACAGCGGCTCCAGGAGTTCGATCCGCGTGCCGCCGCAGGGGATCATCGCTACCCGCACTCCTTCGTGCTCGACCACCTCGATCGCAGCGATCTCCAAGCCCAGCTTCTCGTAGAACGCTCTCGCCTCTTCGATGGAAGGGACGGCGATCGCGACATGGTCCAGACCCGTGATCATTGCTATGCGCCTCGGTGTTGCCGGAATCCGCCGACGAACTCGCCGACCAACCGGTCCGCCAGATCGTAGGGATCGACCGGATCACGGGGATCGCTGGCCGGCCCGGCTTCCAGCGGCGCCCGATTCTGCTGCGAATCGGCCTCCCCGTCCAGCGCCTTCGAAGCGCTGGCCGCGAGGAGCGTCCGCGCGAACCGGTCGTCGTCGATCGAACACATGGCGAGCCGCAGGACCTCGGCGCGGTACAGGTCGAGCACCCGGCGCCGCAGGCGGGCCGCCCGCCGGTCGCGAATCTCGCCTCCGGCCCGCAGCCGTTCGAAACACGCGGACACCGCGTCCAGGACCTCCGCCGCGCCTTCGTCCGTCCGCGCCACGGTTGGCAGCACAGCCGGCGGCTCGCCACCGGCTCCGTCCGCCAGGTCGAGCATCTCCACGATCGACCGCCGAGCGGCGGCGGCGCCCGGCAGATCGCTCTTGTTGACGACGAACACGTCCGCGATCTCCATCGTCCCGCTCTTGATCGCCTGAACGCCGTCGCCCAGACCGGGCGCCGTCACCAGGACCACCAGGTCCGAGTTCCGGCGAATGGCGGTCTGGGCCTGCCCGGTCCCCACGGTCTCCACCAGAATCCAGGGAAAGCCCGCGGCATCGAGCAGGTCGGTCGCCGCGGCAGCGGCCTGCGCCAGTCCCCCGCCGGCGCCGCGCGAGGCCATCGAGCGGATGAAGACGGCCGGATCGGTTTCCAGGTCGGACATCCGCACCCGGTCGCCGAGCACGGCGCCGCCGGTCAGCGGGCTGGTCGGATCGAAGGCGAGCACCGCCACCGGGTCCCCCCGTTGCCGAAGTTCCCGGGCCAGAGCGGCCGTCAAGGTGCTCTTGCCGACTCCGGGCGGTCCGGTCAGGCCGATCGTCATCGCGCGGCCGGCGCGCCGCCAGGCCGTCCTCGCGAGGGCCTGCGTATCCACGCCGCCCTCGATCGCGGTCAGAGCCCGGCCCAGCCGCCGGGTCTCGCGCCAGGGCTCGGGGTCGTCCAGCCAGGCGTCGGCAGTCCGATCGACGCTCACGATGAGAAACTGCCGATCTCGACCGCGCCGTAGTAGTGCCAGAGGATCTCCCGGTAGGTCAAACCGCGCTGCGCCATGAGGTACGCGCCGACCTGGCACATGCCGACGCCATGGCCGCGGCCGCGGCCGGCGAAGCGCCAGCCGGGAACGCCGCCGTCGCCCGCTTCGGCGGTCACCCGGACGAGGTGTTCGGGGATGTCGAGCAGCCAGCGGATGGCCAGACCCTGGAGTTCCACCGTGCCCTTTTCACCGATCAGGTCGATGCGGGCCACCCGACCCGAGACGCCGCGCTCGAGCACTCTCATGGACCTGAGCCCCAGGCCGGGGAAACGCTTCTCGACCGCGGCGCGCAGTGAACCGTGGGAACGCCAGAGCGACCACGGTTCCGCTTTCGGCTGATCTCCAAGCCTCGGCGTCTCGTGAACGACCAGCACCACCTGGCCGCGGACCAGGTAGACGCGCAGCCGGTCGCCCGGCGCGGCCGTCAGGGACGGTGCCGGGACGCCGAGCTCGCCAGGGGGCGTCCCAAGCGGAACCTCGGTCACCAACAGAGCCGACTCGGCTGCCAACGGCACCAGCCGGCGGCGACCCTGCTGGCGCAGGTCGAGCCAGCCGCCGTCGAGGCCGCCCAGGCTCCCTTCGACAACTTCCAGATCGCCGCCGGAACGGGCGCGGTCCAGTCGCTCATCGACCCGTCTCTCGCGCACACTTCGAACGCCGACCGACCTCAACAGGTGCCTTGCGGGCGAGCCCTCGGCGCCGCCCCCCAGGGTCACGACTCCCCCTTCGACACAGGCCGTTGCCATGGGGCCCCCGCCCGCCAGAAGAGGGAAGACGTGATCGACGAGCTCCGTGCTGCCGCCGCAACTCGCCGTGAACAGAGCCTCCTGAAGCGCTCCGTCACGAAGCAGGATCTCGCCGCCGGTCGCCGCGATCGCGCGGTCCGAGACGGGGTGCTCAACCTCCAGGCCGCCGTAGACCTGGCACAGCGGCGTGGCGCAGAGGTCGTACCCCTCCTCTTCGAACTCGCCCAGGCGCTTTACCGCGTAAGTGCGCGCGGCCACGGCCTGCGCCTTGATCGCCTCGAGCTCCGGGTACAGGTCCGGACCGAGCTCGACCGGTACGACGCCGCGCAGGTAGTCCTCGAGCGGCGCCGCGTTGACGACATTCAGTCCGGCTCGATCGCTCAGGAAGACCTCGAGCGCTCCCCGGTAACGGCGACCGAGGATGCGAACGACACCGTCGGCCGACTCGAGCCGCAGCCTCCGTCCGACAACCCTGCCGATCCCGTCGACCTCGAAGCCCGGCTCCTCCAGAACCTGGCCCTCGATGGTGATCCAGACGTCGTCGAACCCTTCGACATGAAGGCGGCCGCGAGCCTGCTCCGCCGCCTCCCGGTCAGCGAAGCGTCCCACCCGGACCCGGTACAGGCCGGTGCCCGCGTCGAGCACCGAGTCAGCCCGCTGATCGAGCAGATCCGCCAGCCGGCCGGCCAGCTTCTCCGCCTGCACCCGATCCCTCAACGCCGCCACCTGCAGGCGATGGACTCCCGGGCTCGCCGTCCCCGGCGCCGCCAGCACCTCAAAGGAACCGGCAACCTCGTACCGCCGGCCCGCATCGTCCGCTAGCCACGAAGGCCCGTCGCAGCAGGCAACCTCGACCCGCTCGAGGTCCGTGGCCAGCCCCAGCCGAATCTCCTCCGGCAGAACGATCGACGGAGGAGACGTCGCCGCACCGGGATGCACTGCCGACGCCGTCGCCAGCAGCAGACAGGCCACGGCGACCAGCCCAAGGTTGGTCAGGTACCGCTTGACGGTCTGTGACCCGCGTACTCCCATCGCCTGTTCCATACGTTATTGGAAATACGTCCGGATGCCGGTCGGAAGGCCGACGCACCGGCGCCCAACCCCCAGACTCCGAGAAGGCGTGAGCGTCCGCTGGGACCCTCCCCCCTCCGGCCGATGCCGCGAGACGGGTGTTACCGATGCTGGTGCGCCTGCAACTCGTGCCGGTAGTCGCCGACGGCGTCGATGAGAATCGGCTTCGCCATCTGGTGGAGGCGGCTGATCAGGCTGGCGGGGACGCGGCCGGCCAGGGTACGGGCAGCGGCCTCGGCGTTGTCGCCGTCGGCCTCGGACGTCAGGTAGTAGTTGCTCGTGAACAGGGTCGGCCGGCGGGCCATGTAGCGGCCGTTGATCAGCAGGTACAGGGTGTCGGAGACGAAGGGCGAGGGCCGTCGCGCGCCGAGCTCGTCGACGACGACCACCTCCGCCTCCTGGAGCGGACGCAGCAGGTCGGCCTGGTTCCGCGGAGCGTCGGGCTGGAAGGTTGCCTGGATGTCGGCGACCAGGCTGGTGAAGTCGACGAAGCGGCCGCCGACGCCGTACTGCTCGGCCAGCTCGATCAGCACGGCCACGGCAAGGTGCGTCTTGCCCCGGCCGCTCGGGCCGATGAACACCAGTCCGGCTTCGTTCAGCGATCCGTCGAGCTCCATGAACTCCTCGATGTACTGGTCGCAGTCGCGGCGCGCGGTGAGGAGCTGGTCGCCCACGTCCCCGGCGAGCCGGAAGTTCGTCAGACGGCAACCCTGGTACTTGGGCGGAATGCCCAGGTCGTCGACGCGGCGGCCGCGGACGCGGGTCGCGTGACAGGTGCAGCGGCGCGCGCGGTTGGTGGCGAGGTCGACGATCCAGCCGCGCCCCTGGCAGAATTCGCAATCTTCCCCGTTCAATCCTCGTCCTCGACCTTGACCAGCGCGCCGCTTCGCACCCAGACCAGGGCGTGCCGGCGCCGGACACCCCGGCGGCGGTCCGCCGCGTCGCGTTCAACGATCGAGAGTAGCCGGTCCCGCTCGGCCTCGAGCCGCGCCAGCCGTTCCTGCAGCGTAAGGATGACCTCGACTCCGGCCAGGTTGACCCCCATGTCCCGGGTCAGCGTGAGGATCGACTCGAGCCGGTTCAGGGAGTCCTCATCGTAGAGGCGGGTGTTGCCGTCGCTGCGCTGCGGCTCCAGCAGGCCCTCGCGCTCGTACAGCCGGAGGGTCTGCGGATGGATGTCGTAGCGCTCGGCGACCTTGCTGATCATCACGTAGCGCCCGCCCCCCACCCGCCGCCGGCGGGACGGGGGACGGCGCCCACGCGACGACCGCGGCGGCGTCACCTAGCTGGCCCCTTTGTCCCCGGAGGTTCCGCCGTCTCCGGACGTTTCATCCACGTCGACGAAGTCGGCGTCGATCACGTCGTCATCGGCGGCCTGGGGACCGCCGTCCCCGGGGCCGCCCGCGCCCGGAGGCGCGTCGGGAGCCGCCTGGGCGCTGGTCTGTTCGTAGATGACCTGCGCCAGCTTGTGCGACGCCTCGGTCAGCCGCGCGGACGCGCTCTGCATGGCGGCGGCGTCTTCGCCCTCCATGCTCTTCTTCGCGTCCTCGATCGCGGACTCGAGTTCACCGCGGTCGCTGTCGGACAGCTTGTCCCGGTGTTCGGCGAGGTTCTTCTCCGTGCCGTAGACCAGGGAGTCGAGCCGGTTGCGGGCATCGATCGCCTCGCGACGCTTCCTGTCCTCGTCGCTGTGAGCCTGGGCATCGGAGACCATCCGTTCGATCTCGTCCTTCTCGATGCCGCCCGAGCCCGTGATCGTGATCTTCTGCTCCTTGCCGGTGCCCTTGTCCTTCGCCGACACGTTGACGATGCCGTTGGCGTCGATGTCGAAGGTGACCTCGATTTGCGGCATGCCGCGAGGCGCCGGCGGGATACCCACCAGGTGGAAGCGGCCGAGCGTCCGGTTGTCGCCGGCGATCTCGCGCTCACCCTGAAGCACGTGGACCTCGACCGATGTCTGGTTGTCGCCGGCGGTCGAGAACACCTCGCTCTTGCGGGTGGGAATCGTCGTGTTGCGATCGATCAGCTTGGTGAAGACGCCGCCCAGCGTCTCGATGCCAAGCGAGAGCGGCGTGACGTCCAGCAGCAGGACGTCCGTGACGTCCCCGGCCAGCACGCCGCCCTGGATCGCGGCACCGATCGCGACCACCTCGTCCGGGTTCACGCCGCGATGGGGCTCCCGTCCGAAGAACTCCTTGACCGCTTCCTGTACGGCCGGCATCCGGGTCTGGCCTCCGACCAGGACGATCTCCTCGATGTCGCTGGTACCGAGGCCGGCGTCCCTGAGCGCCTGGCGGCAGGGTTCGAGCGTGCTCCTGACCAGGTCCTCGGTGAGCTGCTCCAGCTTGCTCCGGGAGAGCTTGACGTTCAGGTGCTTCGGCCCCGAGGCGTCGGCGGTCACGAAGGGGAGGTTGATCTCCGTCTCCTGGACGCCCGACAGCTCGATCTTCGCCTTCTCGCCGGCCTCCTTGAGGCGCTGCATGGCCATCGGGTCCTGGCCGAGATCGATGCCCTGGTCCTTCCTGAACTCCTCCAGCAGCCAGTCGATGATCCGCTGGTCGATGTTGTCGCCCCCGAGGTGCGTGTCGCCGTTCGTCGCCTTGACCTCGACCACGCCCTCGCCCACCTCGAGAATCGAGATGTCGAACGTGCCGCCACCGAAGTCGTAGACGGCGATCGTGCGATCGCCCTCCTTGTCCAGGCCGTAGGCAAGCGCCGCCGCGGTCGGCTCGTTGACCAGCCGCTCGACGGTCAGTCCGGCGATCTGGCCGGCATCCCGCGTGGCCTGACGCTGGGCGTCGTTGAAGTACGCCGGAACCGTGATCACGGCGCGCTCGACCGGACCGCCGAGATAGTCCTCGGCCGCCTGCTTCAGCTTCTGCAGCACCATGGCCGAGATCTGGGGCGGCGTGTAGGTCTTGCCCGCGGCTCCGATCTGCACGTCGTCGCCGGCGCTCGAGACCGCGTAGGGGACCATCTTCTGCTCTTCCGAGACCTCGCCCAGGCGCCGCCCCATGAAGCGCTTGATCGAGAAGACCGTGTTCTCCGGGTTGGTCACCGCCTGTCGCTTGGCGACCTGGCCGACAAGCCGCTCGCCCTTCTCCGTGAAGCCGACGATCGACGGCGTGGTCCGGCTTCCCTCCGAGTTCGGAACCACCTTCGGATCCGAACCCTCCATCATGGCGACGACGCTGTTCGTCGTCCCCAGGTCGATGCCAATGATCTTGCTCAAGACTCTCTCTCCTGAATCGTCCGCGCGGTGAGCGCGACGGGTCGGTTTCTCCGTTCTGCGGCGCTTCCGGGCGGGTGCGGATTCAACCGCCTGCCTGGCCCAGCGCGCTAGAAACCCTAAGACCTAAGCGATCTGTTGTCAAGTCCCTGGCGGCATCAATCTGCCTGTACAATGCTCAGATCACGTCCGGGTACTGCCTTCGGACGGGCCGGATCAGCAGGCAGTCAGCCGCGGCTCTTCTCGACGTACCGCATCCTGAGCTGCGCGAGAAGATCCTCGAGCAGCGCCGTCTCCTGTTCGGAGACGTTGCCCCGCGTCTTCTCCTGCAGCACCGACAGCAGGTCGATGTGGAGCCGGGCCCGCGGCAGATCCTGGGCGCTCTGACCGTCCGGTAGCTGGGCGTCGCCGAGCAGGAAGGCGATCGGCTCGGCGAGTACGGCGACCAGGTCCATGAAGCCGGGAGACTGCGCCCCCCGCGGCGGCATCCGGGAGGCCGCCTCCTCGGGGCCCGGGGACGGCGTCGCGGACGGAGCCTGCCCAGCCCCGCCGGCCGGCGCCTCGCCCGGACTCGTCGGGCTGTCCTGACTGGCGCCCGAGGGCGGCTGTTCGGCGGTCGGCCCGGCCTTCTGCTGCTCGAGGAAGCGGTACTCTTCCCGCAGTTCGCCGTCGTCCGTGAACATCCTTCTGTCGGTGACCTTCACTTCCGACCTCCGCTTCCCAGGATGCAACACCCTAGCAAAGGAAACGCGGCCGGAACCGACTCCTGCTCGCTCGCTCCGATCGCCGATCTGATCGACCGGCTGCGCGTCGACTGCCCATGGGACCGTGAGCTGTCGCTGGCGGATCTGCGGGCGTATCTGATCGAAGAGGCCCACGAACTGGCCGCGGCGATCGACGAACGCGATCCCGCCGCGATCAGCGAGGAACTGGGCGATCTGCTGTTCGAAGCGGTGTACGTCGCCCGGCTGACGGACGCCGAGCTGGAGGAAGTGCCGCTTGCCGGGGCGATCCGCGGAGTGATCGACAAGATGGTCGCGCGACACCCCCATGTGTTCGGCGACGAGAAGGACCAGGCGAAGGCCGGTTCCGCGGCCGAGGTCGCGGCAATGTGGGAGCAGCGGAAGCGGAGCACCGACGGCGAGCGCTCCGTGCTGGACGGAGTGCCGGTCTCGCTGCCGGCGCTGGTCGGCGCCTACCGGCTCGGCCAGAAGGCGGCCGGCATCGGTTTCGACTGGGACTCGATCGAAGCCGTGCGGGCCAAGGTGGCCGAGGAACTCGGCGAACTGGACGATGAGACGGCAAGCGACCAGGCCGGCCAGTCCGTCGAGGCGAAGGCGCGGGTCGAAGAGGAGCTGGGCGACGTGCTGTTCGCGGTCGCCAACCTCGCCCGCCACCTGGACGTGGACCCGGAACGCGCGCTGGCGGCGGCGAACCGGAAGTTCCGCCGCCGTTTCGCGGCGATGGAGACGGAACTCGAACCCGGCGGCGACTACCGAGTGGAGGAACTGGAACGGCTGTGGGAGCGGGCGAAGCGAAGGGAGGCGTAGCTACGGCTACTGCTGGTTCGGCTCGGCGGGCGCCTCCAGGATGAGAATCAGAGCCTCGTCCAGGACCGGATCCAGGCCGTCGTCCCTCTCGCCCAGGGCGAACGCACTCAGGCGGTGTTCGGCGCTGACCCGGATTCTGCGGTTCAGCCGTGCACCCTCAGGGTCCGTGTAGAAGGCAGCGGTCGTCTCGAGGAGGCCGCCGCCGTTCGGCAACTCGATCTGCTGCAACGTTCCGGCATGGCCGAAGGTCGACTCGCCGCTGTGGTCCGCGTCGACCGCCTGACGCAGAACGGCGGTCAGGATCTCGGCCGGTCCCTGCGAACTCCGATCGGTCAGGACCTCGATGTCTCCCGAGTACAGCCCCCCCACGCCCTCGAAGGTCTCGAGCTTCCGGTCCTCCCGGTCGATCAAGCTGCCCAGTTCGCCAACGGCGAACAGGCCCGCCACCGCGTAGGCGGCCCTCGCGGAACCTCCCGCGACGCCGCGGAGATCGATCAGCAGGGAGTCGCCGGCGTAGCCGTCGAGCAACGCCTCCACCTGGGCCGCCGTGCCGGAACCGAAGCTCGGGATCCTCAACACGCCGACCCCCCGGATCTCCTCGAACTCCGGCGGAAGCGGCTCGTACTCGTCCAGGGTCAGGCTCACGTCGACGCTGTTGCCACGCCGCACCAGCTCCAGGTCCAGTTCGGAACCGACCGGAGCGGCGAGCTGACGCCGCAGTTCCCACAGGGGCATCGCGCGGGACGAGCGACCGTTGATACCGGCGACGATGTCGTTCCGCTCCAGGCCCGCGGCCTCGGCCGGGCTGCCGCCGTCGACCGCGACCACATAGGCGGTGCCGCGCTCCTTGAGCACGAGGACGCCCGAGTGCCGGCGGCCCACCTCACGCGCTGCCCGGTACGACTCGACTTCGCCCGGCGGTACGTAGACCGAGAAGGGATCGAGGGCGTCCGTCACGCCATCCATGGCGCCCGCCGTCAGGCTACGTCCGTCGGTCGCCTCGACGTACGAACCGCGGATCAGCCGAAGTACCTCCTCCCACAGCGTGAGGTACTTGTAGATCGAGTCCCGTCCCGTGTCCTCCGGGTCGTCGCTGGCGCCCAGCCAGGCGCCGCCGGCGAGACCAAGAACCAGGAGCAGGGACAGGCAGACGACAGCCAGCCGGCCGCCGCCGACCCCGTGGTGGCGATGCTCCCGCGACCGCCCCCTGCCTTCCGCGTCCACCGCTCTCTCAGGCGACCGAAGCGACTGCCTCGTCCTCGTCCTCCAGGATGTCCAGCACGGTAACCAACTGCGTGATCTGGAGCACCCCGAGGACCCTGCTCGGCATGGAGAACAGGCGCAGCTTGCCGCCCCGGTTGGTTACCGTGGTGTAGGCGGCAACCAGCTCACCGACGCCGGAGGAGTCGATGGAACGCACCCGCCCCATGTTGAGCAGGATGTTCGTAGCGCCTTCGCCGACCGCCGCGAGGACGGCCTCTCTCAAGGCAACGTCGCCCTCGCCGATCGTGATCCTGCCCTGGAGATCGAGAATCGTCGCTCCATCCCGCTGGCGCTTGTCAATCTTCATTCGCTCCTCCCTGGTTTGCTTCGGCGCTGCCGCCCGGGGTGCCGAACTTCTTGTGAAGCCGGACCTTCGTGCCGCCCTCGGCGCCGAAATCGTAGTCGATCTTATCCATGAACCTGCGCATGTAGAAGATGCCCCTGCCTTCCGTCTTGAGCAGGTTGTCGGGGGCCAGCGGGTCCGCCACGGCGCCCGGATCGAAGCCGCTGCCCTGGTCTTCGACCGTGATGTCGACTCCGCTCTCGCCCACCGCGAGACACACGTCCACCTTCTTCTCGGGATCCAGCGCGTTGCCGTGCTTGATCGCGTTGGTCAGTGCTTCCCGCAACGCGATGCCCATCCAGTAGCCGGTCTCTTCGTCGATCGGCAGGGACTCGAGCGTTTCGTCCAGCACGGCCTTGACCAGTTCGATGTTCTCGTACCGGCTGTCGATGGAGAGCCGAATCGTCTGGTGAACAGGTTCCGGCACGGCGGCCTCCAACTCAGGATCGGGCGCGGGTCGCGCCGCGCTGGTGCTGGTAGCGGCTGCCGGCCCCCGGCTCGCCGTAAGCGGTCCGCGGCTCGGACTCCATCGCGATGAAGATGAGCTGGGCGATGCGGCGGCCCGCGTCGAGCACGAACGGCACCGGGCCCAGGTTCTGCAGCTCCAGGGTGATGTTCCCCTCGAATCCCGGGTCGCACCAGCCGGCCAGCGAGTGGTTGATCCACAACCGGCCTAGCGTCGACTTGAGCTTCAGGTCGCAGGCCACCGAACGTGGAATCCGCACGAACTCGAGGGTGGTGGCGAGCACGACCTCGTTCGGGAACAGCTTGATCCTGTCGCCGTGGAACTCCTCCGGGTCGCGGGTTGGGCAGATCCAGTGGTCGCCGACACGGACGTCGTAACTGGCCGCGTTCACCTGGTCCGGTTCGAAGGGGTCGACGCCGCCCGCTTCGCCCCAGGCGCTGATCCAGTGGTCCGGCTTGATCACGGCCGTTCCGCCGCTGGGTCGTCCACGTTCCCCACCTCAATAGAAGTAGACGGGACCACCGTCCTCGCCACGGTGAATCGTCTCGACGAAACGAATGACGCCCTCCTTGAGCGACATGGTCAACGTCGACGTCCGGAAGCCGTCACCAAAGAAGCGGACGCCCCGGAGCAGGTCGCCGCCGGTGACGCCCGTGCAGCAGAACAGGATGTCGTCCCCCGGCGCAAGCTCCTCGGTGGTGTAGACGCGGTCGGGATCCTCGATGTCGAACTGGGCGAGCCGCCGCTTCTGCTCGTCGGAGAGCGCCGACAGCCGCCCCTGGATCTCCCCGCCGAGGCAACGCATCGCCGCCGCCGTGATCACTCCTTCCGGCGCGCCGCCGGCACCGATCACCGCGTGGACCCCGGTGCCGCGGACCGCCGCCGCGATCGCCGTCGACAGGTCCCCGTCGCCGATCAGCTTGATGCGCGCTCCGGCGCTCCGGATGTCGTCGATCAGGCCCCGGTGCCGGTCCCGGTCGAGAACGACCACGGTCAGGGCGCTGACGGCGCAGTCGAAGGCGGCCGCGATCGCCTTCAGGTTGTCCTTGACCGGAGCGTCCAGGTCGACCTTCCCGCGAGCGGTCGGGCCGACGACGATCTTGTCCATGTAGATGTCGGGGGCGTGGAGCAGGCCGCCACGCTCGGAGGCGGCGAGCACCGCCATCGCGTCCGAAGCCCCGGTGGCGCAGAGATTCGTCCCCTCCAGGGGGTCGACCGCGAAGTCCACCTGCAGATCGCCCGCGGCCCGACGGCCAACCTCTTCGCCGACGTAGAGCATCGGCGCCTTGTCCCGCTCCCCCTCGCCGATCACCACCCGGCCGTCGATCGCCATGTCCGCCAGGACCCCGCGCATCGCCTCGACGGCGACGTGGTCCGAGTGGTGGCGGTCGCCGTATCCCATCGTCTGGGCCGCCGCGACCGCGGCGGCCTCGGTGACGGCGACGAAGTCGTGGTCCCGGAGCTCCCCGGTCACGAGCCGGCCCCCGCGGCGGCAGCGGCAGGCACCGGCCGGTCGACGGCCTCGCGCGCCTGCTCGCGGCTCATCGGCGGGTTGAAGGAGGGAATGCCGGTGATCGCCGCGCCGATCACGAGGCCGTGGATGTCGTGCGTGCCCTCGTACGTGTAGACGGATTCGATGTTCAGCATGTGGCGGACCACCGGGTACTCGTCCGAGATGCCGTTCGCGCCCAGGATCTCGCGCGCCAGCTTCGCGCACTCGCGCGCCACCCAGACGTTGTTCCGCTTGCACATCGACACGTGCTGGGGCTCCATCGTCCCCGCCGTCTTCAGCCCCGCCAACTGGTAGACGAGGAACTGTCCCTTGGTGATCTCGGTGATCATCCAGGCCAGCTTCTCCTGGACGAGCTGGTGGCTGGCGATCGGCTGACCGGCGAACTGCACCCGTTGCCGGGCGTACTCGAGCGCCGTGTGGTAGCACTCCATCGCCGACCCGAGGCCCCCCCAGCAGATGCCGTAGCGCGCCTGGTTCAGGGTCTGCAGCGCGCTGCCGACACCCCGGGTCCCCGGCAGGATGTTGTCGGCCGGAATCCGGCAGTTCTGGAACGAGAGTTCGCCGGTCGCCGAGGCCCGCAACGAGAACTTGCCGTGCATCTCGGCGCTGGTGAAGCCCTCCGTCCCCTGCTCGACGAGGAACCCCCGGATCCCCTCGTCGGTGCGCGCCCACACGACGGCCACGTCGGCGACGTTGCCGTTCGTGATCCACTGCTTGGCGCCGTTCAGCACCCAGCAGTCCCCGTCCCGGCGCGCCCGCGTGCGCATCGCCGAGGGGTTCGAGCCGAAGTCCGGCTCGGTGAGCCCGAAGCAGCCGATCATCCGGCCGCTCGCGAGTCCGGGAATGAACCGGTCCTTCTGCTCGCGGGAGCCGAAGGCGAGAATCGGGTACATGACCAGGGAACTCTGGACCGAGACCATGCTGCGGACGCCCGAGTCCCCGCGCTCCAGCTCCTGCATGACGAGGCCGTACGCGACATCGCCCAGGCCCGGCAGCCCGTACTCCGAGAAGTTCGCCCCGAACAGGTTCAGATCGCCCAGTTCGGGGGCGAGCTCCATCGGCGCCTTCGCCTCGCGATGGCAGTGCTCGATGATGGGCTTCACGCGCTCGTCGACGAACTGCCGGACGGTGTCCCGCATGAGTCGTTCCTCGCCGCTGAGCAGCGAGTCGAAGTTCATGAAATCAACGCCTGGAAATCGGTCCAAAGCCCTCTCCCGGGTGGTTCGCGGCAGCGCCGAACCCTACCAGTAGGATGCCGGCCGTGACCCTGATTCGCCTGGCGCTCCCGCTGGTGGCCGGCGCCGCGTGCGCCTGGTGGATCGACCGATCCACGGCGGCGCGCGGTCTGTTGCCGCCCGGCTTCGCCGACGCCACGTGGGGCGACCTGCGCCGCCTCGCCGCGATCGGCCTGCTCGCCCTGGTGCTCTGGTTCGGCGTGTTCGCCGCCGCCGGGCAGATCGGCCTGCCGTCCCGCGTCGACGAGATCGACTTCGAGCGCCTTTCTCCCGTGAACCTGTTCCTGATGCACGCCCTCCTGGTCGTGACGCTGGCACTCTGGCTGTTCCTCGGCTACTGGCGCTGCGGGCACGACGCCCGCACGGTCGTGCTGAGCCAGCTCGGTCTGCGCACCCGGACCGGCCAGAGCGTGCCGGTCGAGGTCGGAATCGGTCTCGGCGCCGGCGTCGTCCTCTGGGCCAGCGTCCTGTTCGTCGTGCTGATCGCGGCACTCGCCGTCGGCGCCGCCGGCGGCTTCGAGAACCTGCCGAACGAGGCGCCGGGCATGGTTCTCTGGATGGGCAGTCTCCCTGTGCTGATCCGACTCATGGTCAGCCTCTCCGCGGGCGTCGTCGAGGAGATCTTCTTTCGCGGCTTCCTGATGCCGAGAGCCGGCTTCGCGACGTCGAACGTCCTTTTCGTGCTCGCCCACCTGAACTACGAGCAGCCGTTCCTCCTTCTCGGCGTCGCCCTCCTCTCCGTCGCCTTCAGCTACCTCACCATCTGGCGAGGCAACATCTGGCCCGCCATCGCGGCCCACTTCCTCTTCGACGCGATCCAGTTGCTCATCCTCGTTCCCTCAGCCGCCAGCTCAGCCGGGAACGCACCGTAGCCTGCACCGCAGCGTGACGCCCGGCCGTGACGACGTCCAGTCCGTGGCGAGATCGGGGAGAGGGTCCCAGCGGGCTGGAGACAAGCGCCTGTCGAGACCCTCACATCAACGCAGGCCGGTGTGAAGCGCAGTCGACCGAAGCGAGCCCCCAACCCCACATCCAGCAAGTGGGGGCGAGCGTCCGCTGGGACCCTCTCCCCGATCTCGCCGCGGGCGGGTGGCTCAGATCAGCAGGCCGGCGATCGTCGCCGTCTGCAGGCAGGCGAGGGTGCCCGCGATCATCGCGCGGAGCCCGAGGCTGGCCAGTTCGCTCTTGCGTTCCGGGGCGATGCCGCCGATGCCGCCGATCTGGATCGCGATCGACGAGAAGTTCGAGAAGCCGCACAGGGCGTAGGTGGCGATGACCCGGGACTTCTCCGACAACTGGTTGTCCGCCGAGATGTCCTCGAAGCGGGAGTAGGCGACGAACTCGTTGGCCGCGGTCTTCAGGCCGAGAAGCGTCCCCACCGCGTCCGCCTCCGCCCACGGCACCCCCATGACCCAGGCCAGGGGCCGGAACAGGAAGCCGAGGATCATCTCCAGGTTCAGGCCCGGAAGGCCGATCCAGCCCCCCACCGGCCCGAGGAGGCCGTTGACCAGCGCCACCAGGGCGATGAAGGCGAGCAGCATGGCGCCAACGTTCAGCGCCAGCTTCAGACCGTCGCCGGCGCCCTGGGCGGCGGCGTCGATCATGTTGGCCCAGGGGGTCTTGACCTTGAAGTCGGTATCCGCCGAGACCCGATCCGTCTCGGTCTCCGGGACCATCAGCTTGGCCATGACCAGGGCCGCCGGCGCCGACATGACGCTGGCCGCGATCAGGTGGCCGGCCGAGATGCCCATCCCGACGTAGGCGGCAAGAACGCCGCCGGCGACGGTGGCGAAGCCGCCGGTCATCACCGCCATCAGCTCCGAGCGGGTCATCTTGCCGACGTAGGAGCGAATGAGAAGCGGCGCTTCCGTCTGGCCGACGAAGATGTTCGCCGAGGCGGACAGCGACTCGGGGCCGGAAGTGCCCATCACCTTCGTCATCACCACGGCGAAGACCTTGACCACCCGCTGAATGACGCCGAGGTGGTAGAGGACCGCGACCACGCTCGAGAAGAAGATGATCGTCGGCAGCACCCGGAAGGCGAAGGGAACGAGGTCGAACCCCTGGCCGAAGACGAACCGTGAGCCCTCGTCGGCAAACTCGAGGAAACCCGTCACGACTTCCGTCGCGCCGGCGAAGAAGGCTCGACCAGGGGCCGTCTTCAGAATCAGCAGGGCAAGGACAAACTGGATCGCGATGCCCGTGACCACCGTCCGCCAGCGGACCCCGAAGCGGTTCGTGGAGAGCAGCCAGGCGATGCCCGGGATGACCAGGAGTCCAATCAGGCCGGTCATCTATCGACTGACCGCCGAACCGGCAGCTATGGGCCGCTCGCCTTCAGGAAGCTGAAGTAATCGCTGTCGGTCGACACGACCAACCAGGTGTTCGGGTCGATCGTCTTCTCGAAGGCCTCCATCGTGCGCAGGAACTCGTAGAAGTTCCTCGACTGGACCGACTGGTTGTAAGCCGAGGCGTAGATCTCGGTGGCTTCCGCGTCCGCCCGGCCCCGGATCTCGGTCGCCTGGCGGTAGGCCTCCGATTCGATCCGCTTCAGGTCGCGATCCATGTTGCCGAGGATCTCCGATGCCTGGCCCTGGCCCTGGGAGCGGAAGCGGTCGGCGATCCGCTGCCGTTCCGAGATCATCCGGTTGAACACATCCGGCTCGACCTGCTGGCCGTAGTTGATGCGCCGGAACTGCACGTCCAGCACCTCGATGCCCAGATCCGCGGTCCGGTCCTGGGCCGCGGCCAGGATGTCCTGGCGGATCTTGTCGCGGCCGGTGACGATTTCCTCGAGGCCGCCGCCTCCGTCCTCGTCGAGGCCGCCGCCGGCGTCCGGGTACGACTCGTCAGCCGCGGCCTCGCGGTTGGAACTGCGGATCACCTCGATCAGGTCGTGGTTGGCGATCGCGTTGCGGGTCTCGCCGTCCAGGATGTCGTCGAGCCGCGACTGCGCGCCCAGCTCGTCCCGCAACCGCTGGAAGAACAGCAGGGGGTCGGAGATCCGCCACCGGGCGTAGGTATCGACGAAGATGAACACCTTGTCGCGCGTCGGCAGTTCCTCGGCGGAACCCTGCCACTCCAGGAAGCGGCGGTCGAAGTAGTGGGCCTTCTGGATGAAGGGCAGCTTGAACTTCAGTCCGGGAGTATCGATCGCGTCACCAACCGGAGCGCCGAACTGCGTGATGATCGCCTGGCGATCCTCGGGAACGATGAACAGCGCGTTGCTCGCGACGAGCAGCACCACCAGGACCAGGAGGATGGTCAGGACCTTCACGGCGTTCCCTCCCCGGCCTGCTGGGCCGCGACCTGCCGCGAGGTTCTCGCGGCGCTGACTCCCTCGAAGCTCATGATCGGCGTCAGACCGTCGACGTCCTCGTCGACGACGATCTTCCGGCCTACCTTCGGCAGCACGCGCTCCATCGTCTCGATGAACAGCCGCTTGCGCGTCACCTCCGGCGCCTGGCGGAACTCCTCGTAGAGGGCGTTGAAACGGGTCGCGTCGCCCTGGGCCCGGTTCACCCGGTCGAGCGCGTAACCCTCAGCCTGCTGGATCGTCTGCAGCGCCTGACCCTCGGCTCGGGGAATGACCCGGTTGTACTCCGCCTCGGCTTCGTTGACCAGCCGTTCGAGCTCCTGCTCGGCCTGGTTGACCGCGTTGAAGGACGGCTTGACCGGCTCGGGCGGGTTGTTGCTCTGCAGCACCACCTGGTCGATGGCGATCCCGGTCTCGTACTGGTTGCACAACTCCTGCAGCTCGACCTTCACCGCGCCCTCGATCTCGGCCCGGCCGACGGTCAGCACTTCGTTCACCGTGCGGTCCCCGACCACCTTGCGCATCACCGCCTCGCTCATGTCGCGGAAGGTCGCGTCCAGGCGGCGAACCCGGAAGAGATACTGGTAGGGGTCGACGACCCGGTACTGGACCACCCACTCGACGACCGCGGCGTTCAGGTCGCCGGTCAGCATGTTCGCCTCGTCCGGGTTGGACACGAAGGAGCTTCGCACCCCCACGCTCTCGCTGCTGAAGCCGAACTCCTGCTTCAACTGGCGCCTCACGGGCACCTTGGTCAAGTCGTCGACCAGCGGGATCTTGAAGCGCAGGCCAGGCTCGGTCGTGCCCGCGTACTTGCCGAGACGGAGGATGACCCCCACCTCCTCGGGCTGCACCGTGTAGACACTGGACAGGGCCAGGAGGCCGGCCACGACCACCACGGCGATGATCTTCAGACCGCCCAGGCGCTCGCGCAGCGCCTTGGTCACATTGCCGAGATCGAGGGGGCTGTCGGCACCGGGAAAGTTGTCAGGCATAGCAAACGAGGCTATGCCATCGGCCCCCGGAAGACAACCGCTGAAACGGTAGTCTCGCCGCCTATGCCGCCGCGTTTCGACGACGACGGGAGGACGCTCCGGCTGTCCGTGGCGGACCTGCTCGAACACAGCGCCGCGAGGCACCTCGGGTTCGCCAATCGCGGCGGTTTCGAGCGGCTCTGGGTGGGCCAGGCGATCCACAGCCGCTACCAGGAACAGGCGATGGAGCGCGAGCCGAGCTACCGGCGCGAGGTCGAGCTGTCCTTCGAGTTCGAACACCGGGGCTGGAAGATCACCCTGACCGGCCGGGCGGACGGGATCTACCGGGACGCGGACGGCCGTCTGGCGATCGAGGAGATCAAGTCCGTGCGGCCCAACACGGAGCCCTCGCCGGCGCTGCTCGCCACCTACCGCCGGCAGGCCGCGATCTACGCCTGGATCGTCCACCGCTCGGGCGTCGCCGCCGCGCTGCCGGTGCGCGCCGAACTCGTTCTGATCGAGATCGGCACCGCCGGGATCGACCGCCTCGACGTGGAACTCGACTTCGAGGAGCTCGACTCCGACATCCGGCAGCGACTCAACCGGCTCGTCCGCGAGTACGAGTCGGAGAGAGCCGAGCGCCAGCGCCGCGAGCTGGCCGCCGAACGCCTGGAGTTTCCCTTCCACCAGCCCCGGCCCGGCCAGCAGGAGATCATCGACCGCTCCGGCCTCGCCGTCGAGCAGCGCGAGCACCTGCTGGTCCAGGCGCCGACCGGGCTGGGCAAGACCGCCGCCGTCCTGTTCCCGGTGCTCCGCGAGGCGCTGGCGCGGGACCTGCGCGTGTTCGTGCTCACCGCGAAGAACACGCAGCAGGCGATGGCCAACCGGGTGATCGACCTGCTGAACCGTGAGCGCGCCTTCCACGCCCTGCACCTCCGCGCCAAGGCGCGGATGTGCGCAAACGACGAGATCATCTGCCACGAGGACTACTGCCAGTACGCCCGCGACTACTACGTCAAGCTGCAGCGGAGCCAGGTCATCCCCCGGCTGCTCGACGGGCACGGCCTGCTGGAACCGGACACGATCTTCGACGTCTCGAAGGGGGTCCGGGCCTGCCCGTTCGAGATCAGCCTCGAACTCGGCCGGCGGGTGCAGGTCGTGGTCGGCGACTACAACTACGCCCTCGACCCCTTCGTCAAGCTGACCGAGTTTCAGGGCGACGCCGACTTATCCGGCACCGTTCTCATCGTCGACGAGATCCACAACCTGATCGATCGCGGCCGCGGCTACTACAGCCCGGAGCTCTCGGCGGCAAGCTGCCGGGCGGCTCGCGCGGGTCTGCGCCGGGCCGCCCGCGGCACCGAGGGCGGGCCGACCGAGCGCCTGCGGGAACTCTGCGCCGCCCTGGAGGAGCTGATCCAGGGCGAGGTCGACCTGGCAGTAGACACGCCAGACCGCAACGCGGTGGCCGAGGGCGCCGCGCCCGAAGAACAGCTCTGGCGCCTGCGGGCCGCCTTCGACCGGGGCTTCGTGGACTACCTGGAGTTTCGCCGCGACACCCGTTCCTTCGCCGCGAACGACGCCTTCGTCGAGCTCTACTTCGAGCTGCTGCGGTTCCTGAACACCCTCCAGCTCGCCTCGCAGCCGAAGCACGCGGAGTCCTTCAGCTTCCTGTTCCGGCGGATCGACCGGGCGCCCAGCCTGGCCATCCTGTGCAAGGACGCGAGCTCCTTCCTGGGAGCCACGATCAACCGCTGCCGCTCGACGATCGGCCTGTCCGCGACCCTGCAACCGTTCGAGTTCTACCGCGACCTGCTCGGCCTCGACCCGGACCGCACCTCGACCCTCGAGGTGCCGAGCGCGTTCCCGGCCGGGAACCGGCGGGTCGTCGTCGACACCTCGGTCACGACGACCTACCGGACCCGCGACCAGAACTACGGCCCGATCGCCGAGCGGCTGGCCGAGTTCGCCCGGTCCGTGCCGGGGAACTCGATGGCGATCTTCCCCAGCTACCGGTTTCTCGCCGAGGTCCAGGAGCGGCTGCCCGACTGCGGCCGCAACCTGGTCGTCCAGCAGCAGACGACCAGCGAAGCGCGGCGCCAGGAAGTGCTCGACACGCTGACCAGTCCGCTCGCCGGCGACACCCTGCTCCTGGCGGTGGCGGGCGGCGTGTTCTCGGAAGGCGTCGACTACCCGGGCGACGCGCTGCTCGCCGTGGCCGTGGTCGGCCCCTGCCTGCCCGCGGTGACGATGGAGCAAAGGCTGCTGCAGGCCTACTACGACGAGCGCTTCGAGCGCGGCTTCGAGTACGCCTTCGTCGTCCCCGGGATGACCCGCGTGGTCCAGGCCGCCGGCCGGCTGATCCGCTCCGCCGAGGACCGCGGCGTCATCGCCCTCTTCGACCGCCGGTTTCTGCAGCGCGCGTACCGGCGACACCTTCCGGCCGAGTGGTGGCCCGACCCGGTCGACGATGAGGAAGTCGATCTCGCCGGCCATCCGGCCACCACCGCCGCCGCCTTCTTCTCATGACACAGCTCCTCCACCGGATCGAACGCTTCATCCTCGGGGTCGACGGCGACTTCGACGCACTCGCCGCGGCCGCTGCCCGCTTCGGCTACGAGCGGGTAGAGCCGTATCGCCGGCTCTGCGATCGCCGCGGCGTCACTCCCGCCACGCTCGACGACTGGCGCGCCGCTCCGGCCGTGCCCACCTCCGCCTTCAAGTCGCTGCGGCTCGCCGCCGCCGAACCGCTGGAGATCTTCCGAAGCAGCGGCACCACCCGCGGCGCGGAACGCCGGAGCGTTCACTACCACTCCTACCCCGATCTCTACCGGACGGTGATCGACGCCACCTTCGCCGCCGCCTGCCTGCCGGCCGGCTCCGGACGCCTGCCGATCCTCTCCCTCATCCCGGACCGCGCGATCGCCCCCGACTCGAGCCTCTCGTTCATGGCGGCCCACGTCTTCGAGCGCCACGCCGCGCCCGGCAGCGCCTGGGCGGTCTCGAGCAGCGGCATCGACCTGGACCTCGCCTGCCGCTGGCTGGGCGCGCAGGCCGAAGGCGAAGCCGTCCTCGTCCTCGCGACCGCCCTGGCCCTCGTCCTGTTGCTCGACCGTCTCCAGGGCGAATCGGGAGGCGCCATTCGCCTTCCCGCCGGGAGCCGGGTCTTCGAAACCGGCGGCTTCAAGGGCCAGCGGCTGGAGACAACGCCCGAGGCGGTCCGGCGACGCGCCCGCACCCTGCTCGGCCTCGCGCCGGACGCCGTCGTGCGCGAGTACGGCATGACGGAACTGACCAGCCAGGCCTACTCCCGCCCCGGCGGCGAGCGGCTGCGCACGCCGTCCTGGATGCCGTGGCGCGTGCTGGACCCCGACACGCTCGAAGAGGTCGAGGAGGGCCAAACCGGCCTGCTGGCGCTCTTCGATCTCGCCAACCTCGGCTCCGTCTGCCACGTCCTCACCGAGGACCTCGGTGTCCGCGAGGGCAGCGCCTTCCGCCTGCTCGGCCGCGCGAGCGGCGCCGAACTGCGCGGCTGTTCCCTGACCGCCGAGGAACTGGGCGCCGCGTGAGCGCACCCACAGCCACGGTCGTCGCGCAACGGCTGGCCGCGGCCGCGCCGTCCCTCCGCGCCATCCCGGACGACGTTCTGCTCGCCGCCTGGAACGACACGCTCGACGCCTTCCTCGACGCCAACAGCCCGGAGCGCCGCGACCTCGACCCCGGCCTGCTTCAATCCACCGGCCTCTCGCCGGCCGGCCTGAACCACGGCCTGAAGAGCATCGGCGAAGGCATGCTCGAGGATGCCGCGGCCGCCGAACTTCAGCGGCCGCACCGCCAGCGGGATGACGGCTTCAGCCTGGTCGTTCTTCCGGCCGAGCCCCCCGGCCTGATCATCCAGTCCCTCCTGCCAGCGCTCGCGGCACGCGCTCCCGCTCTGTTCAAGTCCTCCCGCGCCGAGCCCCACTTCGCGCCGGCCTTCCTCGCCGCCCTCGGCCGGCGACTACCCAGGCTGCACGACGCCTACGCCGCCGTCACCTGGACCGGCGGCGACGAAGCGGTCGAGACGCCACTCCACGCCTCCGCTCGCCTCGTCGTGGCCTACGGCGAAGAGGCAACGATCGATACCCTCCAGTCCGCCGCCACAGGGCGCCTCATCGCCTTCGGCCCCAGGCTCAGTCTCGGCTGGGTCGGCCCCGGCGCCGACCCGGAGCAGGCCGCCCGCGGCATGGCGCTCGACATCGCGACCTTCGACCAGCGCGGCTGCCTGTCCGTCCACGCCGTGTTCGCCGAACCGGACACCGCCCCCACCTTCGCCGCCGCCCTCGCCGAAGCTCTAAGGGAACTGGCGCTCCAACTATGTCCGGGCCGGAGCAACGCCGCCGACCGTGCCGGCGTCCGCCTCGCCCGCGAGGACGCCGACCTTCGAGGCCTCGACTGGCATGGGGACGCACTCGACGCCGGCACCGTCATCGTCGACCCCGGCCCGCGGATCAGTCCGTCGCCCGGCCTCCGCACCGTCCGCATCCACGCGATCGAAAGTGTCCCGCCGCTGGACGACTGGAGCGGCCGGCTTCAGGGCATAGCCGTGGCCGGCCACCTGCCCGTGACCATCCGCCGTGCCTTCGAACAAGCCGGCGTCTCCCGTTTCGCCCCGGCCGGCCGACTCCAGGCCACCGACGTCACGTGGCGCAACGGCGGCATCGACCTGGCCGCCGAGTTCGCGAACGAGCCCTCGCGAGCACCCCGTGTACGTACATGAATGCTAGGATGTCCTTACCATGCAGAAGCGCCTGACCCGAACCGGAAACAGTCACGCCCTCGTCCTGGACAAGGGAATCCTCGAGGCCACCGGAATCGACAGCGACACGATGCTGGAGGTCTCGACGGACGGCGACGTCATCCTGATCTCCCCGGTCCGTGACGAAGACCGCGTAGCGAAGCTCAAGCGGGGACTGGATCGCATGCACAAGCGCTACGCCGGCGCCTTCCGACGTCTGGCGCAGTAGGACCGAGGCGTTCGGGCGAGTGGAACCGGAGTTCCTCACGCTTGACGAAGCGCTTGCGATCCAGGCAGAGCAGATCGAACGGTACGGCGGCACAGAAGGAGTGCGCGATCACGGCCTACTGGCGTCTGCCCTGGCAATGCCCGCCGCGACATACGGCGGGCAGTTTCTCCATCCGAACCTCTTCGAGATGGCCGCCGCCTACCTCTTCCATCTCTGCAAGAACCATCCCTTTCTGGATGGAAACAAGCGCACCGCACTCGCCGCTTCTCTTGCCTTCCTGTGGCTCAACGATCTCGAAGTGGTGGCCGATCCGGACGAGATCGCGGAACTGGTCCTCGGCGTCGCCGATGGCAGCGTCGGCAAGGCGCAGGTGGCGGTGTACCTGGAGGAGCGTGCTCGCCAGCTGTAGTTACGGTTCCGGCGGCAAGCCCGACACCGTCTCGGCCACCACGCCGTCCTTGACCCGGAACGAGCGCGGCAGCGTCCGGTAGAGCGGCGCCAGAAAGGTCGGCGGCGCTTCGCGGATCTCGAAGGCGGGGCCGTACGACCAGAAGAACGCCCGGTTCTCGTCCGGCGTCGCGGAGCTCAGGACCCACATCCGGCCGCCGGCGAAGACGTGCTGGTTCAGGCCGTCGACGGCCTTGCCGAGGTCCTCGTCGAGGTCGGCGATGACCAGCCAGTGCTCGCCTTCCTCCAGTTCCGGCACGACCGTGCTCAGGCAGAGCCGGCTGTCGCCGTCGCCGCTGCAGATCTCGTCGATCGTGAGGTCGGGCTTCAGCCGCGTCGCGAGGTTGTCGAGCGGGAGGTCCGGCGCGGCGCGGGCGAAGGCGAGCAGCCCCACGGTCAGGGTGCCGACGACGGCGAGCCGGATCCAGGGTGCGCCCCCGGCCGCGCGCCGGCCAAGGAACGCCAGCGCAAGCGCCGGCACCATGAGCGCCAGGTCCTGCCAGAACGCCTCCGCCGGCGTCCGCTCGACCAGGTTGCCGAAGCAGCCGCAGCCGGCTTCGTCCTCGGTCGCGATGCCCCGCAGGTCGCGGTAGTAGGCGCGGCCGGTGAGAAACAGGAAGAAGGCGACGAGGAGCGCCGAGGGCCCGAGCACCCACACCCGGCGAAGCCCCAGGATCAGCGCGCTGCCGAGACCCATCTCGAGCGCCAGCGCGATCGCGGTGACCACGACGGCCGGCAGCAGGAAGTCGAGGCCCTCGATCTCGACCAGCTTGACGAACGCCTGCGGGTCGAGCGCCTTGACGACGCCACCGAACACCAGCACGGCGCCCAGGAAGGCGCCTCCGGCCCAGCCGACGACGGGGAGCACGGAGTCCAGCGTCCCGCCCGGCGCCGCCGCGCGGGTCTTGCGGCGCACTTCACTCGGCATGGCTCACCGTCACCTCTTTGCCGCCCATCCCGTTGTTATCCTGACTCGCCGCCCCGCCGCTCGTTCCGCCCCGCCGTCGCCCGGGCGGGACGCTCTACAACCGCGCAGACTAACGCATGATTTCCATCTCCAACCTCGCCAAGAGCTTCGGCGAGCAGACCCTGTTCGAGGGCGCGACCGTCCGCTTCGCCAAGGGCGAGCGGTACGGCATCGTGGGCTCGAACGGCTCGGGCAAGTCGACCCTGCTGCGCATCCTGAGCGACGAGGAGCCGGCCAGCGAGGGCTCGATCTCCATCCCCAGGCGCTGCCGGCTCGGCGTGCTGAAGCAGGACCACTTCGAGTACGAGGAGGTGCCCATTCTCGACGTCGTCATGATGGGCAACGCCGAGCTCTGGGACGCGATGGTCGAGAAGGACCGCCTGCTCGAGCGCGCCGACGAGCACTTCGACGGCGACCGCTACGCCGAACTCGAGGAAGTCGTGATGCGCTGGGACGGCTACTCCCTGGAGTCGCGCGCGGCCGAAATCCTGGAGGGACTGGGAATCGACACGGAGGTCCACCGGGAGCCGCTGTCGATCCTCTCCGGCGGCTTCAAGCTCCGGGTGCTGCTGGCCCAGACGCTGGCCGCCGCCCCGGACGTCCTGCTGCTCGACGAACCGACGAACCACCTCGACATCCTGTCGATCCGCTGGCTCGAGAAGTTCCTGACCGACTTCAAGGGGGTCGTGGTCGTCGTCTCCCACGACCACCGATTCCTCGACAACGTCTGCACCCAGATCCTCGACATCGACTACGAGGCGTTGACCGCCTATCCCGGCGCCTACTCCAACTTCGAGCAGAAGAAGGTCGAGGAGCGCGCCCGCCGGGAGGCCGAGATCGCGCAGCGCCAGCAGGAGATCGACCACCACCAGAAGTTCGTCGATCGCTTCCGCTACAAGGCCAGCAAGGCCCGGCAGGCCCAGAGCCGCGTGAAGCTGATCAACCGGATGACGATCGAGCCCCTGCCGCAGAGCTCGCGCCGCTACCCGCTGTTCCGTTTCGACTCCCGCCGTCCCTCGGGCAAGCGCGTGCTGACGCTCGACGACATCTCGAAGAGCTACGGCGACAACCAGGTGCTCGAAGACGTCTCGCTCGAGGTCGGCCGCGGTGAACGGGTCGCGGTGATCGGCCCCAACGGCATCGGCAAGTCGACCCTGCTCAAGATCGCGCTCGGCGAGGTCCGGGCCGACGCCGGCGAGGTGGACTGGGGGTACGAGACCCACCCCGGCTACTTCGCCCAGGACCACCGCCAGCAGTTGCTCGACAGGGACGGCGCTGAACGGAAGACGGTCGAGAGCTGGCTCTGGGACTGCTGCCCGGGCGAACCGATCGGCTTCGTCCGCGGCCAGCTCGGCGCCGTCCTGTTCACGAAGGACGAGGCGATCAAGCGGATCGGCAGCCTCTCCGGCGGCGAGGCCGCGCGGCTCCTCTTCTGCCGCCACGTCGTCCTCAAGCCGAACGTTCTCGTGCTGGACGAGCCGACCAACCACCTCGACCTGGAGGCGATCGAAGCGCTGATCGAAGGCCTGTCCTCCTATGAGGGCACGCTGCTCCTCGTCTCCCACGACCGCTGGTTCGTGAGCCGCCTCGCGACCCGGATCATCGAGATCTCGGACCAGGGCGTGAACGACTTCCTCGGCAGCTACGACGAGTACCTGGAGCGCCTGGGCGACGACCACCTCGACCGGACGGCCGCGCTCCAGCGGGCCAGGCAGGAGAAGCGGGAAAAACGGGAGAAGAAGGCGGCGGCGCGGGCTTAGGTGAATCCCGCTCCCTTCACACTCCGAAGTAGCGCGCGTCGGGATGATGGAACACGAGCGCCGAGACGGTCGCCTCGGGGTCCATCATGTCGCCCTCGGTGAGTTCGACGCCGATGTCGGCCGGCTCGAGCGCCGCGAAGAGCTGGCGCTGGCCGGCGAGGTCCGGGCAGGCGGGGTAGCCGAACGAGTAGCGCTTGCCGCGGTACCTCGCGGCCAGGCGTTCGCGCGTCGTCATTTCCGGCGGGTCGGGGAAGCCGAGCTCGGCGCGCAGCCGCTGATGCAGGAGCTCGGCGGCCGCTTCGGCGGTCTCCAGCGCCAGCGCGGCGTAGGCGTGGCTCTTCAGGTACTCGCCTTCGCGCTTGAGGCGTTCCGCCGTCTCGCGCACGCTGGCCCCCGCGGTGACGACGAAGAGGGCGACGTGGTCGCCGGCCGGCAACACATAGTCGGCGAGACAGAGCCCATCCCTGCGCGGCTGCCGCGGCAGCAGCCACTCCGCCGCCGCTTCGCCGCCGCCCGGCTCTAGCAGGATGAGCTGGTTGCCCTCGCTGCGCGCGGGGAAGAACCGCCACGCGCCGCGCACCTCCATCGCTTCCCGGGCGAAGTCCTTGAGTTCCTCGACCACCGCCTCGACCTTGAGGAGCTTGGGATCGCCGGCCGCGCGCAGGCGCTCCACCGAGCCCTTGAGACCGAGGTGCTTGGCGTAGAGCATTTGCAGGTTGAGGTGCGGCCACACGTCGTCGAGATCGAAGCGCGCGGCGTGCCGCTCCAGATCGGGCGGCACGGGAGGCGAAACGTCGACGCGCACGGTCGAACTCCGCCGCTCCGCCGCCGGCGCCGCCTTCGCCCCCGCGCCGGTCCGCGCCGGCGCCCGGTCCCGCTCGCGGAGAGCCTCGATCCGCTCGAGCACCTCGCCCCGGCGGTCGCCGTCGCAGAGCCGTTCGATCAGATCGAGGCCGCTCATCGCGTCGCCCGCGTAAGTGCAGACGCCTCCGTATTCCGGGGCGATCCGGTTGTGGGTGAACCGCCGGGTCAATGCCGCCCCGCCCACGACCAGGTCCGTGTCGATGCCGCCGTCCCGCAGGTCGCCGGCGGTGGCGACCATCTGCTGGGCGCTCTTGACCAGCAGCCCGGAGAGGCCGATCACGTCCGGGCGGTGCTGCCGTGCCGCCTGGATCAACTGTTCGCTCGGCACCTTGATCCCCAGGTTGGCGACCTCGAAGCCGTTGTTCGTCAAGATGATATCGACGAGGTTCTTGCCGATGTCGTGGACGTCGCCCTTGACGGTGGCGAGGATCACCCGGCCGCGGGTCATGCCCTCCAGGCGCTCCATGTGCGGTTCGAGGTGGTCGACGGCCGCCTTCATCACCTCGGCGCTCTGCAGCACTTCGGCCACGATCAGCTCGTTGGCGTTGAACAGCCGGCCGACCTCCGCCATCCCGGTCATCAGCGGTCCGTTGATGATGTCGAGCGGTTCGGGCCAGCGGGGGTCGGCGAGCGCCGCGTCCAGGTCCGGGCGGAGCCCCTCCTTGCTGCCCTCGACCACCGAGCGGGAGAGCCGCTCCGGCAGGGGCAGCAGATCCCGCGGCGCCTGTTCCTGCCAGCCCTTGCGCTCGCGGAACGCGGCGGTGAACGCCTCGACCGCCCGCTGTCCCGCCTGGACCTCGCCGGGCTCCAGCTCGAGCAGGGCCTCCGCCAGCACTCGTTCCGCCACCGGGATCTCGGCGTAGCGGGCCAGCCCCTGGGTGTTGACGATCGCCGCGTCCAGACCCGCCTGGGTACACCGGTAGAGGAAGACCGAATTCAGGATCTCGCGGCCCGCGAGCGGCAGGCCGAAGCTGACGTTCGAGATGCCGAGGATGGTCCGCGTACCGGGGAACGCCTCCCTTACGCCACGCACGCCCTCGATCGTCGCCCTGGCCGAACCCAGGTAGGCCTCGTCGCCCGTGCCGCAGGGGAAGACGAGCGGATCCCACCAGATCTCCTGGGCCTCCAGGCCCCACTTCCCGGTCAGGAGCTCGTAGGACCGGGAGGCGACTTCGAGCTTCCGCTCCACGGATACCGCCATGCCCTGCTCGTCGATCAGGCCGACGACCACCGCGCAGCCGAACTCCTTCGCCAGCGGCACGACGCGCTCGAAGCGCTCCAGCCCGTCCTCCAGGTTGATCGAGTTCAGGATCGACCGTCCCTGGCACCAGGTCAGGGCGCGTTCCATCACTTCGTGATCCGTGCTGTCGATCATCAGCGGCACCTTGACGCGGCGCACCAGCCGTTCCAGGAACCGCTCCATGTCGGCGATCTCGTCGCGCTCGGGATCCTGAAGGCAGACGTCGACGACCTGGGCGCCGCCTTGCACCTGGGCCCGCCCGACCTCGGCCGCCGCCTCGTACTCGCCCTCGCGGATCAGCCGCTTGAACTTGCGACTGCCGAGGACGTTCGTGCGCTCGCCGACCAGCAGCGGCCGGTTGTCCTCGGTGAGTTCGACCGCGTCGAGCCCCGAGACGAGGCAACGGCCGTGGTCGGCGGGGCGCCGGGGCGCGCGGCCGCGCACGAGGTCGGCGAACTCCTCGATGTAGTCCGGCGTCGTGCCGCAGCAGCCGCCGACCAGGTTCACCCAGCCATGGTCCAGGAAGCGGGAGAAGACGGCCCGGAAGTCATCCGGCGTCTGGGTGTAGCAGCCGTCCTCGTCCGGCAGGCCGGCGTTCGGCACGCAGCCGACCCGCGTGCGGCAGATCTCGGACAGCGCGCGCAGGTGATCGAACATCTGGTCGGGGCCCGTGGCGCAGTTGAGCCCCACGTAGAGCAGGTCGCGGCGGTCCCGGTGCAGAAGCGAGGCCATGAGCGCCTCGACCTCCTGGCCGCCGAGCATGGTGCCGGTCGTCTCGATCGTCACCGACACCGCCACCGGCAACCGGAAGCCCAGCTCCGCGAACGCCAGCTCGATGCCCAGAAGCCCCGCCTTGACGTTGCGCGTGTCCTGGCAGGTCTCGAGCAGGAGGTAGTCGGCGCCACCCGCGGCGAGACCCAGTGCCTGGACCTGGAAATCGTCTCGCAACTGCTCGAAGGTAACGCCGCCGGTCACCGAGATCGCCTTCGTCGTCGGCCCCATCGAACCGCAGACGAAGCCCTCGCGGTCCGACTCGGCGCAAGCCTGCCGGGCCAGCGCGGCAGCACGGCGGTTCAGTTCGAACGCCCGCTCCCCGAGACCGTACTCGGCGAGTACCAGGGGCGTTCCCCCGAACGTGTTCGTTTCCACGATGTCGGCCCCGGCCTGGAGATAGCGACGGTGAACGTCGAGCACGACGTCCGGCCGGGTTTCGACCAGAATCTCGTTGCAGCCCTCGAGTTCCTCGCCGCCGAAGTCGCCGGGTCCGAGGTTGGCCGCCTGAAAGGCCGTGCCCGTGGCGCCGTCCAGCACGAGGATCCGCTGCTCGAGGGCGGCGACGAGTGCGCTCTCGCGGGCGGCGCGGTCCTGGGGCAGGGTGTTCACTTCGTTCGTTTCCGCGGCTGGTCGTTCAGCCGACAGGGGACGCTAGCAGCGGAGGTGCCGGCCGGAAGACCGGCGCACCGACAATCCCTACCGCTGGAGTCGGGGCCAAAGCCTGGTGGCGAGCACGACGCCGGCGGCGACGCCGACGGCGTCGGCGACCAGGTCCATCCACTCTCCCGATCGATAGCCGAGCAGCATCTGGGCGACCTCGATGGCCCCACCATAGGCGACAGCGCCGGCCGCCGCCAGGAACACGCGGCGGGCCCGGCCCGCGCGGGCCGCCTGTCCGCACCAGACCCAGGCGAGAAGGGCGAACAGCACGCCGTGAGCGACCCAGTCCCAGGGCGCCTCCGCCGCCACCCGGGGCGCGTCGCCCAGGAACAGGGCAAGCAGTCGCACCAGACCCCTCTCCAGGGGATCCGCGAACAGCGGCGCGGGCAGGAGCAGAAACAAGGCGATCGCGCCGGCGACGCCGACCGAGAGCAGCCGCCAGGTGGGCGCGAGGCGCCGTCGGGGAGAATCAGCGCGGTCCGACGAACCCCTCCTTCTCCAGGTGAAGGATGACCTGCTGCGCGGCCTCCTCGGCTGAGATATCCGTCGTGTCGATGACCATGTCCGGATTCTCCGGCACCTCGTAGGGGTCCGAGATGCCGGTGAACGCGTCGATCAGTCCCGCCCGGGCCTTCGCGTAGAGGCCCTTCACGTCGCGCTCCTCGCAGACGTCGAGCGGCGTCGCCACGTGAACCAGGATGAACCCGCCTCCGGCTTCGATCATCTCCCGCACATCCTGACGCACGTTCTCGTACGGCGCGATCGGAGCGCAGATGGCGATGCCGCCGTTCTTCGTGATCTCCGAAGCGACGAAGCCGATGCGGCGGATGTTGATGTCCCGGTGCTCCCTGGAGAACCCCAGTTCGGACGACAGGTTCGTCCGCACGATGTCGCCGTCGAGCAGGGTCACGGGCCGGCCGCCGGCCTCGAGGAACTTGACCAGCAGAACGTTGGCGATCGTCGACTTGCCGGCGCCGGAAAGCCCGGTGAAGAAGACGGTGAAGCCCTGACTGCTGCGCGCCGGGTGGCTGCGCCGCAGCTCCCGGGCCACCTCCGGAAACGTGAACCACTCCGGGATCGGAAGGCCCCGGCGCAGCCGGCGTCGGAGGTCGCTGCCCGAGATCGACAGCGTCCGTTCCCCCTCCTTCACGTTGTCGACCGGTTCGTACGAATCCCGGTCCTCCACATAGACCATCATCCGGAAGGGGACCATCTTCACGCCGAGCTCCGCCTCGTGCTCGACCATCAGTTCCTGCGCGTCGTACGGACCGTAGAAGGGTTCGCCGGAGGAGTCGACTCCGGGGCCCGCGTGGTCGCGGCCGACGATCAGGTGGGTGCAGCCGTAGTTCCTGCGGATCAGCGCGTGCCAGAGCGCCTCGCGCGGACCGGCCATCCGCATCGCGAGAGGCAGCAAGGCCAGCTCGGCGGTGTGGCGCGGATAGTGGCTCAGAACCCTGCGGTAGCAACGAACGCGCGTGTAGTGATCGAGGTCGCCCGGCTTCGTCATGCCGACGACCGGGTGGATCAGCAGGTTCGCCTCCAGGTCCCGGGCCGCCCGCAGGGTCAGTTCGAAGTGCGCCCGGTGCATCGGGTTGCGGGTCTGGAAGGCGACCGCCGTCTTCCATCCGAGTTGCGCGAACCGTTGCCGCAACTGCTGGGGCGTCTTGCGCAGTCCGGGGAAGTCGTAGTGCCGCGGCGGCTGGACCCCCTCGATCCTGCCGCCCACGGACACCGTGTTCGTCCGCTGGTAGAGATGGGCAACGCCGGGATGGGCCTGGTCGAGAGTCCCGTAGACGAGCTCCGCCTCCTTGCGCCGGTCGTGCTCCCAGACGTCGTCCACCGTGAGCACCGCCAGCGCCAGACCCTCCAGGTCGCGCAGAACCAGCTTCGATCCCGCTTCCAGCCCGCCGGCGGCCTCCGGCGTGACGTCGAGGGTGATCGGAATCGGCCACAGCTCCCCGGATGGAAGGCGCATCGTCTCGCACACGCTGTCGAACGCGGCCCGATTCATGAACCCGTCGAGCGGCGCGAATCCGCCGCACATCAGCAACTCCAGATCGCAGATCTGGCGCGGCGTCAAGGTCCAGGAGGGCCACTCGCGCGAACCCTCCCGCAGTTCGTTCAGGCGTTCCGGTCCGGCGATCAGCGGCCGCGGCGTGCCGCCGCGCCGCGCCAGTTGCGGCTCGGTCATCATCTGCTCCGTCGACGTCGTCGTAGTGCGGCCCAGCAGCGCCGGCCGGGCTGGGACTCTAGCAGCCCGCTAAGGTTCCGTCCTTACCAGCCGAACGGATCGGCCCCGGGGAGCAACCATGGTCTGGGAGCGAGAGATCGAGGAACTGAGGCGGCGCCGCGAGTTCGCCCGGCAGATGGGCGGCGAAGCCGGCATCGCGGAGCAGCACCGCCGCGGCAAGCTGACGATCCGGGAACGTCTCGACGCGTTCACGGACGAGGGTTCGTTCCAGGAGATCGGCGAACTCGCCGGGGTGGCCAGCTACGACGGCAACGACCTCCAGGACGTCCGGCCCTCGAACCGGGTCATCGGCCTCGCCCGCCTGAACGGCCGCCGGGCGGTTCTGAACGGCGGAGACTTCACCGTGCGCGGAGGCGCCTCCGACGCCTCGATCGGCGACAAGAGCGGCCACGCCCAGAAGCTGGCGCTGGGCTGGCGCCTGCCGTACGTGCGGCTCCTGGACTCGACCGGCGGCAGCGTCAAGACCTTCGAGAAGATCGGACGCACCTACATCCCGACCAACCCCGCCACCCCGGGCATCGAGGACCTGCTCTGCAGGGTGCCGGTCGTCGCCGCCGTGCTTGGCTCGGTGGCCGGGCTGCCCGCGGTCGAGGCCTGCCTCGCCCACTTCAACGTGATGGTCAGGGGCACGAGCCAGGTGTTCCCGGGCGGCCCTCCGGTGGTCAAGGCCGCGCTCGGCATCGACATCACGAAGGAGGATCTCGGCGACGAGCGCACCCAGGTGTTCGGCAGCGGCGTGATCGACAATCTCGCCGACTCCGAGGAAGAGGCCTTCGCGATGCTCAAGCAGTTCCTGAGCTACCTGCCGGACAGCGTCTGGCAGATGCCGCCGCGTGGCGACACCCACGACGAGTCGGAACGGCGCGAGCCGGCGCTGCTGTCCGCCATTCCGCGCGAGAAGAACAAGGCCTACGACCCGAGAGCGATCCTCGACGCGGTGCTCGACCGCGACTCCTTCTTCGAGATCACCCCGCACTACGGGCGCTCGCGCATCGTCGGCCTCGCCCGCGTCAACGGCTATCCGGTCGGCACGATGATCAACAACCCGAGCTATCTCGGCGGCTCGATGAACGTCGCCGCCGGCACGAAGGTGATCCGCTTCCTGCAACTCTGCGACACCTTCCACCTGCCGATGGTCTACTTCGCCGACGAGCCCGGCTTCATGGTCGGCCCCGAGCAGCAGCGCCAGGGGATCGTCCGCGCCGGCGCCAAGATGCTCTGCGCGACGCTTCGAACCCGCATGCCGTGGCTCACGATCGTCATCCGGCAGCTCTACGGCGTCGCCGGGCAGTGCCATGACCGGCCGAGCGGCATGTTCCGGCGCGTGGCGTGGCCGTCCGGCCACTGGGGGTCCATGCACATCTCGGGCGGCGTGACCGCCGCCTACCGGCGCATCATCCGGGAGTCCGACGACCCCGCCGCCAAGCAGAAGGAGATCGAGGACCGCCTGGAGGCCCTGGCGTCGCCGTTTCGCACCGCCGAGGCGTTCAACATCGAGGAGATCATCGATCCCCGCGAGAGCCGGCCGATGGTCTGCGACTTCATCGACACCGCGCAGGCGGTTCTCGAAACCCAGCTCGGACCCAGTCCGACGCCGTACATGCCGTAGCGCACCGCGAGGCGAAGGAGGCCCCATCCATGCCGATCGTCGACCACTCCATGAACGGACAGGTGGCCCTCATCACCGGTGGCTCCAAGGGCATCGGTCGGGCCATCGCCCTCGCCTTCGCCGAGAACGGCGCCGATGTCGCGATCACCGCTCGAGGTCTTGAAGCCCTCGACGCCACCGCCAGCGAGTTGCGGGAGCTCGGCAACCGCGTCCTGGCGATTCCGGCCGACGTCGGCAACACCGAAGCGGTCGAGGCGCTCTACGAGCGGGTGGTCGCCGAACTCGGCGGCATCGACGTCCTGGTCAACAACGCGGCCAGGGGTGGCGGCAGGGCGATCTCCAAGCTGAAGGAGGACGTCTTCCAGCGGGTGATGGCGGTCAACCTCTGGGGACCGATCCGGCTGTCGCAGCTATGCAGGACGACAATGCAGGACCGCGGCGGCGGGATGATCATCAACATCGCCTCGAACGAGGGCCTGCGGGCGTCGCCGGGTCTGGGCATCTACCCGCCGTCCAAGGCCGCGCTGATCAACTTCACGGAGCTGATCGGCAAGGAGTGGGCGAAGGACGGCATCCGCGCCGTCGCCGTCGCTCCCGGCCTGTGCCGGACGGAACTCGCTGCCGGCCTGGTCGAGATGGTCGAGAAGAACGACATCGCGATCAACCCGATGCGCCGCATCGGCGAGCCCGAGGACATCGCGGCCCTGGTGTTGACCCTGGCGACGCAGGCAGGCCGGTTCGCGACCTCCACGACCTACGTCCTGGACGGCGGCGAACTGAGCGCGGGACCGCTCGGCTGAGCTTCAGACCTCCGGATGGCGCAGGTGCCAGTCGGTGGCCTGCTCGTAGGCGTAGGCGAGGCGGCAGAGCGTCGGTTCGCTGAGGTCGCGGCCGACGAACTGCAGGCTGTGGGGCGCACCCGCGGCCGAGAAGCCGCACGGCACGGAGATCGTCGGCGTGCCGGCGAAGTCGGCGGGCACGGTGAAGAGCTGGATGCTGCCAAGCGGCGGATCGAAGCTCCCCGCGAACGACTCCAGGGCCTCCCTGAACGCCCCGACCGTGTCGTACCCCATCGCGTCCGTCATCGGCAGCGCGGCGACGTTGGAAGGGCAGACCAGCGCGTCGACGGTCGACAGCATCGCTTCGAACCGCTCGCTGAACGCCGAGCGCCGTGCGGTCGCCTCCGCGTACGCCTCGTCGCTCACCTGCGAGCCGAAGGCCAGGAACTCGCCGAAGTACGGCCCGTAGTCCGCGGCACGTTTGGGGTAGGTCGCGGCATGCGCCCGGACCGCCTCGTATGAACAGAGCGGCCACCAGTCGTCGAAGGGCGCCACCGGCATCTCGACCTCGGTGACCTCGGCGCCCAGGCCGGCGAGAACCTGCAGCGCCTCCTCCACCGCAGCGGCGACCGCGGGGTCGACGCCCTCCGAGGCGTACCGCCGGTCGAACCCGAGCCGCATCCCGGCGACATCGCCGTCCAGCATCGGCAGGATGGGAGGCATCGGCGCCTCGAGAGAGGTCGGATCGTTCGCGTCGAAGCCGGCGATCGCTTCCAGCATGATCGCCGCATCGGCGACGGTCCGCGTCATCGGCCCGACGTGATCGAGCGAGCCCGCGAGTTCGAGCACGCCGTAGCGGCTGACCCGCCCCCAGGTCGGCTTGAGGCCGACGATGCCGCACTGGGCGGACGGAAAGCGGATCGATCCGCCGGTGTCCGAGCCGAGCGAGCCGAAACAGAGGCCCGCCGCCGTCGCTACGCCCGAGCCGCTCGACGACACGCCTGTCCACAGACCTTCGTCCCAGGGGTTGACGGGGATGTCGAAGTCCGGGTGGTAGGCGCCCATCGCGCCTTCGGTCAGGTTCAGCTTGCCGAGCAGAACGGCGCCGGCATCGGCCAGCCGCTCGACCACGGTCGCGTCGTACCCGGGGACGAAGTCGGACAGGACCGAGAGGGCGCCCATCGTGCGCACGCCCTCCGTGTAGCAGAGGTCCTTCACGGCGATGGGGACGCCGTGCAGCGGCCCCCGGTAGCGACCGGCCCCGATCTCGGACTCGGCCGCCCGGGCCGCGGCCAGCGCCTCGTCGGCCATCACGGTCGCGTAGCTCCTGAGCCGTCCGTCGACGGCGGCGATCCGGTCCAGCATCGTCTCGGTCAGGGCGACCGGCGAGAGTTCGCGGGCCTCGATCAGGCGCGCGACGTCGCGCAGGCTCATGTAGTGGATCGGTACGTCACTCATCGAACTTCCTTCCAGCGGCGTTCCGGCGGACCGCTCGTCCGCGGCGCAGGACCCGAGCAACGGCACGGCAGCGCCGGTTCCGATCAGCCCAAGGGCCCTGCGGCGCGTCAGCCGCATCCGACGGCTTCGAGATCCGCGTCGACCATCATCTCGACCAGTTGGCGAAAAGCGACGCGCGGGCGCCAGCCGAGACGCTCCCGGGCCAGACCCGCGTCGCCGCGCAGCGTCGGGACCTCGGCCTTCCGGAAGTGCCGGGAATCGACCGTGACCAGCACCCGGCCATCCTCCGCTACGCCCTGCTCCTCCACGCCCTCGCCACGCCAGGCGAGCGGCATCCCGGCGCGTGCGAAGGCGATCTCGCAGAACTCGCGGACGCTGTGGGTCTCGCCGGTGGCGATGACGTAGTCCTCGGGCGCCTCGGCCCGCAGCATCAGGCGCATCGCCTCCACGTAGTCGCCGGCGAAGCCCCAGTCACGGCGCGACTCCAGGTTGCCGAGCGCCACGCCTTCCTGCAGACCCGCCCGAATCCGGGCCGCCGCCAGGGTGATCTTCCGCGTGACGAAGCTCTCCCCCCGCCGCGGCGACTCATGATTGAACAGGATGCCGTTCACGGCGAACAGGCCATGGGCCTCGCGGTAGTTCCTGGTGATGTGGAAGCCGTAGGCCTTTGCCGCCGCGTAGGGACTGCGCGGGTAGAAGCGCGTCGTCTCGCGCTGCGGCGATTCCTCCACCAGGCCGTAGATCTCGGATGAGGACGCCTGGTAGAAGCGCGCCTCCGGCGCGTGCCGCCGGGCCGCCTCGAGCAGGCGCAGGACACCCAGGCCAGTGACCTCGCTGGTAGCCCCCGGCAACTCGAAGGAGACCTGGACGTGGGACTGCGCTGCGAGGTTGTAGATCTCGTGGGGCCGCACTTCGCCGACGGCGCGGTGCAGGGACGACGCGTCCGTTAGATCGCCGGAAATCAGGCGGAGCCGCCGACCCAAGCCGCCGCGGCCTTCCAGCAGGTGGTCGATGCGCCGGGTGCCGCCGGTCCGGGCCACCGGCCGCACCAGCCCCCAGACGTCCCAACCCTCCTCGAGCAACTGCTCTGCGAGATAGGAACCGTCCTGACCGGTCACGCCGGTGATCAGAGCCCGCCCCGCGGCGGCGTCCCCGCTCAAACCAGCTTCAGCAGGTGGCCCATCTTGTCCCGCTTGACCCGGAGGTACTCGCGGTTCGCCTCGGTCGGCTCGATCTCGATCGGCACCCGTTCGACGATCTCCAGGCCGTAGCCGGAGAGGGCGATGTACTTGGTCGGGTTGTTCGTCATCAGCCGCATCCGGCGAAC
This sequence comes from Acidobacteriota bacterium, assembly GCA_028875725.1. Taxonomy (NCBI): domain Bacteria; kingdom Pseudomonadati; phylum Acidobacteriota; species Acidobacteriota bacterium. Next base: position 131,488 of record JAPPCR010000005.1, read on the forward strand.
GCCGATATCGCGAAGAATCTGCGCCCCGATGCCGTAGTTGCGGAGGTCGGCCTTGAACCCGAGCCTGTGGTTGGCCTCGACGGTGTCGTGCCCCTCGTCCTGCAGATCGTAGGCGCGCAGCTTGTTGAACAGGCCGATGCCCCGCCCCTCCTGCAGCAGGTAGAGCACGACGCCCTCTCCCTCCTCGGCGATCGTCTCGAGGGCACGGTGCAACTGGACGCCGCAATCGCAGCGCTCGGACTGGAAGACGTCGCCCGTCAGGCACTGGCTGTGGACGCGCACCAGGATGTCCTTGTCCGGCTTCGGCTCGCCCAGCACCAAGGCAACGTGTTCCTCGCCGGTGAGCTCCGCGCGATAGGCGAAAGCCCGCATCGGACCGTAGAGCGTCGGCATGGTCGGAGAGGCGATGAGTTCCACCAGGCTCTCGTGCTTCAGCCGGTAACGGATCAGGTCCGACACCGTGATCATCGGCAGGTTGTGCAGGCGGCTGTACTCGACGAGGTCCGGCACCCGGGCCATCGTCCCGTCCTCGTTCATGATCTCGCAGATCACGCCGGCGGGCACCAGCCCGGCCAGCGTCGCCAGATCGACCGAGGCCTCCGTCTGGCCGGCGCGCTTCAGCACGCCGCCGCGCTTGGCGCGAAGCGGGAAGACATGGCCCGGCCGCAGCAGGTCCCGCGGCTGCGTGGCGGGGTCGATCGCGGTGGCGATCGTCGCCGCCCGATCGGCCGCGGAGATGCCGGTCGTGACCTTGCCGCGGGCCTCGATCGACACCGTGAAGGCGGTCTCGAAGGGCGCCGTGTTGTCCCGGACCATCAGCGGCAGGTCGAGCTCGTCGCAGCGGTCCTCGGTCATCGCCAGGCAGATCAGCCCACGGCCGTGGGTGGCCATGAAGTTGATCGCGTCGGGAGTCACTTTCTCGGCCGCGATCGCCAGATCGCCCTCGTTCTCCCGATCCTCGTCGTCGACGATGATCACCTGTCCGCCGTCGCGGAAGACCTCGATCGCTTCCTCGATCGGCGCGAAGAGAGATGGTTCCCGCGCGTTGTCCCGCTCCTTCATGACAGCGATCGTACCAGCGGGAGCCGCAACTGTGGGCGTCACTCGCCCCAGCGGAGCTTGCTGCGCAAGGCGTCGTAGTGGGTCTGGCCGTCGACTCTGGCGAGCAGCGCCTTCGACTCTGAGGCGGTCACGACCACCCGGTCGCCGCCATGCAGCCGGGCCCCCTCCTGGCCGTCCAGCGTGAGATAAACCTCCTCGTCCAGGCTGCCCAGGGTCATCGCGATCGTACTCCGCTCCGGCACCACGATCGGCCGCATCGACAGGGTGTGGGGCGAGATCGGTGTCAGCAGCGCGACCGGCAGCGTCGGGTAGAGAATCGGCCCGCCGGCGGACAGGCTGTACGCCGTCGATCCCGTCGGCGTCGACACGATCAGGCCGTCCGCCCGGTAGCGGGCCACCGGCTCGCCGTCGATCTCGACCGCCAGGTCGATCATCCGCGCCAGGGCACTCTTGTGCACAACCGCGTCGTTGAGCGCGCGGTAGCGCTCCATGCCGCCCGCCGCGTGCCGCAACTCGACGTCCAGGAGCAGTCTCTCTTCGACCTCGAACCGTCCTTCGAGGATCGCCCCCAGGTTCTTGTACAGCCGGTCGAGACCGATCTCGGCCAGGTAGCCGAGGCTGCCGAGGTTGACGCCCACGATCGGCACGCCCGGCCGGCTGCGCGCGACCGAGAGCAGCGTGCCGTCGCCGCCGAGGACGACGATCAGCCCCAGGCCCGGCGCGTCGACGTCGCCTATGGCCGTGCCGCGCTCGCGAAGCCAGCTCTCCACATCGGTGGCGGTGGCGGCCGCCCGCCCGCTGTCCGGCTTGGCAACGACCGCGACTTCCTGGATCCTGGTCACGATCTCATGTCCTGAAGTGGGCGAAGATCTCGCGGTTGCCTGCCGGTCCCCGGAGGTCGCAGTCTACCGAGGCTCTGAACTCGAGCCCCAGTGCGCCCAGTTCGGCGATCCGCCGGGCGGCGACGTCCCGCCGCAGTTCGTCGTCCCGCACGACGCCGCCCTTGCCGACCTGATCCCTGCCCACCTCGAACTGGGGCTTGATCAGGACCAGCACGTCGGCCCCTGCGGCGAGGTGCGGAAGCAACGCCGGCGCCACCTTGACGACCGAGATGAAGGAGACGTCGACGGTGGCGATCCGGCAGGTCTCGGGCAGGGCGTCCGATGGCAGGTGGCGGGCATTGATCCGCTCCATGACGACCACCCGAGGGTCGTCTCGCAGACCCGCGTCGAGCTGGCCGTAGCCGACGTCAACGGCGTAGACCCGTGCCGCTCCATGCGCCAGCAGGCAGTCCGTGAAGCCTCCGGTCGAGGCGCCGACATCGAGACAGACAGCGCCTGCCGGGTCCACGTCGAACGCGTCCAGCGCCTGCTCGAGCTTGCGGCCGCCCCGTGACACGTAGGGTTCAGCGCGGCCTCGCACCTCGACGGCGGCGGCGCCAGACACCGCCGTCCCCGGCTTGTCCCGGCGCTCCCCGTCGACCCAGACCCAGCCAGCCATCACCGCTCGCTTCGCCTGCTCCCGGCTGGCGAACAGCCCGCGCTCGACCAGCAGTTGATCGAGCCGCCGCTTCACGAACCGCGGTGGACCAGGAAGGCGACCAGGGCCCTGAACAACTCGCGACCGGAGGGTAGACGCTCGATCAGCGCCAGGCAGCGCTCCGCCGCCTGCAGAGCCTTCTTCCGGCTGCCCTCGACGCCGAACAGCCCTGGGTACGTCAGCTTCCCGGCCTGCCGGTCCTTGCCGGGCGTCTTGCCGAGTTCTTCCGAGCTGCCGACCTCGTCCAGGATGTCGTCGCCGATCTGAAACAGGAGGCCCAGCTCGGCGCCGATCCGCCCGAGCTGCTCGATCCCCTCAGGTCCCGCGCCCGCGTAGACGCCGCCGAGCCGCGTACTCGCCTCGATCAGGGCCCCCGTCTTCAGACGGTGAATCCGTTCCAGCGAGGCGACGGCCCCCTGGCGTCCTTCCTCCGCGCGGCCGTCCAGGTCACCCTCGTGCCGGAGATCGAAGACCTGGCCGCCAATCATCCCCGCCGTGCCGACCGCGTCCGCGACCACCCGGACCGCCTCCAACCGCCGTTCGGGCGGCGCTGAGGCCGGTTCGCGGCCAAGGACCTCGTAGGCCCGGTTCAGCAGCGCGTCGCCGGCGAGCACCGCCATCGCCTCTCCCCGCGCCCGGTGCAGGGTCGGCCTCCCCCGCCGCAGGTCGTCGTCGTCCAGGGCCGGCAGATCGTCATGGATCAGGCTGAACGTGTGAACCATCTCAAGGGCCGCTCCGCCCGTCAGCAGGTCCTCGCGGGAGCCTCCGCAGGCTTCGCCGGCCAGGACGACCAAGGCCGGCCGGACCCGCTTCCCGCCCGCGAACACGCTGTACCGCATCGCCTCGTGGACTTCCGCCGGCTCGGTGCCCGCGTCAGGCAACAGCCGGTCCAGCGCCTCGTCGACCTCCGGTCTGAGGGCGGAGAGGAAGGAGGGGAAGTCGTTCACGCGCCGGGCGCCTGCCCGCCCTCTTCGGCCGCTTCCGGCAGAACCTCGGGCGCCGGCAGAGCCTCGGCCACCAGCATCACGGGCACGTCGCTCACGATCGGATAGACGAGACCGGATTCCCGGCACCAGAGCCCCTCGGAGACCTCGGGTTCTTCCTCGCCGAAGTGCTCCCGGTAGCGGGCGACGAGCCGCCCGCACACAGCGGCCGGCAGCGGGACGACCTGAAGCGCCCCCTTCGACCTGGGGCACACCAGAAGTTCGAGCAGTTCCGGATCCACAGCCACTTTGCGCGCTACCTCGACCAGCGAAGAAGGAGGGAGTTCATTCCCGGGTTGCGACGATAGTAGGACGAGTTGGACATATGGAAGAAGCCGAAGCTCAGGCGCGACCCGTCCCGCAACCGCCGTCCGATCGCGATCCCGGTGCGAAACTCGAACTCGCCGCCGATGTCCTTGCCGTCCCCCTTCTCGTAGAAACCCACGGAGGTACCGGTGTCGATGAACCAGAAACGCCCGAGGTTGATCCGCTGGTCGGTGCCCGCGTAGAGGAAGAACGACTCGTCGAGAGTCACGAAAACGCCCACATGGGGACCCAGCCCCAGGCACCAGTCGGTGGCGAAACGGTGCTCGATGCCGACCTCGACGGTCTCATGGCCCCTGCCGAAGTCGGTCACGCCGGTGCTGACTCTCAGACCGGCCTCGTCCGCGCGGCTGGGCCCGGCATGCTCCGAGTCCGCGTTGCAGGCGAAGGCGGGCGGGGCCGCCAGGCTCCCCAGCAACGCCAGCAGCCCCAACAACGGCAACCGGGCAAACGGCAGCCCCAGGAAAGACGGCAGAAGCGGCGCTACGTTGCGGGGACCGGGGTAGCGCACGGCCGCGTAGCCTACCCTCCGCATACAATGCGCGCGTGGACGGAACGCCGGCAGACGGGGGGCGGCCGCCGATTTCGGCCCTGGTGACCACCTACAACGAGGAACGGCACATCGCCGACTGCCTGGCGTCCCTCAACTGGTGCGACGAAGTGCTGGTCGTCGACTCGTTTTCCACCGACCGCACTCCCGAGATCGTGCGCGGCTGCGAGCGCGCCCGCTTCGTCCAGCGGACCTACTACGGTTCCGCGTCACAGAAGAACTGGGCAATGGACCAGACCCAGAACGAGTGGGTGCTGATTCTCGACGCCGACGAACGCTGCACCGCCGAACTCCGGGCCGAGATCACGGCGCTGTTCCGAGACGGAGAGCCGGCCCACGACGCCTACACGATCAAGCGCCGCGTGTTCTTCCTGGGCAAGGTGATCCGTTTCTCGGGCTGGCAGCACGATCGCGTTGTCCGCCTGCTGCGCCGCGACGCGGGCCGGTACCCGAACCGCCGCGTCCACGCGGACATGCTGACCCGGACGCCAGCGCCGGTGCTCCGGCGCCCCATGGACCACTTCATGGTCGACGACCTGCTCTCCTACTCCCGGAGGATTCAGCGCTACAGCTGGTGGGGAGCCGCCCAGCTCTGGCGCGACGGCCGCCGGTCCGGCGCCGCCGAGGTCCTGGGGCGCTCCCTTTGGCGCTTCCTGCGCACCTACGGCCTGCAGTTCGGCGTGCTCGACGGCATGCGCGGCCTCGTGTTCTGCCTGCTCCAGGCCTACGGCACCTACCTCAAGTGGTCCTACGTCTGGTCCTGGCAGGTGAACCAGAAGCGCGGCATCGAGCCGCCGCTGCCGTCCTTCGACGACAGCAAGAGCACCTGGCGGGGTCTGACCGAACTCGAGCCCGGGACCGCCAAGTAGCGGGTCGCCGCCGCCTCAGTCGACCGGGAGCAGGAGGGACTCGATCCTGGTGGCCCGGCCCGTCGCCTCGTCCGCGTCGACCAGGGCGGCCGCCAGCCGGACATCCCGTTTGGCGACCTCGAAGCCTGACGGCGTGTTCAGGAGAAAGCGCTTGAGAGCCCGGTCGGCGCGCACGCCGATCACCGAGTCGTAGGGGCCGGTCATGCCGACGTCCGTCACCAGCGCCGTGCCCTGCGGCAGGACGCGGGCGTCGGCGGTCGGCACATGGGTGTGGGTGCCGAGCACCGCGGTCACCCTGCCGTCCAGGTGGTAGGCGAACGCCTGCTTCTCGCTCGTCGCCTCGGCGTGGAAGTCGACCAGGACGATCCGGATCGCCGGGTCCAGACCGGCCAGGATGGAGTCGGCGGCGGTGAACGGCGAGGGCAGCGGCTTCATGAAGGTCTGGCCTTCCAGGTTGACCACCGCGTACGGAGTCCCGATCGGCAGCTCGCCGACGAAGACGCCGCCCCCGGGATTCCCCTCAGGGTAGTTCGCGGGCCTCAGCAGGTTCGGCATCCGGTCGTAGAACGGCACGCCTTCCCTCTTCGCCCAGGCGTGGTTGCCCGTCGTCATGCAGTCGATCGGAAGTGCCGAGAGTTCCTTCAGCACCCCGGGCGTTACGCCGCTGCCGCCGGCCGCATTTTCGACGTTGACGACGGTCGCGTCGACCCTGTGGCGATCGATCAACTCCGTCAGCAGCCGCGACAGCGCCCGGCGCCCCGGCTTTCCGACCACGTCACCGACGAAGAGGAAACGGGCCATCCGGTCTCCCTCAGCGCGCGTATTCGATCGACCGCGACTCACGGATCACGGTGACCTTGATCTGGCCCGGATACGTGAGTTCGCTCTCGATCTTCCGCGCCACGTCCCGGCTCAGCCACACCGCCTGCTCGTCGCTGATCTCCTTGCAGTCGACGATGACCCGCACTTCGCGGCCTGCCTGGATCGCGTAGCTCTTCTGCACGCCCTTGAATTTCGATGCCAGGTCCTCGAGCTTCTTGAGGCGCTTCATGTAGTTCTCGAGGATCTCCCGCCGGGCGCCGGGACGAGCCGCGGAAACCGCGTCGGCGGCAGTAACGAGAACCGCCTCGACCGTCTCCGGGTCGTAGTCGCCGTGGTGACAGGCCATGGCGTGCACCACCTCCTCGCTCTCGCCGTAGCGACGCAGCAGGTCGATGCCGATTTCCAGGTGCGTGCCGTCGATCTCGCGGTCCACCGCCTTGCCGATGTCGTGGACCAGGCCGGCGCGCTTGGCGACGTGAACGTCGGCCTTCAGTTCGCCCGCCATGGCGCCGGCCAGGAAGGCGACCTCCTTGCTGTGCTGCAGGACGTTCTGGCCGTAGGACGTGCGGAAACGGAGCCGACCCAGCAGAGTGATCAGCTCGGGGTGAAGACCGGACAGGTTCAACTCCAGCAGGGCCTCGCTGCCCTCGCGCTGCACCCGATCCTCGAACTCCGACTTGACCTTCGCCGCCACCTCCTCGATGCGGGCCGGGTGGATGCGGCCGTCGGCGATCAGCCGTTCCAGGGTGACGCGCGCGATCTCCCGCCGGAACGGGTCGAAGCCGGAGAGAATGACCGCCTCCGGCGTGTCGTCCACGATCAGGTCGACGCCGGTGGTCAGTTCCAGGGCCCGGATGTTCCTCCCCTCGCGGCCGATGATCCGCCCCTTCATCTCGTCGTTCGGCAGCATGACGACCGAGACCGTCGTCTCCGAGACGTAGTCGGACGCCGAACGTTCGACGGCGAGGCTGATGATCCGCTGGGCCTCGCGCTGGGCCGACTCCCGCGCCTCGTCCTCGATCCGCTTGGCCATGTGCGCCGACTCCATGCGCACCTCGTGTTCGAGGCTGTGGCTCAACTCCTCGCGCGCCTGCTGCACGGTCAGGCCGGACACGCGTTCCAGTTGCCGGCGAACCTTCGTCAGCCGTTCTCCGACCTCGCCGCGCTCGACCTCGAGCCGGCTCTCCGCCTCCCCCAGCGTCCGCTGCCGTCCGTTCAGTTCCTGCTCGAGCGTCTCGAGCGCGGCCGCCTTCTGACGCGAGCGCACGCTGCGTTCGCCGAGCTTCCGCTCCTGCTCCTCCATCGCCCGGCGCTGCTCGACCGTCGATCGCTCGAACTCCGAACGAAGCGTCAGCAACTCCTCCTTCGCCGCCAGCTCCTGTTCGCGACGTTTGGCCGCGCAGTCGCGCTCGGTCTCTTCGACGAGGCCCCTGGCCTGGCGCCTCGCCTCTTCGATCAACTTCGCCGCGCTACGCCGTCCGGCAAGGCTCCAAAACAGCCAGGCAGCCGCCAGCGTCGCCAGTGCGGCGCCTGCGGCGATCAGTGTGGTTTCCGTCATCGGCCCTCGATCCGGGCAGAAAGGCATCCCCCGCGGGGCCGTGTGAACGCGCCCCGACACAGAACCAGAGCGGGACCAGGTGGGTGTCCGCGCCACCCGCCGTTAGCGTCCCCGTTCGAGCGGGGCTGGCACGGGCGAGCAGTTGAAGGACTCCCTTAACAAGAGCGATGGTTCCAACCACGGCTTTCATCACGAACCGCGCAGGGGATGCAAGGTCAAAGTTCCTTTCAGCAACAGTCAGGCGTCGAGGGCGGCCTCCAGGTCGGAGGTCAGGATCGAGACGCGCTCCACCAGTTCCTGGTAGCGCCCGCCTTCTCCTTCTGCTCCACCGTTGACCTCGTTGGCGAGATTCAACGCGGCGAGGACGGCGATCTGACCCGGCTCCAGATTCGGCGCCTGGTCAGCAACCTCCCGCATCTTGCGATCGACCTTCTTCGCGAGTTCGCGAAGGCGGGCCGCATCCACCGCTCCATCCTCGCGGAGGGAGTAGGGAACGCCGAAAATCTCGACCGCGACAGTAGCCGCAACCTCTTCCTGGCGTTCACCTTCGGCCATTTCTCGACACCTCTCGTGGGCAAGCACTATAGCAGCCCGGAGCGTCAGGAATCGCCGTCCGCCAGCAGCTCCTCGAGCCCCTCGGCCAGTGCCTCCACCCGCTGGCCGACCGCGGCACGCTCCGCTGCGGCACGCTTCTCAACCGCTTCGAGTTCGGCAGTCAACTCCCGCGTCCGCTCGCGCTCGGCGGCGAGCGCCTCCGTGGCACGCCGAATCGCCGCCTCGAGCCGCGCGACCGCGTCGATCGCCCCGTCAGGCATCAGGACGACGAGGTCGAACCGGCGCCGGCGTCAAGCGCTCCCCGCGCGGCCGTGGCGACGGCGGCGAACCCTTCGGCATCCCGCACCGCCAGGTCCGCGAGCATCTTCCGGTTCAGCTCGATACCGGCAAGCTTGAGCCCCGACATCAACCGGCTGTAGGACAGTCCGTTCAGACGCGCGGCGGCGTTGATCCGGACGATCCAGAGGCTCCGGAACTGGCGCTTCCGCTGCCGCCGGTCGCGATAGGAGTAGGCGAGCGACCGGTCGACCGCCTGCTTGGCTATCCGGTGGCCCTTCGACTTGACGCCGTAGTAGCCCTTCGCCTGCTTGAGTATCTTCTTCCGCCGGCGGGCGCGCCGGCTGCCCCGTTTCACTCGTGCCATCGTCTGTGCTCCCGCAGCCCCGGCGAACTAGCGGATCATCCCCCTGATCGCCTTGGCGAAGCCGCCGACGACGTCGGTCTGTTTCCGCAGCTTCCGCTTCCGGCCCTGCGCCTTCTTGGTCTGCATATGGTTCATCATCGAGTGCCTGCGCTTCACCTTGCCCTTGGCGGTGAGCTTGAAGCGCTTGGCCGCTCCACGGTGCGTTTTCTGCTTGGGCATTCCAGAGCCTCCTGTGGGGCTCGGAGGAGCCGCCGAACGGCGCATGGTAGCAGTTTGAGCCCTGAAACGCAGCGCCGGCGCGACTTCCCTTCGCGGAGGATTACAGATCGAGCGACTTCGACGCGACACGGTCGGCGACCCGGGCCGCGAGGTCGTCGATCGTGACCGCGCCCTGATCCGCTGAGCCGCCCTCGGGGGCTTCGCGCAGCCGCAGCGAGACGGTCCCGGCTTCCTGCTCGCGGCCGCCGATGACGAGCATGTAGGGGATCTTCTGGGTCTGGGCGTCGCGGATCTTGTAGCCGAGCTTCTCGCTGCGTTCGTCGAGTTCGACGCGGACGCCGGCGTCGGACAGCCGGCGGGTGACCTCGCGGCCGTAGTCCATGAAGCGATCGGAGACCGGCAGGACGAGCGCCTGCACCGGGGCGAGCCAGACCGGGAAGGCGCCGCCGGTGTGTTCGATCAGGATGCCGAGGAAGCGCTCGACCGAGCCCAGCATCGCCCGATGCAGCATGACCGGCCGCCGTGTTCCCCCGTCGCTGGCGGTGTACTCGAGGTCCAGCCGCTCGGGCATCTGGTAGTCCAGTTGCACGGTCCCCAGTTGCCAGCTCCGGCCGAGCGCGTCGAGGATCTGGAAGTCGATCTTCGGGCCGTAGAAGGCGCCGTCGCCCTCGTTGATCTGAAACTCGAGGCCGCGGCTCCTGAGCGCCCCCATCAGGGCGTTCTCGGCCCGTTCCCAGAGTTCTTCGCTGCCGATCGCCTTCTCCGGCCGAGTGGAGACCTCGATCTGGATGCCCTCGAAGCCGAAGGTGCTGTAGATCTCCAGGATCGTCGACACCGGTAGCAGCACCTCCGCTTCGACCTGGTCGTCGGTGCAGAAGGTGTGGGCGTCGTCCTGGCAGAACGTACGCACCCTGGTGAGGCCGGTGATCACGCCGGACCGTTCATAGCGATGGAGCCGGCCGAAGTCGGCGTAGCGGATCGGCAAGTCCCGGTAGGAGCGGAGGTCCGTCCGGTAGATCAGGCAGTGGCTGGGGCAGTTCATCGGCTTTACCGCGTACTGCCGCTCGTCGACCTCGGTGAGGAACATGTTCTCCCGGTAGTTGTCCCAGTGCCCGGAGCGATGCCAGAGGTCGACGTCGAGAATCTGCGGCGTGCGCACCTCCTGGAAGCCGTCGCGCCGGTTGAGTCCCTGCACGTAGTCGACCAGCAGGTTGTAGATCACCGTCCCGCGGGGGTGGAAGAAGGGACTGCCAGGCGCGCTCTGGCTGAAGCTGAACAGGTCGAGTTCCGGGCCCAGGCGGCGGTGGTCGCGGGCCCGGCGGAGTTCCAGGTCGGCGAGGTAGCCGTCGAGCGCTTCCCGGCTCGTGAACGCGGTTCCGTAGATGCGCTGCAACTGCTCGCCGCTCTCGTCGCCGCGGTGGAACACGCCCGAACTCTCGAGCAGCTTGACCGCGCCGACCTGGTCCACGCGCTGCGCGTGCGGACCGCGGCAGAGGTCGACGAAGTCGCCATGCCGGAACAGGGTGATCGGCTCGCCCTCCGGGATGTCGTTCAGGCGCTCCAGCTTCAGCTCCTCGCCCATGCCGGCGAACAGCTCCCGCGCCTCTTCGCGGTCGATCTCGACCCGCTCCACGTCGTGCTTCTCGGCGAGGATCTCCCGCATCTTCGCCTCGATCGTCTCGAGATCCTCAGGCACGAAGGCCCGCGGGAAGCGGAAGTCGTACTGGTACTTCTCGGAGTGATCCCGCCGGCCGACGTCGATCTGCGTCCCGGGCCAGAGCCTCTGCACCGCATCCGCCAGCACATGCTCCGCCGTGTGGCGCAGGAAGATCCCGGCCTCCTCGTCCCTCGACGTGAACAGGCGGAAGGGGCCGGACGCTTCAATCGGCGTGCGCAGGTCGACGAGGCGGCCGTCGAGTTCGGCGCCCAACGCCGCCTTCGCCAGACCGGGCCCGATCGAGCGCGCCACGTCCAGCGCCGTCGTCCCGGGCGGGACGCTGCGCACCGATCCGTCAGGCAACGTCAGGTCGAGCATCGGTCGAGAACGGTACTGGAAGAGCGGTTTCGTCTGGGACATGGCCGGGCCCGCGCGGCCCGACACCGCGATGGTAGGCGCTAGCGGACTCGAACCGCTGACCTCTACCGTGTGAAGGTAGCGCTCTAACCAACTGAGCTAAGCGCCTGAGTCACAGACCGAACTGCGGACCCTGGTAGGCCCGAGCGGACTCGAACCGCTGACCTCTACGATGTCAACGTAGCGCTCTAACCAACTGAGCTACGGGCCTGTCTCTCGAGACCGAGAATGCCGGCAAGGCCAGCCGCGAGAAGGCGCAACGGTACAAAGGGGAGACTCGCCCTGTCAACGCGAGGCGCGCGAGCGTGAACCGCGCCGGCACGGCGCAACTGCGGGAAGACGGCGCAACCGGATGCTGTTGCAGAATCGTGTCGTGACCGACGCAGTGCACATGGCCGAGCTGATCGAGCAGGCGCGGCGGCGCATCGCCGGCGCAGTCTACGAGAGTCCCTGCGCCCGCTCGGAGTACTTCTCCCGCCTCTGCGGCATCGGCGCCTACTTCAAGCTCGAGAACCTTCAGATGACCGGCTCCTTCAAGGAGCGCGGGGCGCTCAACCGCATCCTCACCCTCTCGGAGGAGGAGCGGAACCGCGGCCTGATCACCGCCTCCGCCGGCAACCACGGCCAGGCCGTGGCCTACCACGCGCACCGCCTCGGGCTCGAGGCGACCGTCGTCATGCCGCTGCCCACGCCGCTCATCAAGGTCGCCAACACGCGGAACTTCGGCGCCGATGTCCGGCTCGCCGGCGAGACCTTCGACGACGCGACCGCCCACGCCCGGGAGCTCGAAGCCGAGCACGGCAAGACCTACGTCCATCCGTTCGACGACCCCCAGATCGTTGCCGGCCAGGGCACGATCGGTTTCGAGCTGATGACCCAGGAGCCCGACCTCGAAGTCGTGGTCGTGCCGATCGGCGGCGGCGGGGTGATCGCGGGGATCGCCGCCGCCTACAAGGCGCACCGGCCGCAGACCCGGATCGTCGGCGTGCAGACGGAGGCCGTCCCGTCCATGCGGGCGAGCCTCGCCGCCGGCCACCCCGTGACGGTGGAGCGCCGCCACACGATCGCCGAAGGCATCGCGGTCAAGCGACCCGGCGAGTTGACGATGGGGCTGGTGAGGGAACTGGTCGACGACATCGTGACCGTGGACGAGGAGGAGATCGCGAACGCCGTCCTCCTCCTGCTCGAACGGGAGAAGGCGGTTGTCGAGGGCGCCGGAGCCTCGGTGCTGGCCGCGGTCGTCAACGGCCACGTACCCCAAGCGAAGGGCCGCCGGACCGCGATGGTCCTGACCGGCGGCAACATCGACGTCACCCTGCTCAGCCGCATCATCGACCGCGGCCTGACGAAGGACGGCCGCCTGGTCAGGCTCGACGTCTGCGTCAAGGACCGTCCGGGCGCCCTCGCCGCGCTGCTCAACCTGGTCGGCGAAGCGGGCGCCAACGTCCTGGAGACCCATCACGAGCGCGCCTTCACCGCCCTCGGGCTGAACGAGGTGCACATCGAGTTGCGGCTCGAAACCCGCGGCCTCGAGCACGTGGAGGAGCTGATCGAGACGATTATCGGCGCCGGCGTCCACGTCCGGCGCCAGACCGAGCCCGAGCCCTGGCACGAACACTAGAACCCGCCCTTCCCTGCTACGCTAAGCCGGCGTGAACGACGAAGCTCCGGATCCTTCGCCATCCGACTCCAGTCTGGACGACCCCGACCCGGACCCCGACCAGCGCGCCTGTGACCGCGGGTCCCGTCTCCCGCTGACGACGACGCCTCTCCCGGCCCGCAAGTGATCCCGCCGGTCGTCGCGGCCACCGGGCCGCCCGTGAATCTCGACCTGCCGCTGGGCTGGAGCCTGGCCCTGGCCCTGTTCCTGGTCGGCCTGAACGGCTTCTTTGTCGCCGCGGAGTTCGCCCTGGTCAAGGTCCGGCCGACCCAGGTGGCGCCCCACCAGGACACGCTGCGGGGCCGTCTGGCGCAGCGCATGATCGATCAGCTCGACGCCTACCTGTCGGCGACTCAGCTCGGCATCACCCTCGCCAGCATCGGCCTTGGCATCGTCGGCGAACCCGCGGTCAACCGCCTGCTGCAGCCGCTCTTCGACCTGGTGCCCAGCCTGCCGGCCGAGGCCGCCCACTCGATCAGCCTGATGGTCTCCTTCGCGATCATCAGCATGTTCCACATCGTGCTCGGCGAACTGGCGCCCAAGTCGCTCGCCATCCGCCGGCCCGAACCGACCAGCCTGTGGGTGGCGGCGCCGCTGTGGTTCTTCTACCAGGTGACCTACCCCGGCATCTGGGTCCTGAACCAGATGGCGAACGCCTTCCTGCGCCTGTTCGGCATCGAGCCGCTCCGGCACGGCGAACTCGCCCACAGCGAGGAGGAGATCCGGAGTCTCCTCGCCTCCGAGCAGGAGACGGAACTCTCCGAGCCCAAGCGGGAGCTGCTCGACAACGTGTTCGAGCTCTCCGACCGCAACGCCCGCCAGGTGATGGTTCCCCGCACCGAGGTCGTCTACCTCGACGCCGCGGCCCCGCTGGACGCCAACCTCGACCGCGCACGCCGGAGCGGCCACACCCGCTTCCCGCTCTGCGAGGGCGATCTGGACCAGCTCGTCGGCCTGGTCCACATCAAGGACCTCTTCATCGCCGAGGAACCGCCGGAGTCGCTCCGCGACATCGCCCGCGAGACGTTCGCGGTACCCGAGACCCTGCCGCTCGATCAGTTGATGGCCCGCATGCGCCGCGAGCAGATCCACATGGCCGCGGTGGTCGACGAGTTCGGCGGCGTGGCCGGCATCGTGACCCTCGAGAACGTGCTGGAGGAGATCGTCGGCGAGATCCAGGACGAGTTCGATGCCGAGGCGCCGGAGTTCGTCCGCCTCGACGACGGCGGCTACAAGGTCCTCGGCGGCATGCTGCTCGACGACCTCGAGGACGAACTCGGCATGGACATCTCCGATGAGCGGGAGGAAGACACGGTCGCCGGCATCGCCCTGTCCGAACTCGGCCGGACCGCCGAGAGCGGGGACACCGTCGAGGTCGGCCGGCTGCGGCTGGAGGTGGTGGAGGTCGAGGGGAACCGGATCGTGTCTCTGCGGCTGTGGGTGCTGCCCGAGCCGGAGGAGGAGGAGGACTAAGGTCGCCGCTTCGCGGCGCGCTTCCCGGCCGCCTTCGGGCGGTCGGATGTCAGACCCGCGCACCCATCAGCCGGCCGAGAACGGCCTTCGACACCTCAACGAGCGGCACCACCTCGCGCTCGCCGTCCAGCCGGTTCGATACCTCCGCGCCGCCGGCCCGAAGCGAGCGGGCACCGACCACCACCCGCACCGGGAAACCGACCAGGTCCGCGTCCTTGAACTTGACGCCCGGCCGCTCAGGGCGGTCGTCGTAGAGGACATCGAAGCCGCCCGGGGCGAGCGCCGCCTCGAGTTCCTCGTAGAGACCGTCCGCCGCGGAGCTCACGGCCTCGTCGCCCGGGTCGAGCGAGCTGAGGACGACCGTGAAGGGCGCAAGCGGCGCGGACCAGACGATGCCGTCGTCGTCGTGCCCCTGCTCGATCGCCGCCGCCGCCGTGCGGCCGACACCGAGGCCGTAGCAGCCCATCTCCGCCGGACGGAGTTTCCCCCGCTCGTCGCTGAAGGTGCAGTTCATCTTCTCGGAGTAGGCGGTGCCCAGCTTGAAGATGTGGCCGACCTCGATGCCCCGCGAGATGCGGAGTACGCCGGCGCCGCAGCGCGGGCAGGGGTCGGCGGCCTCGGCGGTCATCACGTCGACCCACTCGAGCGGACGCGCGCTCGCCACGTCCCGGTCCCAGCGCACGGAAACGAGGTGCTCGTCGCCGGCGTTGGCGCCGCAGACGAAACCGGCGAGCGGACGCGCCGACTCGTCGACCACCAGGCGCACCTCGGGCGAAAGGCCGACCGGACCCGAGAAGCCCAGCGGACCGCCCGTCGCCTCCGCCACCCGCTCGGCCGAAGCGAGCCGCAGCCCGAGGCCGCCCAGCACGTTCAACAGCTTGACCTCGTTCACGTCGCGGTCCCCGCGGATCGCGACCGCCGCCAGCCCATCGTCCGTCTCGTAGATCAGCGTCTTGACCACGAGGGCCCTGTCGACCTCGAGCATCCCGGCGACCTCGGCCACCGTCGTCGCTCCAGGGGTCGAAACCCGGCGGGCCTCGCCGTTGCCGCTGCGAGCGCCCTGCTCCGGGGGCGGCAGCGCGCCGATCTCCGCCCGCTCGACGTTCGCGCCGTAGCCGCAGGCCGCGCAGCTCGCCACCGCGCTCTCGCCGGTGTCGGCGAGCACCATGAACTCGTGCGACGAAGAACCGCCGATCGTGCCCTGGTCCGCCTCCACCACGGAGTACTCGAGCCCGCAGGCCTCGAAGATGCGCGAGTAGGCCGCGTACATGGCCTGGTAGCTCCGGTCGAGCCCCTCCTCCGTGGCGTCGAAGGAGTAGGCGTCCTTCATGATGAACTCCCGGCCGCGCATGAGCCCGAACCGGGGGCGGATCTCGTCCCGGAACTTGGTCTGGATCTGGAACAGGTTGAGTGGCATCTGCCGGTAGCTCTTCACGTCGCGCCGGACGAGGTCGGTGATGACCTCCTCGTGGGTCGGACCGAAACAGAACCGCCGGCCGTGACGGTCCTCCATCCGCAGCAGCTCGGGGCCGTACTTGAACCAGCGCTCCGACTCCTCCCAGAGCTCGGCGGGCTGGATCGCCGGCATCGAGAGCTCGACCGCTCCCGCCCGCTCCATCTCGCGGCGGACGATCGCCATCAGCTTGCGCGCGGTCCTCCAGCCGGCCGGCTGCATCGTGTAGATCCCCGCAGCGAGCCGCCGCACCAGTCCGGCGCGCGCCATCAACTGGTGACTGATCACCTCGGCGTCCCGGGGCGCCTCGCGGGCGGTCATCAGGTAGTAGTTGCTCCAGCGCATCGCCAGTTGCTCAAGCGCATCGTTGCTCTCCGGCGCATCGTCAGTCGCTCCGGCGCATCGTTGCTCTCCGGGCGCGGAGACTACTAACAAGTAGGCTCACCGCCGCGATGTACTGCCAGGTCTGCGGCGCGCGGAACGAGGACGACGCGGAGTACTGCCAGCGCTGCCGGCAGAAGCTGATGGTGCTCTCCGGCTCCGCCGTCTCGGGCGAGGAGACGCTCGACGCCGGCGACGAGGATTTCTCCCTCGATGAGCACCTGCTGGAACGGATCTCGATCCTCGAGGAGGTTCTCAAACGCACCGGCGAGACGGTGCAGAAGGTACTGAGCGCCATGGAGCGGCAGGAGGAGAGCATCCTCGTCCATCACGCCGGCATGCTGGCCCTTCGCGACATCCTGGAACGGCAGGACGTGATCAACGCCGCCGAATGGAGCGACCTCTGGGAGTCCAAGATGGACTACCAGTTCCTGGTGCTGGAGAAGCGCGAGCGTTTCGCGGCGGTCAAGGACAGCGTACTGGGGCTCTACGAGGGCGGCCGGCGCCCCGCCTTCACGCAGCTCCTGGAGGAAGCGGAGCACGCGCTGAACGGGCTGGACCTGGCCCGCGCGATGAAAGCACTGGAGGCGGCGGCCGGCCTCGACCGCCGCAACCACGAACTGGCCAGGTTCCTGGGTGAATCGCACTTCCAGGAAGGCCAACTGGAACGCGCGCTGGAACACTTCGACCGTCTGCTGGAGACCAGGCCGGATCACGTCCAGGGTCTGGTCTACACCGGCGTCATCCAACTCCAGCAGGGCGACGGGCACCGCGGCCAGGAGCTGCTGGAGCGGGCCGTGATCCAGCATCCGGACGCCTTCCTGCCGCACTTCTGCCTGGGAGCGTCGCTCGCCGGCCGGGGGCAGCTAAAGTCCGCCGCCGCGTTCCTGGAGCGCGCGGTCGAGATCGACGTCGTGCCGCAGGCGCTCTACCTGCTCGGCCGCTGCCACTACGAGATGGGCCGGCTAAAGGGGGCGATCGAGTCACTGAGCCGGGCGGTTCAGGCCGATCCCGCCTTCGAGGAGTGCCATCACCTCCTCGGTCTCTGCTACCTGGACCGGGGCTGGAATCGCAAGGCTCTCGCCGCGTTCCGCACGGCCCAGCAACTGAACCCCAGGCGTATGCGCTACCGCGACATGGTGGCCTACCTGTCCGGGCGCTCCGGCGCCGACCTGCCCCGCACCAGCCCCGCCGCGGCGGACTGGGTCAGCCGCGGCGAGCAGGCGATCCGATCCGGCGACGCGCCGGAAGCGCTCCGCTGCTACCGCGAGGCGCTCGCGCTCGACGCGGAGAACCCGGCTCTGCTGATGTCCTACGCCCTGGCCTGCCTCCGCCTTGACCGCATCCAGGAAATCCGCCCGCTGACCGAGCGGGTCCTTGCATCGAACCCGGGCGAGATGCTGCGGGCGACGGCCTACGCGACCCTGATCGAGGCGCTGCGCAGCGAGGGCAAGTACCGGGATGCGAACGACGCGGGACGACGGCTGCTCGACGAGGCCGGCTCCAGTTTCTCGAAGAGCATCGCCTACTACGAGATGGCGTACAACCTGGCGGAGATGGACGAGGAACTCGACCAGGCGCTCGACTTCGCGCGCCGTTCCCTGGAGCACGCCCCGGAGGAACTGCGCCAGTTCCCCCTGGCGGCCCTGGGCTGGGTTCACTACAAGCGCCGGGAGCTGGACGAGGCGATCGACTTCCTGTCCCAGTCGACTGAACTCGGACCGTCGACCGCGGCGCTCACCCGCCTGGGCATGGCGCTCCTTGCATCGGGCGACGAGGACGGGGCGCGCGGCGCTCTGGCCCAGGCCCGTCGACTCGACGAGCGCGGCGGCGCGATCGAGGAGAAGATGATGGAGTTCATGAAGGACTCCGCGCGCATCATCGAGCGCGTGCGCGGCTAGCGCCGCTAGCCGGCGAACCACCGATCTCGGCGGCCGAGCCTGCTGTCCAGCGCCGCGCCGATGCCGACGCAGGTGACGACGGTCCACGCCCAGCCGCCGGCGTACGGCACCATCTTGACGAGACCCAGGGCAAGAAGCCCGCACAGGGCGGCGGCCAGCGGCCGGCCAGCCAGGCGGGCGGGCAGCAGGCGGGCGCCCACCGCCAGGAAGACCGCCACAGTGCCCCACAGCTTGCAGACGAGGATCGCGACTCCACACACGGCCAGCAGGGGCGCGCCGACCAGCACCGGCGCCGCCGCGGTCAGCACGGCAAAGGTCACGGCAACGGCCAGAACCGCCACCAGGCCGGCGAAGAAGTTCCGGAACGGCCGCTCGAGCACGCTCTGCGCCGTCGACGTCAACGCCGGGTCGAAGCCCGGCACCAGCACCAGGGTCACCAGCAGCCAGGCCAGCAGCAGGGCGAGGTTCAGCAGGGCCACCGCGGGCGACAGCGCGGCCTGGCCGAGAACCGGCCCTTCAGCGAGGACGAGCAGAGACGACGGCGCCCCCGGGTAGGCCACCGTACGGCCCTCGACGGCAGCCCCGGACGCGGCGTCCACCCGGCCGCCGAGCACGAAGACGTCGCCAAGAAGCCGCGCCAGCGGGCCCAGTTCGACGTCGCCGCCGAGCACGATCACATCGCCCTGAACGACGCCGTCGATGCGAGCGTCGCCGTTCAGGACGACCGCGTCCGAACGCGCCTCGCCGCGAAGCTCCAGGTCTCTTCCGATGGCGACGACCTGGTCCCGGGCGACGGCGTCCGCATCAACCACAACGGCCGGGTCGGAGGTTCCCGGCGTGGACTCCGGCGCGACGCAACTCAGCGCCGCCGCGGCGGCCCCGCACAGGACGAGGCCACGAACGGCTTGATGAAGGCGGAGTCTCACCACGGGCGGACCATCGTAGCCGCGACGCGCCGGCGAACACCGGCGCACCTGGTCAGCGCCGGGATCGTTGCCGCGCCGACGCTCCCGAACCCCGCCGGAGCAGCGAGAACAGGAGGCCGGTCAGGCCGACGACCGCCGCGCCGCCGAACAGCAGGGCCGGCGCTGCCGGCTCCAGGGCCGACGACAAGGCCACGTTGAGGCCGCGCCAGGAAGCATCGAGCAGGCCGGCGCCGAGCATGCCGAGAGTAGCGCCGAAGTCGAACAGGGTCGCCGCCGCGGAAGCCGCTGACCCGGCCGCCGGCGCGAGGGTCGCGAGCAGCGCCAGCGCGCCGCCGAACAACGCGACCAGGGCGGCGGCGGCCACCGCGGCGCGACGGCGGCCGGCGCGGAGTCGCGCTCGGAGTGGCGCATGGATGTCGACCGCCAGCGGCTCGGGCGAGAGCCGTTCCGCCGTCAGGAGCTCGTGAAGCGCCGAGAGCTCCCGCGCCTCGTCCCGGCACGCCGCGCACTCGGCCATGTGCTGCTCCGCCGACCGCCGCTCCGCTTCGCTGACGGCGCCGTCGACGTAGGCGTCGATCAACTCGGCGTGACCGCATGCGCGCGACAGCGAACCGCCGTTGCCGTCGACGTGGGCGTCGATCAACTCGGCGTGGGCACAGAAAGCCATCCCGTCCGACCTGTCTGAACTCGTCATCGCCGTAACTCCCGCCGTCCGTCAGTCGGTGAGGTAGTCGGCCAGCCGGGCCTTCAGCATCCGGCGGCCGCGAAACAACTTGTTCTTGACGGTGCCCAGGGGCATGCCCTTGAACTCCGCGATCTCTTCGTAGGTCATCTCGGCGAAGTGTCTCAACTGGATCAACTCGCGGTACTCCTCTCTGAGCCCGTCGATCGCGGCGCCGATGGCGTGGCGCCGTTCCAGGTTCCGCAGCGTCCGGTAGGGGTCCCTTTCCTCGCTCTCAAACTCCCGCTCCCGAGCCTGCCCGTCCGTACCGACCCGCTGCATCGGGACCAGCTTCAGACGCCGCTTCCGGATCAGGTCGATCGCGGCGTTCCTCGCCACCCGAAACAGCCATGTCGAGAACCGGTACTTGGGGTTGTAACGGTCGAGGGCCCGGTAGACCCTCAGAAACACTTCCTGCGAAAGCTCTTCGGACTCCTGCGGGTTGCCGAGGAAGCGATTCAGGTAGTTGATGAGCCGCCCCCGGTACCTCTCCACGAGATCGGTGTACAGGACGGCCTCGCCCGCCAGAATCGCAGCCACCAACTCTTCGTCGGTCGCCCGAGTTGCTTCCACAGCCTTCACCTACGTCGCCCGTCTCCGATTGTTGCGGCTTGACCGCGGCGGCCGCGAACCACCGAGCCTACGTCGCCAGCGTCCGTTTGTTGCGCGACGGCGCAAGCGCAAGGCGAACCGGCCGAACGCGCCGCCGACCACGGCTGCTGTAGCCTTTCCGCCCGCGGCACGGACCGCCGCCGCCCAGAACCGCCGCAGAGAGCAACCGGGTCACCCTTGGCACACCTGATCCACGCACGCGGGCTGGGCATCCGGTTCGGACTTCACTGGGCGCTGGCTCACGTCGACCTCGATTTCGAAGCGGGGGGGCGCCTGCTGCTCGCCGGCGCCAACGGTTCCGGCAAGACGACCCTGCTGAGACTGATCGCGGGGCTCCGCCGGCCGACGGAGGGTGAACTGACCGTCGGCGGCAGCCGGCCCTACGAGAACCGCGCCGGCGCCCGCCGCGAACTGTCCCTGGTCTCCCATCACGACTATCTCTACGATCGGCTGACCGCGATGGAGACGCTGCGGCTCTGGAGCGAGCTCTGCGACGCCGACCCGGACCGCGGGCGGCTCGCCGACCTGCTCGACGAGGTCGGGCTCGAAGCCGCGGCCGACCGGCAGGTGGGCGGCTTCTCCGCCGGCATGAGAAAGCGGCTGATCCTCGCCCGCTGCCGCCTCGAGAACCCGCGTCTGCTGCTTCTCGACGAACCGTTCGCGGCGCTCGATCCGGAGGGCCAGACCCTGGTCGAGCGCTGGATCGAGCGCTTCGCGAAGGGCGGCGGCTCCCTGATCGTCGCCTCCCACGCGATCGAGCGGGCCTCCCGGTTGTGCCGGCAGGCGCTCCTGCTCGAACAGGGCCAGGTCGCCTGGCACGGCGAAGCCGCCGGCCTCGACGCCGCCTGGCGCCGGAGGCTCGAACGGTGAAGCTCCTGCGCCCCGTGCTCGTTCTGCTGCTGAAGGACCTCCGGGTCGAGTGGCGGGGACGGGTCCGCTTCCTGTCGATCGTCCTGTTCGGCGGCATCACCCTGGTGCTGTTCTCCTTCGCGATCGACACCGAGGGCGGCATGGCGGCGGGGATGGCGCCCGGCTTCCTCACCCTGGCCCTGCTGCTCAGCTCGACGCTGGGCCTGTCCGAGTCCTTCCGAGTGGAGCGCGAGAACCGTTCCCTCGAGGGCCTGCTCCTGCTGCCGGTGGAGCCCGCGGTGCTGTTCTACGCCAAGGCGTTGGGCAACTTCGTCTTCCTCGCGATGCTGGCCCCGGTGCTCGTGCCCTCGGCGATCATCCTCTACAGCGTCGACACCGGTCCGGCCGGATTCCTCGGCGTGACCGCCGTCTGGCTGCTCGCCGCCGCGGCCCTCGCCGCTCCGGGCACGCTGTACGCGGCGATGACCAGCCGGGCCGCGAGCCAGGACGTCCTGCTGCCTCTGCTGCTCTTTCCCCTGGTCATCCCGGTGCTGATCGCGTCGGTCAAGAGCGCGGAGCTGCTGCTCCACGGGGATCCGATGGACCAGGCGCCGAGCTGGCTCCTGTTGCTGGCCGCCTTCGATGTAATCTACTGGGCGCTGGGAGGCGTGCTGGCGAAGGTCGCGATGGAGGAGTAGGACCTTCGCACAGGGACCGGAGAGGGAGCCAAGGGAAACGTGGACGGCGTTATAGTCGGTGGTTGGGGATGGGTGATCGCCGCCTATGGATCGGCGGGCGTTGCTCTTCTCTTCTACGTCTACAGCCTGTTCGTCCGCCGGCGGCGGCTCGAAGCGAACGCTCCCTCACAGGACCAGAGCCCACAGGACCAGAACAATGAGCACGGAACCCACGACGCCGACCCCTGACGCCGGACCCGCTCCCCGGACCCGGCGGCTTCTCCTGCTGGCCGCGGGCGGGGCCGTGGCCGTGGCGCTCTCGGTGCTGGCCTTCGGCGACGTCGGCGAGAACCTCGTCTACTACTGGAGTCCGTCGGAACTCCAAGAGGCGGGCACGGAAGCCGTCGGCGCCAGCATCCGCCTCGGCGGGCTGGTCAAGGAGGGCTCCGTCAGCCGCAGCG
This sequence comes from Acidobacteriota bacterium, assembly GCA_028875725.1. Lineage (NCBI taxonomy): Bacteria > Pseudomonadati > Acidobacteriota > Acidobacteriota bacterium. The sequence continues at coordinate 153,800 of JAPPCR010000005.1, forward strand.
ACGACGGCCTGACCCTCGAGTTCACCGTCACGGACGGCGCGGCCCAGGTCGACGTCAGCACCACCGCCGTGCCTCCGGCCATGTTCCGGGAGGGCATCGGCGTCGTGCTCGAGGGGACGATGAAGGCCGACGGCCAGTTCACGACCGCGCGGCTCATGGTCAAGCACGACAACGAGTACCAGGCGCCCGACGTCGAAGACCAGCGCAGCATGGAGGAGTTGATCGAGTCCATGCAGTTCGACACGTGACCTCGGCCCTGGGCCAGGGGTTCGTCCTCCTGGGCCTGATCGCGGCCGGCTTCGGCACGGCCTTCGGCTACATCGCCGGCGTCAGGCGATCGGCCGCCGGCCTCCGCCTTACGAGGCGCCTGGCGCTGCTGTTCGCCGTCGCCATGGTCGGGGCCAGCGCGGTCATGTGGTACGCGCTGCTCAGCCACGACTTCTCCGTCTCCTACGTCGCCCAGGTCGGGTCCACGGCGACGCCGCTTCACATCACGATCTTCTCCCTGTGGTCGTCGCTCGAGGGATCGATCCTCTTCTGGGGACTGATCCTGGGCCTCTACATCGCCGCCGCGGCCATCTTCCAGCGCCGCGGGCACGAGGACTACCTCGCCTACACCCTGGCCACCCTGCTCGGCATCGGCGCCTTCTTCACGTTCCTCATCGCCAGCGTCGCCGATCCGTTCGCGCCGACCCCGCCGCCCGTGCCGGTCGACGGCCCCGGGCCCAACCCGCTGCTCCAGAACCACCTGCTGATGGCGGTCCACCCGCCGATGCTCTACCTCGGCTACGTCGGCATGTCGGTGCCGTTCGCCATGGCGGTGGCGGCGCTGCTCCGCGGCCAGTTGGGCGCCACCTGGCTGCGGCCGATGCGTCGCTGGCTGCTGGTGCCGACCTCCTTTCTCACCGCCGGCATCATGCTCGGCGGCTGGTGGTCGTACGAGGTCCTCGGCTGGGGCGGTTACTGGGCCTGGGACCCAGTCGAGAACGCCTCCTTCCTGCCCTGGCTGACCGGCATCGCGGCGCTCCACTCGGGGATCGTCCAGCAACGCCGGGGAACGCTCAAGGCCTGGACCGTGATCCTCATCATGATCACCTTCCTGCTGACCATCCTGGGCACCTTCCTCACCCGCTCGGGTGTCGTGAACTCGGTCCACTCGTTCACCCAGAGCCCGATCGGCCCGGTGTTCCTGGGCTTCCTCGGCCTCTGCGCCGCCGCGGTCGTCGTCCTGCTCGCGCTCCGGATCGACACCCTGGTCTCCGAGCCCTCGAACGAGCGCCTGGTCAGCCGCGAAGGCGCCTTCCTGCTGAACAACCTGCTCTTCGTCAGCCTGATGTTCACGGTGCTCGTCGGCACCCTCTACCCGATCGTCGCCGAGTCGCTACGGGGCGTGAAAGTCAGCGTCGGCGAGCCCTACTTCAACCGCATGGCGGTGCCGCTGTTCGCCGGGCTGCTCCTGCTGATGGGAGTGGGCCCAGCTCTTCCCTGGGGCGGCAGCGACCCCAAGCTGGTCCGCCGCGCCCTGGTGCGTCCGCTGCCCGCGGCCGCCGTCGGCCTCGTCGTGGCGCTCCTGCTCGGCGCCCGCTCCGCGCCGGTACTCATCGTCTCCGCCTTCGCCGGCTTCGCGCTCTGGGTGACCGCCGACCAGGGCCTGCGGCCGGTGCGCTCCCGCCCCCGGCGCCAGGGCGGCAGGGGACCGCTGACCGCCGTGCTGGTGGCGCCGGACAGGCTCGGCGCCTACGTGGTCCACCTGGGCGTCCTGATCACCTTCGTCGCGGTCGCCGTGTCGTCGACTTTCCAGCGAGAGGCGGAGTCGACCCTCCGCGCCGGCGACACCCTGCGGCTGGGCGGGTACGAGATGACTTTCCGCGGCGCCGAGCGGGTGCAGGAGCCGCACCTGATCCGCCACCAGGCCGAGGTCGAGGTCACGAGCAACGGCCGGAGCCGCGGCGTGCTCTATCCGTCGCTCAACATCTACCCGAACCAGCGGGAACCGATCGGCACTCCCGCGGTCCGCACCAGCGCGGGCCACGACCTCTACCTGACCCTGATGAACGTCGGCGGCGACGGGTCGATCGGCTTGCGGGCGATCACGACGCCGCTCGTCGCGTGGATCTGGATCGGCGTCGTCGTCATGGTCCTGGGCACCGCCCTGTGCCTGATCCCGACCGCCGCCGAACGGAGGGCGACGACGCCGCGGGCCGTTCCCGATCTGGCCGCCTCCCCGGCAGGGGGAGGTCGATGAACCGCAGGGTCCTGCTCGTGGGCCTCGGCATCTCGCTGCCGCTGCTCGCGTTCCTCGGCTTCGCCTTCCGGCACGACCCGCAGATCGTCGAGTCGCCGCTCGTCGGGAAGCCGGCGCCCAGCTTCCGCCTCGCCGACCTCGACGGCAACATCGTCGACCTGGCGGAGCTGCGCGGCCGGCCGGTGGTCATCAACTTCTGGGCGACCTACTGCGTGCCCTGCCTGTACGAGCACCCGCTGCTCATGGAAGGCGCGCGGCGCTGGCAGGGCGAGATCCACTTCCTCGGCGTCATCTTCCAGGACGACCCCGACCTGATCGCGCAGTTCAACGCCGACTACGGACGCTGGGGGCCCTCGCTGATCGACGAGGGCGGCCGGGTCGCGATCGCCTACGGTGTCTACGGACCGCCTGAGACCTTCTTCCTCGACCGCGACGGCGTGATCGTCGACAAGGCGATCGGCTTGTTGTCGCCGGATCAGCTCCTGGACGTCGCCGAGGGAATGCTGGCGCAGCCCGCCGCGGCGACCGGCTGACATGCGGCACGCGACCGCCCTCCTGGGGCTACTGGCCGCGTTGCCCTTCGCCGCGCCCGCTTCGGCCCAGGAGACCGACACGCCGCCGAAGGTCGCCATGCCCCCGGCCGAGGGCGAGTACCGGCCCGGGCTGGGCGTCGAGACGTCCCACGAGTTGGGCGACCCCCTCGGCCGTCCCCTCTCGGGCGAGGAACTCGACCGCGCCGTCGCCGAAGTCGCGGCCGACATCCGCTGCCCCAAGTGCCAGGCCCTCTCGATCGCCGATTCCGGCGCCGCGTCGGCCCAGGCGATGCGGGCGGAGACGCGGTCCCTGCTCTCCCAGGGCTACACCCCCGAGCAGGTCGTCGGCTACTTCGAGCAGCGCTACGGCGAGTTCGTTCTGCTCGAACCGCGGGCGCGCGGGCTCAACCTGATCGTCTGGGCCGCCCCCGCCGCGATCGTCCTGCTCGGCGGCCTGCTCGTTGCCCTGCGACTCCGGCAACGCCGGCGAAGCGCCGACGAGGGCCTCGACACCTACCTGCGGCAGGTGGAGCAGGAGACGGCGACCTGACTGTCGTCGCGACGATCGCCCTCGTCGCCGCCGTTCTCGCCGGCCTGGGAGTCGGTTTCGCGTTCCTGCCCCGGGAAGCCGCAGCGCGCGCGGCCGCGCTCGAACTCCAGCGCGCCGACCTCGTGAACCGCCGCGAGGACCTGGTCGCCCGGCTGAAGCAGGCCGGCCTCGAAGCGGCCGACCGCCAGCGGCTCCAGGTCTCGACGGCACGGGTGCTGAAGGAACTCGACGAAGTCGAGGAGGCGATCGCCGGGATCGCCCCGGACGACATCGCTCCGGAAAGGGGCGGCAGGACAGGTGCCGGCGCGCCGGCCGGCCGCGCCTTCGTCCAGGCGCACCCCCTGCTCTCGGGCGCTCTGCTCGGCGGCGGCGTGGTCGGCCTGGTCGCAGCGCTGGTCATCTGGGCGCAGTCCGACGCGCAGCCCGATCCGCAGGCCGAGCAGCAGATGGCGCAAGGCGGCAGCGAGACGGACTTCCGCGGCCAGCGGCCGCTCCCGCCCGAACTGGCGCCCCGGGCCGAGGAACTGCAGCGACAGATCGACGCCGACCCCTCGGACCTCGACGCGATGCGCGCCCTGATGCAACTGATGCTCGCCAACGGCCGCGCCTTCGACGCCTTCCAGATCGCCCAGCAACTACTGGAGATCGCCCCCGAGGACCCGGACGCCCACTTCGTCTCCGGCATCGTGCGCCTCCAGATGGGCCAGACCCAGATCGCCCTCGACTCCCTGGACCGGTCGCTGCGAAGCGACCCGGGTCACGAGCAGGCAGCTCTCATGCGAGGTCTTCTGCTGCTCCAGCTCGGCGACCGCGACGGCGCCATCGCGACCTGGGAAGGCGCCAACGCCGCCCGCGCCAGCCCCCGCCTCGAGCAGGTCGCCGCCATGGCCCGCGAGGGCAGAACGGTCGACGAGATCGTCAACACGCCGCTCTAGGCGTCCTCGCGACGCAACCCCAGACGCCGGATGATCCCGGCCGCGACGTCACGTTTGCGCTCCGTCCCCCGGGTTCGTATCCGTACATCGGCCTGGCGGTAGGACTCCAGGCGGCTTACGTACAGCGCCCGGGCCTGGTCCGGAGACTCGAACAAAGGCCGGCGTTTGTGGGACTGCTGCGCCCGCCGGCTGAGGGCCTCCCACGGCGGGTCGAGCCAGACGCTGGTACCCAGCTCAGCGATCAGGCGGCGGTTCCGTTTCAGGGTGAACGCCCCGCCGCCGGTGGCGATCACTGCCTCGTCGACCGCGGCGCAGCGTTCGAGCGCGGCCGTTTCGCGTTCGCGGAACCAGCTCTCGCCGTGTTCGACGATCAGGTCGGCTACCGGCCGCCCCTCGCGCTCGGCGATGTCCGAGTCGAGGTCCAGAAACGTCCAGCCCAGCGACCGGGCCAGCCGCCGGCCGATCCGGCTCTTGCCGGCCGCCATGAAGCCGACGAGGAAAACGCGCATGGCGATGCCGAAACGGTCAGTCGCCGTGCTTGTGCGCCCGCTCGCTCCTGAGCGCCCGCACCAGGAAGATCGTGAAGCCGCCCCACACGAAGCCGCCGATCAGGATCAGGACGAGGATGGCGAGCGCGGACATCGGCCGAACTAGAACTATACGTGAAGCGAATCGGGGCCTTCAGGCCAGCGCCCGCAGGAGGCGGCGGCAGGAAGCGGCGAGATCCGTCGGATCGAGAGCGGAAACGACCGCCACCGCGTCGGCGCCGGCATCGATGACCTGCGGTGCGCGGTCCGCGTCGATGCCGCCGATGCCGATCAGGGGCTTCGATGTGACCTCGCGAGCCTGGGCGACGCCGGAGAGCCCGACGACCGGGTCGGGCCGTTCCTTCGTCGTCGTCCCGAACACGGGGCCGATCGCGACCGCGTCGACCGCCGGGTCGGCTTCGGCCTCCGCGGCCTGCCCGCGGCCGTGGGTGGAGTAGCCGATCGGACAGTCGGGAGGGAGCGACAGCCGGGCCGCCGCGGGCGGCAGGTCGTCCTGGCCGAGATGGAGACCTACGCCGAGACCGGCCCGCGGGCCGCTCGCCGTCAGCGCAGCCGCGATCGCCGCGTTGTCGTTGATCCACAGCAGCGGCGCGTCGCCTTCGCCGTCTGACCTCTCCTCCAATACTCGCCCCGCGGCCTCGGCCAGGCGCCACGCGGCGAGGTCCGGCACTCCCTTGGCGCGAAGCTGGATCCAGCGAACGCCACAGTCCAGCAGGGTGCTAACCGTGCCGGTCACAGCCGTCGGTTCGGCGCCGAAGAAGCCCGTATCGGCGATCGCGTAGAGGCGGTTCGAAGGCGGGCGCACTCGACTCTCGCTCATCCCTGGTCCAGCCGATCGAGGAATCCGGTATCCAGCTCGGCCTCCGCGAACGGCGGCGACTCGACGATCCTGCGCATGAGCGGCAGCGTGGTGCGGATGCCGTCGACCTCGAACTCGCGAAGCGCCCGGGCCATCCTCGATGTCGCCTCGGCGCGGTCCTCGCCGAAGGCCACCACCTTGGCGAGCAGCGAGTCGTAGTGCGGCGGCATTCCGCCTCCTTCGAAACCGTGACTGTCGACCCGGACGCCCGGGCCTGCCGGCGGCCGGAAGCGGCGCAGCGTGCCGGGCGATGGCGCGAAGGTGTCCGGGTCCTCCGCGTTGATCCGGCACTCGATCGCGTGGCCCGAGGTCTCGATGCCGTCCGGAAGCCCCAGGGGCTCGCCGGCCGCGGCGACGATCTGGAGCTTGACCAGGTCGACGCCGGTCACCGCCTCGGTGACCGGATGCTCGACCTGAATGCGGGTGTTCATCTCCAGGAAGTAGAAGCGGTCGCCATCGACCAGGAACTCGACCGTTCCCGCGTTCGAGTAGCCGACCTGCCTGGCAAGCCGCAGCGCGGCCTCGCCCAGCGACCCGCGGAGCTCGGAACCGATCGAGGGCGCCGGCGCTTCCTCCAACAGCTTCTGGTGCCGGCGTTGAATCGAGCAGTCGCGTTCTCCGAACTGCAACGCGCGGCCGAAGGAATCGCCGAAGACCTGCACTTCGATGTGGCGCGGTCGCTCGACCAGGCGCTCCAGCAGGAGCTCGCCGCTGCCGAAGGCAGCCTGGGCCTCGCTCGCGGCAGCGTCCAGGACCCCTTCGAGACCGGCGCGGTCGCGAATCGCCCTCATGCCGCGGCCGCCGCCTCCCGCCGCGGCCTTCAGCATCAGCGGGAAGCCCGTTTCTTCGGCCAGCGCCGCCGTCTCCTCGAGCGATGCCGGCACCGGGCCGCCCGGCAACACCGGCACCTCGGCCGCGATCGCGGCATCGCGCGCCTTACTCTTGTCGCCCAGGGTACGGATCGCGGAGGGCGACGGTCCGATCCAGGTCAGGCCGCAGCGGCCGACGGCGTCGGCGAAGTCCGCGTTCTCGGCCAGGAAGCCGTACCCCGGATGCACCGCCTCGGCGCCGGTGATGCTCGCCGCGGCGAGCAGGTTCTGCTGGTGCAGGTAGCTGGCCGCCGGCGCCGGCGGACCGACACAGACGGCCGCGTCCGCCAGGCTCACATGCAGCGATTCCCGGTCGACGGTGCTGAAGACCGCGACCGTTTCGATGCCGAGATCGCGGCAGGCGCGAATGACCCGGACCGCGATCTCGCCGCGGTTCGCGACCAGGACCTTCCGGAACGGCCGCGCGGCGCGCGCCGGCAGCCCGGCGTTCAAGTCTGGATCACGAACAGAGGCGCGCCGAACTCGACCGGGTCGCCGTTGTCCGGCACCACGGAAGAAACCGTTCCCGAGACATCGGCCTCGATCTCGTTCATCAGCTTCATCGCCTCGACGATGCACACGACCTGGCCCTTCTCGACCCGGGCGCCGATCTCGACGTACGGCGGGGAGTCGGGGCTCGGCGCCGCGTAGAAGGTCCCCACGATCGGCGACGTCAGCACGTGTCCGTCGAGCGCAGGCTCCTCGGCCGCGGGCACATCCTCCAGGGCCGGCGACGGCGCCTCCTCTGCTACCGACGCCGGGGCCGGCGCCGATGCCGCACGCGGCGCCCCCGCGGCGCCGCCCCGATCGCCCCCCACCCGCAGGTAGAGACCATCCACCTGGTACTCGACCGAGAGATCCGAGCCGCCCCGGCGCTCCTCGGCCACGAAGCGAATCAGAGCCTGGATTTCCTCATTGCTCAGCACGGTCCGGCACCTCCCGGGCGCGGATTGTAGCCCGCGGCGGGAGCACTTTCAGACGCTCCAGCGCTTCGCGGGCCCGCCGGTTGGTCGGGTCTGCCGAAAGAACACGCTGGAAGATGGCGATTGCCTCCCTCCGGTGGCCCTGAGCCAGGTACAGCTCGCCGATCGTCACCGTCGGCTGCGGCGAGGTCGGGCGCTCCCCGGCGGCCACGGCCCGGCGGCCTACTGGCCCGTGACCTGGACGAACTTCGTCACCTCGTCGGACCCGAGCGAGTTGGTGGCCCGGAAGGTGACCGCGTAGGTGCCCGGCTCGTCGTAGGTGTGCGTCGGGTTCTGGCGCGTGCTCGTGTTGCCGTCGCCGAAGTTCCAAAGCCAGCTCGTCGTGCGGCCGTCCGTCGTGTCCTCGAAGGCGACCAGCAGGTTGCGGGTGTTGAAGGTGAAATCCGCTCGCGGCAGCCGCTGAATCGCCACGCTGACGTTCGTCGTGACGAGCTGGCCGCCGCCGCTGCCGACATCCACGCCGACCTCGAAGCTGTCCCCCGACACCGTGTCGAGATCGCCCGAGGTGACGACGAGCCGGTCCGACGCCGTGCCGTCCGCAGCCGTCGAGATCAGCCCGCCGCCCGAATCGAGCGTGCCGATCTCCGTCCGGAAGTTGATCTCCGCCTTGTCGAGCGGCTGGCCGCGGTCGTCGCGCACGATCGCCAGCAGATCGGCCTCGCCCCCGGTTTCGGGCACGCTGTTCGGCGTCACCTGCACGGTCACCGAAGCCGGCGACAGGCCGAGCTGCACGTCGATCGTCGCGGTCTCGGAACCGCCTGTGTTGGCCGACACCGTCGCGACCCCGAACTGACCGTCGGCCTGGAGCATCGCCAGCGCCTCTCCCCTGTCGTCGACGCCGACACTGGGCGGAATCGTGCCGAGCGTCGTCGTGAGACGAATCAGGGTGCCGCGGCTGACCGGCGTTCCGTTCGGCCTCAGCGCGACGACCCGAATCTCCGCGCTCCCGTCCGAGGGAATGCGGTCCGGATTCGCACTGATCGTGATCAGCGTCCCCGACGGGGCAACCGGACTCGTCTTGTCGCACGCCGCGAAGATCGCCAGCGACAGACTGGCGGCAAGCACGGCAAGCAGGTTTCGGCGCCGGTTCTCCATCTCTCGAATCAGTATACGAACGCTGCCGGAAGAGCGTCTAGGAAGCTGCTACTCGCCAGAGGGCTGGGAGCTGAAGACACGGACCAGCCTCGTCACTTCGTCCGACCCCACCGGGTTCCCGACTCGCAGCGTGACCGCGTAGTGACCGGGCTCCGGGAACGTGTGCGACGGACTCTGGCGGGCACTCGTCGTGCCGTCGCCAAAGTCCCAGGACCAGCTCGTGACAAGGCCCGCGGACTCATCGTCGAACGCAACGATCAAATCACCCGGGGCGAGCCTGAAGGCTGCCTGCGGCCGACGCTGAATGCCGACGCCGACGTTCGACGTGACCAGAGAACCGCCACGGGAGCCGACGGCCACCGCGAGCCGAAAGCTGTTTTCCTCTACCGCCGCCAGCTCCGACTCAGTCAACGTCAGCCGGTCGGTGGCGGCTCCGCCATCCCCGGCGACGACCAACCGCCCACCCGACTCCAGCGTGCCCGTTTCCGTCAGGAAGTTCACCTTCGCGTTCTCCAGTGGCCGTCCCCGATTGTCGCGCACGATCGCCAGCAGCTCGACCTCTCCACCGCTCTCGGGCACGCTGCTGGGAGTGACCTGGAGTGTCACGGATCCCGCCGCAGCCGGAGGTCCCTCCACCTCCGGGTTCGCAGCGAAAGCCGCCGGCCCGAAGCAGACGCCCATCAATGCCACCCAAACCGTCGCCGTCAGCACCATATGAATTCGACGTGTTGCGATCATTCCGTCCCCTCCTTGACTTAGTTCTGACCTCATCTCCGACCGTCAAGGATCTCTACGGAGCCGCACCGATTCCCGTCTACTGGAGCCGGCCTAGCGGCCGGCACGTCTCTCTAGCCGCCTTCGGCGGCGGCGGGTCAGAAGACCCGCGCACCCAGCCTGTACCGACACCCGCCGCACGTCGCCCGCCCGGCGAGATCGTCCAGCCTGGAGAGGTCCGGGGAGGGTCCCCAGCGGGCTGGAGGCAACCGACTCCCGACGCCGCTACGCCCACCACCGCCGATGTGAAGGGCAGCCGACCGAAGCGAGCGCTCAGTCCCATCCACCAAGAAAGCGCAAGCGGCCGCTGGGGACCCCTCCCCGGACCTCTCCAGGCGGGCCAGCACCTACGCCGTCGCAGAAGCCGACGAAGACGGTCCCTGGCGGCGCTTCACGGCGCGCACGGCGGACAGATTCTCGAGGGACTCCTGGAGACGGTTGAGGTGCTTTCGGTTGCGCACGTCGACGACGACGTCGATCGCCGCCTCGCCGGCGCCGCGGCTGCGGCTCTCGATGTGGCGGATGTTGCTGCCCTGCTTGGCGATCGCCTCGGTCACCCGGGCCAGCACCCCGGGGCGGTCCCGGGTCTCGATGACCAGAGTGACCGCGAACATCGAGTCGTTGCGACGCGCCCACTCGACCCGAATCTCGCGCTCCGGGTGGTACAGCAGGTTCTGCACGTTGGGGCAGTCGACCGAGTGGACCGACACGCCGCGGCCGCGGGTCACGAAGCCGATGATCTCCTCGCCAGGCAGCGGGCTGCAGCAACCGGCGAAGAAGGCGAGCATGTCGTCCTCGCCCTTGACGATCAGCTTCACCTGGTCGCGCGGCATCACCTTGCTCACCGCGCGGCGCAGGCGGCCGGGCTCCTGGTCCCGGTGTCGCAGCCGCTCTGGCGGCAGCACCGCGCGCAGCACCGGCTTGACCGACCCGCGGCCGAAGCCGAGCCGGCTGAACAGCTCGTCGACGCCGGAGTAGCCCTCGGCGGCGATGAAGTCCGCCATCTCCTTCGACTCGAAGATCCGGCGCGGGCTGACCCGGTAGCGACGCAGCTCGCTCGCCAGCAGCGTGCGGCCGATCTCGATCGCCCGCTTCTTCTGCTCCGCGTTGATCCAGTGGCGGATCTTGCTGCGCGCCTTCGGCGTGGCGACGATGTTCAGCCAGTCCCGGCTGGGTTCCCGGTTCGGGTTCGTCGTGATCTCGACGATGTCGCCGTTCTTCAGTCCGGTCCGCAACGGCACGAGCCGGCCGTTGACCCGGGCGCCGCTGCAGTGGTGGCCGAGCTCGGTGTGAATCCGGTAGGCGAAGTCGAGCGTCGTCGCGCCCCGCGGAAAGGAGAGCACATCGCCCTTCGGCGTGAACACGTACACCTCGTCCGGATACAGGTCGATCTTCAGCGCGCTCATGAAAGTGCGCGGATCGGGCGTTTCCTGCTGCCACTCCAGCAGTTGCCGCAGCCAGACGATGCTGGCGTCCTTCTCGTCCGCGTCGAGCTGGCCTTCCTTGTAGCGCCAGTGGGCGGCGACGCCCTCCTCGGCCAGCAGGTCCATCTTCCGGGTCCGGATCTGGACCTCGAAGGGCTGCCCCCCGCGCCCCACCACCGTCGTGTGCAGCGACTGGTAGAGGTTCGGTTTCGGCATCGCGATGTAGTCCTTGAACCGGCCCGGGATCGGATGCCAGAGCTGGTGGACGACGCCGAGCGCGGCGTACGTGTCCTTCACGTCGACGGTGATGATCCGGAACGCCAGGAAGTCGTACAGCTCCGGAAGGTCGATCTGGCGTTGCTGCAGCTTCCGGTAGATCGAGTAGTAGCCCTTGACCCGGTAGCTGATCTCGCCCTCGATTTCCGTCTTCCGCAACGCCTCCCGCAGGCGCTCGGCGATCCGCTCCGTCGTTCGCCGCGCCCCCTTGATCCGCTCGTCGAGCTGCTTGCGGAGGTCCCCGTACTGGTGCGGGTGCATGTGCTGGAAGGCCAGATCCTCAAGCAGCCACTGGATCCGCGACATGCCCAGGCGGTGCGCCAGCGGCGCGTAGATCTCGAGCGTCTCCCGCGAGATGCGCTTCCGCTTCTCCGCCTGCAGGTGCCCCAGGGTCAGCATGTTGTGGAGCCGGTCGACCAGCTTGACGACGATGACCCGCAGATCGCGCGCCGACGCGAGGATCAGCTTGCGGAAGCTCTCGGCCTGCACTTCGTCGCTGTGGACGTACTCGTGACGGCCGATCTTCGACACGCCGTCCACCAGGTCCGCGATCTCGGATCCGAACCGGGAAGCCAGATCCTTCTTCGTCGCCCCGGTGTCCTCCAGCACGTCGTGCAGGAGGCCGACCGCGACACTCGTCTGGTCGAACTTGAGTTCGGCCAGCATGTGGGCGACGCCCAGCGGATGGCTGATGTAGGGCTTTCCCGACCGCCGCACCTGGCCTCGGTGGGCCAGTTCGGCGAAGTCGACCACGCTGCGCAGCCAGCTTTCGTCGCAGGCGCGCTCGTTCTCCTGGAGGCGGCTCAGGACATCGCCGATCCCCACGTCCCCAGGCTCGCGCAGCGGCGCCGGATCCCGGGGTCGTTCAGCAGCCTGAGCCATAGCCTCCCTCTACCTACGCGGCCGCTGCCCTCTTCTCCCGTCGGGCGCGGCCGAAGGTGGTTTCCCAGATCAGGACGATCGGGCTCGCGACGTAGATCGACGAGTAGGTGCCGACGAGCACGCCGACGAGGAGCAGGAAGGAGAAGCCCCGGATCACGTCGCCGCCGAGGACGAAGAGGCAACCGACGGCGAGCAGCGTCGTGCCGGAGGTCAGGGCGGTGCGCGAGAGGGTCTGGTTCAGGCTCCGGTTCAGCACGGCGACCAGGGACTCGCGACGGTTGCGGCGCAGGTTCTCGCGCACGCGGTCGAAGACGACGACGGAGTCGTTGACCGAGTAGCCGATGACAGTCAGGAAGGCGGCGATCGTCGTCAGGTTGAACTCGTAGCCCGCGAAGGCGAACAGGCCCAGGCAGACGGCGACGTCGTGGGCGAGGGCGACCAGGGCGCCGATGCCGAAGCGCAACTCGAACCGGAACCAGATGTAGGTGAGGATGCCGGCCAGGGAGAAGGCGATCGCCAGCAGGCCCTTGCGCCGCAGTTCGCCGCCGATCTGCGGCAGCACGCTGTCGCTCGACTGGACCGCGAAGTGCCCGAAGGTGGCGCCGTCCGTGATCACCGCCAGGGCCTCGGGGCTGAGCGCTTCACCCGGCTGTATCTCGGACCAGTCGCGGATCAGCCCACCGGTCCGGCGCAGGGCCATGACCTCGGCCGCCGCTTCCCGGTAGTGCTCCCGGGCGCCGATGTCGTCACCGGTCGCCCGCATGCCGTCCGGATCGGCGCCGAGCAGCATCGAGGCGAGCCCCTCGGTGCCCTGCCGGTTCAGGTCGAAGCCGCTGACGTCGCTGTTGTAGCGCCGTTCCAGCACCTCCTCGACCCGCGAAGCGCTGCTTCGCTGTTCCTCGTCGTCGGCGACCGGGGTCTTCAGGATGATCGAGTTGTCCCCCTCCTCGCCGAACGCCTGAATCGAGGCGTTCTCGATCCCCGCCTCCTGCAGCAGCCCGCGGAGTTCCTGGACGTCGGGCGGCTCGTCGAACTGCACGATCATCTGGGTGCCGCCGGCGAAGTCGATGCCCAGGTTCAACTGCCGGCTGAAGATGTAGCCGAGCGCCGCGATGACGGCCACCGCGGACAGGGTCAGGCACACGCGCCGCGCGCGCATGAAGTCGAAACTCGTGTTGCGGAAGAACTCCATTGACGCAGCCCTAGATCGACAGGCGCTCGACGCGGCCCGAGCGTGACAGGAGCAGGTCGAACAGCAGCCGGCTGTTGAAGACGGCCGTGAACACGGAGGCCAGGATGCCCACCGTCAGCGTCACCGCGAAGCCGCGGATCGCGCCGGTGCCGAAGTTGATCAGGAAGATGGCCGCGATCAGGGTCGTGAGGTTCGCGTCGAGGATCGACGACCACGCCTTGCCGAAGCCCGAAACGACCGCAGCCTTGACCGTCCGGCCGTTGTGCAGCTCCTCGCGGATCCGCTCGAACACCAGGACGTTCGCGTCCACCGCCATGCCGATCGTCAGGATGAGCCCGGCGATGCCCGGCAGGGTGAGGGCGGCGCCGAAGTAGGCGAGGACGCCGAACACCAGCACGAAGTTGAGCGCCAGCGCCACCATCGCGTTGATGCCCGAAGCCTTGTAGACGACCAGCATCGCCACGATCACCAGCACGATGCCGAAGAGGAAGGCGCGGGTGCCCTGGTCGATCGAGTCCTGCCCGAGCGACGGGCCCACCGCCTGCTGCTGCAGGTAGTTGATCCCCGCGGGCAGGGCGCCCGAGCGCAGCACGGTCGCCAGGTCCTCGACCTCCTGCTGGGTGAACGAGCCGCGGATGACTCCGCCGGACTCCCCGATCCGGCCCTCGATGATCGGCGCCGACTGCACCTTGCCATCCAGCACGATCGCCAGCGGCCGGCCGATGTTCGCCCCGGTCCAGGTCTCGAAGATCTGGGCGCCCTCGTGAGTGAGCGAGAAGTTGACCACCGGCTCCTGGAACTGTCCGATGCCGGCGCGCGCCGTCTTCAGGTCGCGGCCGGTGATCACGGGACGCCGCTCCAGCGCGTAGTAGACCTGCCCGAGCATGTTGCCGTCTTCGTCCCGCTGGTCCTGGGCGGCGATCTCCAGATCCTCGGGCAGGGTGCCGCCGTAGCGGTCGAGGATCTCCTGGCGGTCGAAGGCCGCGCCCCCGCTCTCCGGATAGACGGCGAGCCGGAACTCGAGGAAGGCGGTGTTCTTGATCAGGTTCTTCACCCGTTCCGGATCGTCGACGCCCGGAAGCTGGACGACGAGCCGGTTGCTGCCCAGGCCCTGGCGCTGGATCACCGGCTCGGCGACGCCGAACTCGTCGACCCGGTTGCGGATCGTCTGCAGGGCCTGGTCGATCGCCTGCTCGCGGATCGTGTTCACTTCGTCCGGCCGGCGCTCGAAGATCACCTCTTCGCCGCTGCGCCGCCAGGTCCAGTACGGCACGTTCTCCTCGATGATTGTGGGCAGCAGGCCGTCCTGGTCGGGCGGCAGGCCCGAGAGCCGGAACCGGATCGGGGTTTCGGTGACCGCGCTCGTTCCCTCGACCCCCTTCTCGGCGAGTTCCTGGACCAGGCTGTCGATGTCCTTCTGCGCCTCGGCCCGCAACGCGTCGTCGGTCAGCACCTCGAGCAGCAGGTGGATGCCGCCGCGGAGATCGAGGCCCAGGTTGATCGAGTCGGCGAGCGGGAAGGCCGAGAACGCGCAGGCCGAGACGACCCCGACGACGAGCAGACCCCGCCAGAGCAGGTTCCGGTTCATGACTGCGTCTCCTCGGCCAGGCCGGTGATCGACGACTTCGTCACCTTCACCCTGACCCCGTCCGCGATCTGCAGGATGACGGTGGTCGGCTCGGTCGACACCACGTCTCCAAAGACGCCGCCCTGCGTGACAACGCGGTCGCCCTTCTTCAGCGCCTCCACCGTCGCCTGCAGTTGCTTGCGCCGCCGGCGCTCCGGAGCGATCAGAAGGAAGTAGAAGATGGCGCCGATCAGGATGAGCGGCAGAAACTGAATGAGACCCGAGGGCCCGCCCCCCGTGGCCACAAACAGTGCGAAATCAGGAATCATCTCTGGTGCCCCCAGCGGAGTGCTTGGCTAACGGCGGACCGACCGGTCGCGGCCCGCACCGCAAAGGCGTACCCTATCGCCGTTCGGCCTCCGGTTGCCCCTCCGGGCTGACTCCCGTTGCCCGCGCCGCCGCGAAGGCGGCCAGTTCGCCGCCTGCGATCGCCCGCCGAAGATCGGCCATGAAGTCGAGGTAGAAGCGCACGTTGTGCTCGGTCGCCAGCACCTTGCCGGTGATCTCGCCGCAGCGGAACAGATGGTGCAGGAAGGCCCGGCTGTACCGGCTGCAGACCGGGCAGCCGCAGGCCGGGTCCACGGGACGCGAATCCTCCCGGTAGCGCGCCTTCTTGATCCGGACGATGCCGGTGGACGAGAACAGCGTGCCGTGGCGGGCGTTGCGCGAAGGCAGCACGCAGTCGAAGAGATCGACGCCGAGGCCCACGGCGTGGAGGATGTCCGAAGGAAGGCCGAGGCCCATCAGGTAGCGGGGCCGGTCGTCGGGCAACGCCGGTGCGACCCAGGACAGGGCCTGCCGGCCCAGTTCGCGCGCTTCGCCGACACTGACGCCGCCGATCGCGTAGCCGTCGAAGGGCAGGGCGGCGAGGTCCTCCGCGGCCCTCGACCGCAGATCTTCGAAGAAGCTCCCCTGCACGATGCCGAACAGGCCCGCCGCGCCCGAGCCTCCGGCTGCTCCCCAGCGGTCCAGCGAACGCCTCGCCCAGAGGTTCGTCCGCCGCAGCGCCTCGACCGCCGCCTCCCGGTCCACCGGCCACGGCGGGCACTCGTCGAGCACCATGGCCGCATCCACGCCGACCTGTTCCTGGAACTCAACCACCCGCTCGGGCGTCAGCTCGACCGTGCCGCCGTCGTGGGGGCTCCGGAAGGTGACGCCCAGGTCGTCGACCCGCCTCAGCCCGGCCAGACTGAACACCTGGTAGCCGCCGCTGTCCATCGCCAGCGGGCCGTCCCAGCCGATGAACTCGTGCAGGCCGCCCAGACCGGTGATCCGCTCGGCGCCCACCCGCTCCAGCAGGTGGAACAGGTTCGTCATCAGGAGCCTCGCGCCGGCCGCCTCCAGCACGTCCTGGCTCAGGCCCTTCACCGCGCCCAGCGTGCCGACCGGCATGAAGGCCGGCGTGTCCACCTGGCCGTGGGGCGTGGTCAGGCGGCCGAGACGGGCGAGCCCGTCACGCGAGACGACGCGGAACCCGAGTCGGCCGCTCAGTTGAGATCGATCTCGGTGACTTCGACGTCGTCGGGCAGCGCCAGGATGAACTCCGAGTCATCGATCGCTTCGTTCAGGACCACGTCCTCGAGGGTGACGAGCCGCTCGTCGCCGCTGGCGAGGACGACCCGGAACTCCCGCGGCAGGAAGCTCGCCGGGTCGATCCAGAGGTCGATCTCCCTGATCCGTTTCTCGACGCTCCGGTAGTCCGGCGTCAGGTGCAGGTAGTAGGGATCCCCCTCGTTCTCGGGAAACTCCGCCTGCACGGCGAAGTACTTCAACAGCGTCTCGAGGTTGCCCGCGGGCCCCATGTACTCCAGGATCTGCTCCGAAAGGCGGCCCACTTCCGTGACCTTGGCCGTGCCGAGATCGACATACCACAGGGTCGCCGTGTCGCCGTGAACGGCGGTGATCGACGGCTTGGGCTCCACGATCTCCCAGCGGAGAGCGTCCGGCGGCCGGTAGCGGAGCCAGCCCCGCTCTTCCACCGGCTCCAGCAGGAGATCGCCCTGACGGCGCTGAAACAGCCGCGCCTGCAGGGTCACGATCAGGTTCTGCTCGTACTTCACCCGCTCGACCAGCCGGTCGAGACGTTCGCGCAGACCGAGGCCCTCGGCCGCCGGATCGGGCGGCGCGGCGGCAGGGTTCGGCGACTGGGCGGGGAGGATGACGGCCGCCGTCAGAGCCAGCAGCAGTCCTCCCAACCACGGCGCGATGGGTAGGCGGTGTTTCATCGCTGTGAACCAGCGTGGGGCGGCCGTAGAGTACCAATCGTGGCGACACTGGCGTTTCGCGACCCGATCCACGGCTTCATCGAGGCCGACGAACTCGAAGCCGCGCTCATCGGCACCCGGCCGATGCAGCGCCTGCGTTCGATCCGCCAACTCGGCCTGACCCATCTCGTATTCCCCGGCGCCGAGCACAGCCGTTTCGGTCACGCCCTGGGCACGATGCACCTTGCCGGCCGCGTCTACGACACGCTGGCCGGGGCCAAGGGGACGCCGCTCGAAGCCGGCCCGCGAGCCCGCGCCCGGCGCCTGGTGCGGGCGGCCGCCCTGCTCCACGACCTCGGGCACGCCCCCTTCAGCCACTGGGCCGAGGATCTCTTCGAGGGCGGGATCGACCACGAGGAGATGAGCCGTCGCCTGCTCGGCGGCCGCGAGATCGCCGCCGCGTTCGAGCGGTACGGCCAGGGGATCGAGGCCCGCGACGTGATCCGGCTGCTCGGCGACGATCTCGACGGGCCGGAGCGGCTGCTGCCGCCGATCGTCTCCGGCGAACTCGACGTCGACAAGATGGACTACCTCCTGCGGGACTCCCTGTTCTGCGGCGTCCGCTACGGCAACTTCGACCTCGACCAGGTGATCGCCACCGTGCGGCCGCTTTCCGGTGGCACCGGCGGCGACCACCGGCTGGGGATCGACGCCGAGGGCCTCCACGCCGTCGAGGGCCTGATCCTGGCGCGCTACTACATGTTCACGCAGGTCTACTTCCACGTCACCGGCAAGGCGCTGGAACTCCACCTGAACGAGTGGCTGCACGAACAGGGAATCGCCTGGAGCAGCGACCCGGAGCGCTTCCTGGCCAACGACGACGGCGAGATGATGACGAGAATGCGGCGTTCGGACAGCCTGCACGCGCGGGCGATCACCGACCGCAGCCACTTCCGGCTCGCCCACGAGACCGGCGAGCACCTGGACGCCGACGAGAAGCGCGCGTTCGAGCAGCGGCTCGAACCCCTGCGCGAGCGCTACGGCAAGTGCGTCCTCGTCTCGAACTCGGCCAAGGACCCCCACCGCCTCGGCCGCGGCCGGGTGCCGGTCCGCCAGAACGGAGGGAAACTCGTGCAGCTCGAGGAGGCGAGCCACTTCGTCGGTCACCTCCGGCGCATCGACCGCTACCGCGTGTACTGCAGCGACGACGTCTACGAAGATGTCCGGCTCGCGCTGGACTCCTGATCCAGAGCGGGTCCCACCAGCAGATCGTCCCGGCCGGCGGGGTGAAGAAGACTCGCCGGGCCGCCGCCCCGAAGGCGCGCCGCGAGCCGGATGATCGGCCGTCCCTCCCGCTCGAACTTCGCTTCGTAGTTCGTCCGCGGACCTTCCGGCCAGGCCCCGTCGACACGCTCCACTGCCACCGCCGGGTGCAGGGCAAGGGTTTCCGCCACCGCCTCGCCGTACTCCAGGTGGTCGGTGGCGAAGAACAGCCGTCCCTCCGGCGGATCGAGTAGCGCCAGCACCAGGTCGACGGTGCGCGGATCGAGCAGCCGCCGGCGGTGGTGCCGGCTCTTGGGCCAGGGGTCGGGGAAGTAGACGTGGACCGTCCGCGCCATGCCCGCGGGCAGCAGGGTTGCGATCAGGTAGAGCGCCTCGCCGCGGAGCAGGACGACGTTGGAGAGGCGGCGCGAGGCCGCCCGCCGGACCGCCAGCCGGAAGTACTTCGACACCATCTCGACCCCCAGGAAGGGACGGGACGCATCGGCGGCCGCGGACCCGACGAGAAAACGACCCTTGCCGAAGCCGAGTTCGACTTCCCAGTCCGAGCGTTCCCCGAACGCCGCCCGCAGTTCAGCCCGGCAGGAGGCGAGCTCGCGGAAGTCCGCGTCCCGGGCGGCCTGCGGACCGCTCGCCCCGCCAGGCCAGACGAGAACGGGCGGCGCGCTCAGAGCAGATCCAGCCGGCCCAGAGCCGCGAGACGCTCCACGACCTCGCGGACGTCCTGGGCCCGCTCGCGCGGCACGACCAGCACGGAATCGCCGGTCCGCACGACGGCGAGGCCCTCGACGCCGATCACCGCCACCGTGCCCTCGTCCGCGAACAGGAGGTTGTCGCGGGCATCGACGGCGAGCGTGTCGCCCACCGTCCGGTTGCCGTCTCCGTCGGCGGGCAGAGCCTCCGCCAGCAGTCCCCAGGACCCGATGTCGTTCCAGCCGCAGTCGGCCACGACGCAGCCGATCGAGTCGAGCCGCTCCATCAACCCGTAGTCGATCGAGACCGACTCCAGGCCGGCGTAGATCTCCCGGCGCCGGTCCGCGTCCAGGTCGTCCGCCGCCAGACGCTCGATGCCGGCGGCGAGTTCCGGCAGGTGCTCGCGGTAGAGGTCGAGCAGCACCGTGCCCCGGAAGAGGAAGATGCCGGCGTTCCAGAAGTGGCGGCCGGAGGCCTTGAAGCGCGCCGCGGTCTCCGCGTCCGGCTTCTCGGTGAATCGCACCACGGGTTGCACGCTCAGGACTTCCGCCGGAGCGTCCAGTTCAAGGTAGCCGTAGCCGGTCTCCGGCCAGTCCGGCGCGATGCCGACGGTGACCACGTCGTGGTCGCCGCGCTCGACTGCCGCCACGCCCCGGCTGAGCGCTTCGCGGAACGCCTCCTCGTCGGCCACCCAGTGGTCCGAAGGCATGACCGCGATCACCTCCCGCCGCGCCGTCTCCGGCATCGTCCGCACCGCCCAGCCGATCGCCGGCGCCGTGTTCCGTCCGCTCGGCTCGCCCAGGATGCGCGAGGCGTCCAGATCGGGCAGCTCCGCGGCGACCGCGGCCGCGAGCTCCTCGGTCGTGCAGACCCAGGTCCGTTCCGCCCCGCACAGCGGCTCGACCCGGCGAGCGGTCGCGGCCACCAGGGAGCCGCCGCCCAGCAGGTCGAGGAGCTGCTTGGGGCGGCGGCGCCTGCTCAGGGGCCAGAAGCGGGAGCCGATGCCGCCGGCCAGGATCAGACCGATCATCCGTCGCTCAGTCAGCGTCGGCGTCCGTCCGCCCCGTCCGGCCGGAGTGCCAGAGGGCGACCTCGGCCAGCGACTTGCGCCGCAGGTCGGGCACCTCGCAGTCCGGCGCGGGGAAGCCCACCGGGAACAGGATGTACGGCTTCTCGTTCCGCGGGCGCTCGAGAATCTCGCTCAGGAAACCCATCGGGCTCGGGGTGTGGGTCAGCGTAGCGAGGCCCATCCGGTGAAGGGCCGCGATGAACAGGCCGCAGGCGATGCCGACGCTCTCCTTCACGTAATAGTTCTTCCTCTTTGCCCCGTCCTCGTCCACGCCGAAGAGCTCGGCGAACACGACGACGATCCACGGCACGGTCGTCAGGAAGGGCTTCCGCCAGTCCGTGCCCAGCGGCTTGAGCGCTTCGAGCCACTCGTCCGGCATCCGCCCGCCGAGGTAGCTGTGCTTCTCCTCCGCCTCCGCCGCTTCGCGGATCCGCGCCTTGACCTCCGGGTCGCTCACGGCGACGAACCGCCACGGCTGGCGATGCGCCCCCGAAGGCGCGGTCGACGCCGCCTCGATCGCCCGTTCGATCAACCGCCGCGGCACCGGCTCGTCGGTGAAGAACCGGACGCTCCGCCGGCCGTCGAACTCCTCGAAGACCGCGTCGGCCCGGCGCTCCATCTCGGCCGGCTCCAGGCGCTCCGGCCGGTAGGGAACGAAGACGGGTCTTCTACCCACCCGCGCGCTCGAGCTCGTCCTCGACCACCTCCGCCAACTGCTCGTACGCGACCGCGCCGGCAAGCGGCCGACCGTTGACGTACAGCGCCGGCGTTCCGTTCACTCCGACCTCGACCCCCGCGCGGCGGTCGGCGTGGACCCGGTCGGCGATGCCATCCTGCTCCAGGCAGGCGGCGAACGCCTCCGCGTCGAGACCGGCCCGTTCCGCCTTGTCCTTCAGGTCGTCCAGGGTCAGGGTGTCCTGCTCTTCGAACATCAGGTCGTGCAGTTCCCAGAAGGCACCGAGGTCCTGGGCGCAGACGCCGGCCTCGGCGGCGGCCTGGGCGTTCGGATGGATCGCGTGCAGCGGGAAGTGGCGGAACACGAGCCGCACCTGTTCCGGGTACTCCTCCAGGACCCGCTCCAGCGTCGGCAGGACGCTCTTGCAGTAGGGGCACTCGAAGTCGGACCACTCGACGATCGTGACCGGCGCCGCCGCCTCGCCGCGCACCGGCCCGTCCGCCGGCTCGACCTCCAGCCGGTAGGGCTCCAGCAGGTACTCGATCTCGTGGCCGTCTTCGAGAGCATCGGCGAAGCGCTGCTGCGCCAGGTAGGTCCGCACCTGGGGCTCGAGCTCCTCCCGCTCGCCCCGGATGCGCCCTTCGTTCTCCACGAAGAAGGCGTCGACGTCCTCGTCCGTCACCCCGGCTTCGAGCCGCTCCATCTCGCCCGAACGCCAGTCCGCGATCTCCAGGCCCGCGCTCTCCGCGCTGGCCTCGACCAAGCGGTCGCGCACGATTCCCTCGAGGGTCCGCTCGATCAGTCCGTGACGCTCCGAGGCGACCTGCAGGTCGCACTGAATGCGTTGCTGCTCGAGTTGATCCAACTGCGTGGCGGCGCGCTCGAGCGCCTCGTCGTAGCCGATGTCCACGCCGTCGAGCCGCGCCGCAACCTGCTGCCCGCCCGAATCGTCTTCCTGGGCCGCAGCCCCGGAGCCCGGCCGCAGAACCAGGAAGCCGATCACCGCCAGCAGGACCGCGTAAAGGGCCAGATGGAGAGCCCAGGTGGGCCGGTTCCCGTGCTCGGAAATGTCTGTGCTCAAGGTCGCCTCCTGTTGCGGGGACTCTACCGGAGCGGGTACGGCAGCGCTCGAGCCACGGCGCTAGCATGATCCCGGAATGGGCGGCCTCTTCATCACCTTCGAGGGCCTCGACGGCAGCGGCAAGTCGACCCAGCTCGAACGGGTCGCGGCGAGCCTCGATCGCCGAGGCATCGCCCACATCGTCACCCGGGAGCCCGGCGGTACGCCCTTCGCCGACCTGCTGCGCGAGCTCTTCCTGCGCCGGGAGGCGGCGCAGGTCGACGGCCTCGTCGAGTTGATGCTCGTCTTCGCCAGCCGGAGGCAGCACCTGATCGAGTTGATCGAGCCTGCGATGGCGAATGGCGCCGTCGTGCTCTGCGACCGATTCACGGACTCGACCTACGCCTACCAGGGCGGTGGCCGCGGGGTACCGCCGGAGGTGATCGACGAAGCGGACCGGCTGGCTACGGGCTGCCGGGCGCCTGATCGCACTCTGTTCTTCGAGTTGTCCCCGAAGGAGGCGCAGCGCCGGCGGCACCGAGAAACTGCCGACCGGATCGACCGGGAGAACCTGGCCTTCTACCGCCGCGTCCACGAGGCATACGAGCGGCGCATGGCGGCCGAGCCGGAGCGCTTCCGGGTCATCGACGCGGCGGCGCCCATCGACGCCGTGGCGCGGGCGGTCGAGTCCGCGTTGAGCGACCTGGTGCCGGCGGAGACGCCCGTCGCCGTCGAGTCAGGCCGCAAGGCGGCCGGTGCATGAACCGCATCGCGGACGAGTTGCCGCGCCTCGCGGCGGAGGGCCGTCTCTACCCGTCCGTGATCGTCTCCGGCGGAACGGCGGACGACCGCCTCGACCTCGCCTTCGAGATCGGCAGGGCGCTGCTCTGCGAGCGCGCGCCGCAGGAGCGGCCGTGCGGCGGGTGCCGGCATTGCCGCAGGGTCGACAAGGATCGCTACGCCAGCGAAGCGCGCGCGAAGGCAAGCTCGGAGAAGAAGGGCGGGAAGGCCGACGAGGAGAACGACGAGGGAGTGCGCCAGGGCCACCCGGACTTTCTTCTGCTCGAGCGCCCGCCCGCCCGGCGCGACATCCGCATCGGGATGGTCAGGCCCCTGGTGCGAGCGGCGCAGATGTCGCCGTTCGAGGCTCGCGGCCAGGTGTTCGTCATTGCTGACGCGAACACCCTGAACCCGCACGGAGCGAACACGCTCCTGAAGACGCTCGAAGAGCCGATCGGCACGACGCCCAGGCACTTCCTGCTCCTGGCGGCGTCCGCACAGGAACTCCTGCCGACGCTGCGCAGTCGTTCGCTGACGGTCTACCTCGGCGCTGGAGACGCGGACGTCACGCCGAACGATGAACAGACGACCGACCTTGTGGAGCACTGGCGACGGCGCCAGCGTGACGCATCGTCCGCTCTGTGGACCGCTGGGCTGACCGACCGGCTGGTCGCCATCGGCGGCAAGGACCTGGACGACGTCCGGGCCCGCCGGGGCTGGAACCGGGCAGCCCGCGCCGTGACCGAGGCGGCCGGAGCACTCGACGACCGCGACGACCGGGCCGCCGCGCTGGCTCTGGCGTCCGATCTGCTGGACGCCCACCGCCTGCGCGAGCGGTACATTCAGCCCCGCCGCATCATCGAGGGTCTGGCGGCTCGCCGCCTGCGGCGGGACGGACCCGAGACCGGGTTCGAGAGTTCGGTCAATGTGCTGATGGGGCCTCCCTGAGAGCGGGAGCCGGGCGAAGCCCGACGATCATCGCCGCGCCTACACTGGCTCCATCATCCGATCCGGACTCCGCAGCCGCGGCCACCGGCGGCGCAGCTCCGCTGCATCGAGACCGAGACCAGCAGCGATCCGGACCGCCCGCCGTTCCATGTCCTCCAGGTCGACCGGGTACGCGTTGCAACGGCGCGGGTCCAGCAGCCCGATCAGGTTCCAGCGCTCGATCGCGGGCCCGACCCAGTCGGCCGGCGACCCGCTTTCTGCTCCGGCCGCCGACCGCTCCTCGAGTTCCTCGAACAGCCGGCGGCGCCCGTCGCCGGCGCCGAGAAAGCCCTGCCGGCACCAGCCCTCGCGCGGAGCGTCGAGCAGGCGCTGCCGCAGTTCGTCGAAGGAGGCGGCCGCGAAGTAGACCATCGCGGCGGCGGTGAAACGATCCATCGCGGGCATCAGCCGGTAGGCCGCGACGAGCAGCCGGTCGATGTGGTCCGCCTCGGCCGCGACCAGACCACCGTAGCGCTCCAGATCCGCCGCTGCCGGCAGTCCGTTCCGGCAGAAATCGGCCACCCGCTCCACCGCGAGCAGGCTCCAGGCGATGCCGGTCGAGAACATCGGATCGACGAAGGCGTAG
The DNA here is from genome assembly GCA_028875725.1 of Acidobacteriota bacterium. NCBI lineage: Bacteria > Pseudomonadati > Acidobacteriota > Acidobacteriota bacterium. The sequence continues at coordinate 177,928 of JAPPCR010000005.1, forward strand.
CTGTGCGGCAGCAGCAGCCAGCCCCGGCCGGCGGCGCGGTCGCGGCGCCAGGCGACAGCCGACCGCGACGCCACCGGCCGCAGCGGCGCGCTGTCCGCGAACTGCACCGCCAGCGACGGGTACCGATCGAGCAGGGAAGCGAAGACGGCCTCCGGCTCGCCGACGGGATCCCCGGTCAGCAGGAAGCCCGCGCTCACCGACCCGTCGTCGAAGCGAAGCTGGTACATCCAGCCCTCCTCCAGCAGATGGTGCGAAGCGCTCCAGCGCTCGGGAAAGGGCGAGTCCGGCCAGCCCTCGGCACGCTCGAAGGGCGCCACGCCGGCGAAGTGCGAGTAGACCAGGCTCGTCCGCAGCCGCGGCGACGCCTCCCCCGCGCCAAGACCGGCGGCCAGCGGCGAGCCGCCCGTCGCGTCGATCAGGAGCCCGGCCTCGACGGCCTGGCCGCCGGCCCTGAGCCGGACCGGACCGCCGCCCGGCTCGCGGGGCACCGAAACCACCTCGACCGCTGCCTCTTCGCGGCAGTCGACGCCCTCGGCCCGGGCGCGCTCGAACAGGAAGCGGTCGACGTCGGCCCGCAGCCACTGGCTGTCCGCCGCCTCGTCGTCCGGCGAAGCGGCGACGACCAGCCGCCGGCCGCTCGCCGGCCCGGGCGAGAAGGCCTCTCCCGGTTCGTTCTCGTAGAAGCAGAAGCCTCGCTTGAGACCCCGTCCCACCTCCGGCAGCCGGCGGCGCCAGCGTCCATGGGCGGCCAGATCCCAGAGGTCCTCAAAGCCGTAGCGCACCGCCAGCCGCTCGAGGGCGAGGTTGGCGAGCGGCGTCGACGACTCGCCGAGCGCGAACCGCGGATGGCGGCCCCGTTCCAGCAGCAGCACGTCCCGGCCTTGGGCATGAAGCGCCCGCGCCAGGATCGAACCCGCGAAGCCGCCGCCCGCGATGACGATCTCGCGCCGCTCAGCCGCGATCACCGCCCACCGTCCGTGGCGGCGCACCTGTCCGGTTCATTTCCCGGATCGCCGCGACGCGGGCGTCCCGGCAGGCGTCGCAACCGGCGGCGACCTGTTCGAGGTCCCAAGGGTCCACCTGCACGGCGAGGGACGCCTCGGCCGCCCGCAGCCCCTCCGCCAGACACTCCTCCAGCAACGCCAGATCCGGCGGTTCAAACAGCCCGAGCCCCCGCAGCCGCTCCAGCTCCCCGTTGCCGCCCCGCACCGGAATCAGGGCCACCGACCGGGCGCCCGCCCCCACGGCGTGGCGCACGCTCTCCGCTACCCACTTCGCCTGCTCCTCCGCCGGCACAAAGGGCACGCCGACCAGCACGAACACCCGCAGGTCGACGCCGTCGGCGCGCAGGCGCTCCGCGGCCCGGTCGAACTGCTCCAGGGTCATCTGCTTGCCCAGCCGCGACAACGCCTCCGGGTGCGCCGTCTCCAGGCCCATTGCCACCTCCAGCCGGCCCGGCAGCCGGTCCGCGAAACGGCGTACCCGTTCGTCGACCAGGCGCGGGTGGCACTCGACCACCACCCTTTGGAACCCGGCGGCCAGGCCGGCGATCGGTTCCAGGTCCTCCTCCGGCACCGCCAGCCGGTCGAAGAAGTTGCTCGCGTTGTACAGCTTGAGCTGGTCGCAGCGATCGAGCCCCGCTTCCCGGAGCAGGCCGGGAAGCTGCTCCAGCGCCGCGCGCAACTGCGCCGGCAGCGCCCCGGCCGGCGTAGGTCCGTCGATCGTGTACCGCCAGAGGTCGCAGAACACGCAGGTGAAGGGGCACTCCGCGCCGGTCAGGAACACGGTCGCCGAGGGAGTGGACTCACCCCCGGGGCCGCGCTCCAGTTCGACCGTCACTCCCTGGGGCAGCCACGGGTCGTGGGTCGGCCTGGGCGGACGGAGCGCCCGAACGGTCGGCATCCCCTCAGGCGTAGAGAGACTGGAAGTGCCGGCGGTACTGCTCGGGCGGCCGGTCGAAGGCGGCCTCGAACACGTCCTCCGAAGCCGCGCCCTCCTGGAAGCGGCGCTTCGGGAAGACCGGGAAGTCGACGCCGAGAACCCGCTTCATGCCGCGGCGCACGACCTCGCCCTTCAACTCGTAGAGCGCCTCGTGGGAGCCGCCGACCAGGGTCGCGAAGGGGATCGCCTCGGCCACCGCGACGACCGCCGGCCGGGCGAACGGGCTGAAGCCTTCGAAGCCGAGCAGACGCGCCGGCGCGTGGGTGCGAACGGTGGCCCGGCCGAGGCCGCCCGAGTAGGTCTGGGAGTGCTTGACCGCGTCGACCCCCCAGCCCTCCTGGTAGAGCATCGAGTTGTTGACCACGCTGGTGATGGTCAGCTCGTGGTTCTCCTCCAGCGGATAGTCCTTCAGGTTCTCGTCACCGCCGTCGCCGTCGACCAGCAGCCGCCAGTCGGGGTAGCGGGCCCGGATCCCTCGCAGCAGGGCGAGACCGACCGCGGCGCACTCGACGTCGAGCGGCTTGTAGTCCTCGATCACCTCGATCGCGGCCAGGGGATCGACGGCAGCGGCGTCGGCCTCGATCTCCTCGCCCAGTATCTCGAGGTCCATGCGGCGCAGAAACTCCCGCGCCTGCTCGGCGTCGCCGGCGCCCGCGCCGACCCGGAGGGTAAACGCCTTGAGCCGGGCGGCGCTCCGGCCCGACTCGAGCAGCGCGCGGTTGAGGGCCAGGAGCACCGCGCCGCTGTCGATGCCGCCGGAGAAGCAGACCCCGAGCGGTTCCCGGGCGGCTCCGGCCGGCAGGGCGTCGAGCCAGCCGCGGAGTTCGAACATCAGCGCCTCGACGTAGCGCTCGCCGATCAGGTCGAGGTCCGGCGGCAGCGTGCCCCGGGGTGGGTCGAAGAAACGCTCGTGCGTCGGGTTCGGGTCCGGGCAGCCGACCAGGCGCAGCGTCGTCGCGTGGTGCGCGGGGACCATCCGCGTATAGGTCGGGTGGAACTGGTCGAGATAGCCCTCGGCGGCGAGGCAGTCCCTGATCTCGTCGATGCGCTGGGCGATGACCAGCATCGGCCCCGACGACTCCTTGGCCAGGAAGTAGCGCATCGGCCGGTCCAGGCTGCGGGCCATCACGACATCGACGCCGCGGCGGGCGGCCAGGGCGAACGAACCGTCGATCCCGAGCACCGCCTCGGGGCCGTCGAGCAGGCGCCGTCGCGCCTGGTCCGGCGTCAGCGTCCAGAGGCGCTGTTCACGGTCGTCGATCAGGTTGAGTACACGGGCGATGGGCTTGTCCACGGTCATTCCCTCCCAGGCCAGAAGCACGGTCCGCGGCATGGTCCGCGCCGACACGATCCGACCACGATCGGCGGTGACCTGCATGGTACTGTCCGGCGATGCTCAGGCCCAGTCGAGACAGGTTCCGGACGGCGTTCTTCGTCTTGGTCGGTACAGGTGTCTCGATCGCCCACATCGGCTGTCAGGCCGCGCCGGAGGAAGCCGGCCCCACCCGCATCGCCCTCGAAGTGCAGGGGCTCGGACTCGTCGACCTGCCGGACGGTTGCGCGCGGGTGGAGCCCAGCAGCCATGCGCTGGAGCTTGCCTGCGAACTCCTCGAGACGACGGAGACGCCGGCGGGGCCGGTGGGCTCGATCTATCTCGAGCTCGGCGAGCCCACCGAGAGCCACATCGAACTCGCGGAGGTCTCCGCGATCGACGTCATCAGGGAGGAGCAGCGGCCGCTGTTCGAGGCGCTGCCCGGAGGCGAGTTCCTGGGCGTCGGCGGCACGCTCTTCTACGGCCCCTTCGGCGCCGCGCGCTATGCACGCGGGAGATTCCAGGCCGAAGACGGCGCCACGCTCCAGCGGATCCGGCTGTTCATGGTTCATCCGATGGAGAACCGGCTCGTCAACCTCGTCTACGACCATCCGCCCGGGGACAACGCGGATACGGCCGCGCGGGTCAACAACCACCTTCTCGTTCTCCTGGAGCACCTCAGGAGCTGGGAAGACATGGCCTCCGCGGACGGAGACGGCGAAGCGGCCGAGGCTCCCGCGACGTACTGACGGCCGGCGCTCCGACAGTTTCGGCCTCATGGGAGGCCGCTGATCGTGTTCCGCGCGCCCTGGCTCGCCGATGAGGACGAGCTGCTCGCACCGGAGCCTGACGAGCCCGAACCGCCGCGGCCTTGGCAGCCGCGCTGGTTCCGCCCCGGGCGCCGGGTCGGGCCGAAGACGCTCGCCGTGTTCAGCCGCCAGTTGGCCGTCCTGCTGGACGCGGGCCTGCCGCTGCTCCAGGGCCTGGACATCCTGAGCATCCAGGGCCAGCACGCCGGGCTCCGCGCCATCCTGCTGGAGATCCGCTCCGAGGTCGAAGCGGGTGCTGGCCTCGCCGAGGCGATGAAGCGCCGGCCGCGGGCCTTCAACGACCTCTACGTGAACCTGGTCGCCGCAGGCGAAGCCAGCGGCGCTCTCCATCCCGTGATGGACCGTCTCGCCACCCACATCGAGAAGGTGGCGAAGCTCCGCAACCAGGTCCGGTCCGCCCTCACCTATCCGGCCGCCATCCTCGCCGTCGCCTCCGCGGTCGTGTTCCTCATCCTGTGGAAGGTGATCCCCGTGTTCCGGCACCTGTTCGCCGACCTGGGAGGCGATCTTCCCTTCCTGACCCGGCTGGTGGTCGGCGTCAGCGAGTTCATCGGCGCCTACGTGCTCGTTCTGCTCGGGGGCGCCGCCGCGGCGGTGTTCGCGGCGAGCCGGCTTCTCCGCACCCGGCAGGGCCGCCAATGGGCCGACCGGCTGGTGCTGCGGCTGCCGGTGGTCGGCAAGCTGATGCAGCGGATCATCGTGGGACGGGCCTGCCGCACCCTCTCCGTCCTGCTGGCCTCGGGCATACCGATCCTCGACGCGCTGAGGACCGCCGCCGGCGCCGCCGGCAACACGGTCGTCTCCGAGGCCCTCGAGACCGTGCGCAACGAGGTCGAACAGGGCGGCTCGATCCACGCCGCGCTGCGCCGGACGAACGTCTTCCCGACGATGCTGTGCCAGATCGTCTACGTCGGCGAACAGACCGGCAAGCTCAGTCCGATGCTCAACCGCATCGCCGACTTCTACGAGGAGGAAGTCGACACGGACGTGGAGAGCCTGATGAAGCTGCTCGAGCCGGCGCTCATCACCGTCCTCGGTGTCGTCATCGGCGGCATCGTCATCTCGATGTACCTGCCGATGTACTCCGCGCTCACCCGGATCGGCTAAACAGCACACGTTGACGGCAATGCGCCGGCTCCGATAACAACGCGCGCATGCTCTCTCCCGAGGACGCCTGGACCGCGATCGCCGCGGAGGCGGAGACGCTGCCGGTCGAACAGGTCAGCCGCGCCGACGCGGTCGGCCGGGTGCTCGCCGCGGGCCTGACCGCGACCGTCGACGTGCCCGCCCACGACGTCTCGGCGATGGACGGTTTCTCCCTTGGCGGCGATGTCAAGGCGGGCGCCGTTCTACCGGTCGACGGCATCGTCGCCGCCGGCGACCCGCCCGGAGCGGAACTCCGTCCCGGCGCGGCTCTGCGAATCATGACCGGGGCACCAGCACCAGCCGGGGCCGACCGGGTGATTCCCATAGAGCAGACCGAGTTCGAGGCCGGCGACGCAGGCACGGGCACCGTCCGCATCGTGGAGACGGTGCCGGCGGGGAGCCACATCCGCCGCCAGGCCGAAGTCACGGCGGCCGGCGGGCCGCTGCTCGCGGTGGGCGAACTGCTGACCCCCGGCGGCACCGGCGTGCTGGCGACCCACGGCATCCACGAAGCGCCGGTCTACCGCCGACCGACCGTTGCAACGCTCTCCACCGGCGACGAGGTCGTCCCCGCCGAGGCCGAACCCGGCCCGGGTCAGCTCCGCGACTCCCACCGCGACTTCCTCCGTGCCGCCCTGTCGCAGCTTGGCATCGAGGCCCGTTCCCTCGGCATCGCCCGCGACGATCCGGCCGAACTGCGCGCCAGGGTCGAGCGCGGGCTGGACTCCGACGTGCTCCTGATCTCCGGCGGCGTTTCCATGGGCGAGTTCGACTTCGTCGAGCAGGTTCTGGGCGACACCGGCCTCGGTTGCCGCATCCTGTTCGACGCGGTCGCGATCCAGCCGGGCAAGCCGCTGGTAGCGGCTCGCCACGACCGGGGATGGGTGTTCGGCCTTCCGGGCAACCCGGCCTCGGCGATGGTCACCTACTGGCTCCTGGTTCGGCCGCTGCTCCGGCAGATGACAGGCATTGCCGACGGCTTCTGGCAGGGAGCGCTCCGCGGGAGGCTCAAGGGAGGCCTGCCGTTCGCCAAGGGCCGCGACCGGTTCCTGCCCTGCCGGCTCGAGTTCTCGTCCGGCGAAGTGCACGTCGACCCGCGGCCGCCCCTGGGTTCTCATGATCTTGTCGCCTACGGAGCCGGCGCCGGTCTGGTGCGCGTGCCGAAGTTCAGCGCCGCGGCCGCTGCGGGAGAGTCGTGCGAGGCGCTGCCCCTGTGAGTCGATTAGCAGTCCCCGCTGGAGACTGCCAACAAGCTGCTACAATCCCGCGCCGCGATGCCCCTTTACGAGTACCAGTGCACCGAATGCGAGGCGACCCTGGAGGCCATCCAGGCTTTCTCGGCGCCGCCCCTCGAGGAGTGCCCCGAGTGCGGCCGGTCCAGCCTGAAGAAGCTGCTCTCGGCGCCCGCCTTCCAGTTCAAGGGCAGCGGCTGGTACGTCAACGACTACGCCCGCAAGGACAACGGCAACGGCGAGAAGTCCAACGGCGACGCCACCAACGGCAAGCCGGCTACTTCCGAAGCGTCGTCGGACCAGGGCAAGAAGTCGAGCGGCTCGACGTCCTCGAAGAGCGAGACCTCAAGCCCCGCCGCCACCCCGTAACGCCAGCGGATCCCCCTCCCCCTTCACCCAAGATCGAGTCGACGACGATCGTCAAGCGGCGAAGACGATACTGACGATGTCGACCGCGAACGGAATCAGGGTCCCGACATCGGTGCGGCTCCGGAGGAGCAGACTCAGGAGCGCTAACAGGGGCAGGATCGAGGACACAATCACCGCTCTGACGACTCCGACTCCCTGGACGACACGGAGACCGAACCCGAACAATACGGCGGTGTAGACGGTGCTCACGATGTCGCCCGCGAACGGAACGATGGACAGCAGGCTAGCGCCGTTCGCATAGCACAGCACGACCCAGGTCCCACGGAATCCCCGTGGCCTCGGTGTGCGGGTTACGACCAAGAGAAGGTGCACGAGGCCGCCGAACAACAGCATGACGAACAACGTCAAGGCAAAGACGACCGGCAGGAAGAGCAGGAGAGCCTGGATGGCGATGAGCGCAGCCAGCCTGGGGGCAACCGATTGTTCGCTCCAGTCCCTCCAGTTGGCGAGCTGAGACGGGTCCATCGAGAACTCCGTCCGGTACAGGAGTTCGCTTGCGTTTTCCGGAAGCGTCAAGGTGAGGGTCGTGAGAATCACGCCGTTGAGGAAGAGGCCGACGATGGTGACGAGAACCACGAACAGGAGTGGGCCCCACATGCCGGCCTCCTCGCGGGCTCCCTCGAAGAACCTCCGGGGAGAGGTAGCCAAGAGAGCCAGAGAGGCGAAGAACGCAGACACCCTGCCGCGGTCCTTCCGCTCCTCCCACGGGTTGCTGACCGCAGTACCGGCCGGACCCGTATCGGCGTTGTGGTTGCCGGAGGTCAACCGGTCGGCAGGGTAGCCGGCGTCTCGTTCTCCGCCGGCGTGCCGCTGATCTCGCCGAATCCCAGGTCCATCAACAGGGAGCCGCCCTCCTGGACCGTTCCCTCGATCTTCCTGGGCTGCCCGGGGATTTCGGCCGTGGCCGTGACGTGGTTGCCGTCCCAAACGATGTCGACGATCGGGGCCGGCAAGGCAAGGGTGCCGAGCTGCACGTACCAGCCGCCCGAGCTGCCATCGCGCGGCAGCAGAATGGCGGTGGGCTCGATTCCCCTTCCCGGCATCGGAGTGACGTCGAACCGCCACGCTTGCCCCGGATGAGTCCTGGCCAACTCGGCCAGCTTGGTGAGCACGGCGCCGACCGGCTTCGGCCTGAGGCCTTCGGCGGCCACGTAGTCCACGAAGCCGATCAGCATCTCGTCGGTCGATTCGCCGCCCCAGGTGACGTCGACTGTCGGGTCTGGGTTGTGCGGGTTCTCCGCCGAATTGTCCCAATGGGCGGTCACCTCGATCCGGGTGCCGGCCGGCAACTCGACCGGCTCCTCGAACTCGTAGGACGTCTGCCAATTGAAGTCGTAGCGGCTGACGCTGAGCAGTTCCCGCTCCGCGCCGTCGGGGAGGTAGGCGGTGTACTTCATGTCCTTGCCGCGGTAGTGCATGTGCGGGGCCAGGGAGCGCACGACGACATCCTGGCTAAAGACGTGGCTGGCACGGGCCTCGTGGTTCGGGTCGCCTGCCGGGATCCTGAAGGCGGCGTTCATCACCCAGAGGTTGACGAGTTCCTTCTCGACCTCTTCGGGCTCGGCGAACCAAACCCCGATCCGGGTTCTGTCGGTCGAGGCCGTACCGTTCGGGTGGTAGTGGAAGTCGCCGAGAAGTCCGCGCCCCTTGGGCAGGAAGCGCGCGGTGCCGGCGGGGAGCTCGGTCGCTCCAACGCCGGCCGCCCAAGCGTCGATCCAAGCGTCCTGGACCTCGGCGCTGGCCTCGGATGCTCGCCACAGAATGAAGTGGTGGAGAACCTCGCGGTCGCCGGGCTGAACTTCGACGGCGCGGATCCAACGGTCCTCCTCGAAGCCTGGCGCAATCGGGATCATCGCGAACTGATCCGGACCGTCGGCGGCGACGTCAAACGAGTCGAACTCGTAGACCCAGTCGGGTTCGCCAAAGGCCCACTCGGCCTGCTCGGCGGGGTGTTCGTAGACTGGTGCCTCGCCGTCGCCCCGTGGTGCGCCTGAAGCGACCCACCGCGTGATCGCGGTGATCTCGTCGTCGCTCAGGCTGATGTCGTTCGCCCACGGGCCGTAGCCCGGGTCGGCATCCCACGGAGGCATGTCGCGGTTCTCAACGGCCCGGGCGATCGAACGCGCCCAGGGGCGTACTTCGCGATAGGTACGCAGCGACATCGGCGCGATTTCCTCCGGCTGGTGGCAGGAGGCGCAGTGCTCATGGAGGATCGGAGCGATGTCGTCGACGAAGGTGGGCTGATCCAGGTTCAGGGCGAAGCCCGACGCAGACAGGAGGAGCAATCCGAGAGCGGTGATCGTTGCAGCCAAGCCGCGAGACGAGACGAGATTCATCAACATGCGCCTGTATACGGTGCCTCACCACTTGGGTTTCCCTACCGCAAACGTCGGTGAGCGCCGCGACCAGGGCGGCGTGGTGCCGGCCGTACCCCGGGCTGCAATTGGCGGAAGCGCATGGGAATCGAACCCACCCCCGGTGACGCATCACGCCCCGGACAACGGTTTTGAAGACCGCAGGAGGCACCAGCCCCCGAGCGCTTCCGCAGTCAGCATATCCTCGGCCTTCCGACCTGGAACCAGACGAGGAACACCGTCATGACGATCCCTACCGCCGGCCCGCGGGGCCGGGCACCAGCTCTCTGTCTCACGCTCCTGCTGCTGGCGTGCGGCGCGGACGCGCCCGCTGAAGGAGGAGGCGCCCAGGAGGCCACGGCGGAGGTTGAGCTCTCCGAGCCGATCAGCGCCAGCGGCCTGTCGATCGCCCTTCCGGCGGCGTGGAACCGCCTCGAACCGAGATCGGCGATGCGCATGCTCGAAGCCCAGATCCCGGGTTCCGGCGGCCCGGGTGAAGTTTCCGCGTACTACTTCGGGCCCGGCGGGGGCGGCGGGCTGGCAGCGAACATCGAGCGCTGGAAGAGCCAGGTCGTCCTCCAGCCCGGGGCACCGGAGCCGACGACGCAGAGTCGCGAGAGCGGCGGCGTCCGCCGGACGTGGGTCGAGCTCGAAGGGACGGTCAAGGCGAGCACGATCGGCAGCTTCCCGACGACCGACCTGCACGACGGGGCGCTCTTCGGCGCGATCATCGAAGCCCCGGGCGGCCCCTGGTATCTACGCGCCGTGGGACCCGGCGCGACGATGCGCGAGCAGCGCCAGGCGTTCCTGGCGATGCTGGACAGCGCCCGCCCGCAGAACTAGCCCGGAAGCCAGGCGCGGCCGAAACGTGGTGGAGCCGATGGGAGTCGAACCCACGACCTCTTGAATGCCATTCAAGCGCTCTCCCAACTGAGCTACGGCCCCACGGGTCGGCGGCGCGCGAGTGTAGCAGCCTGCTAGAAGTGGTACGCCACTCCGGCGTGAACGGTGGCGTGGGTGCTGGAGGCGTCGAGGTCCGCGTAGTGGCCCACCAGCTCGACGAGGATCGAGAACCGCTCGTTGATCGGGAAGTCACCCGTCACGCCCAGGGTCAGGCCGACTCCCTCATCGCTCTCGACTCCGTCCCCGAGCTGGTACACGCCGAGGCCCATGAACACGCCCGATTCGTAGTAGAGGTCGTTGAAACGGTACTCGCCCGCGATCGTCACGTAGCGGAAGGTGGGGCTCGCCAGAGTGCCGATCTGGTCGCCGCTCAGATCCGTGCTGCCCAGCCGGAGGCCGACCGCGGTGCGCGGCTGGGTCCGCCACGAGATGCTCGCCAGGAAGCCCGCGTGGTCGAGGCCGCCGTCGGGCTTGCCGTCCAGGCTGCCGCCGAAGGTCGGTCCGAGTGAGACGGTGTAGCTGTATCGCTCCTGGGCGCCGGCGCTCGCCGTGCCCGCGAGCAGCAGGAGGACTGTAGCCAGTGCCGGCACGACGGCGGCGCGCAGCTTTCGTTTCCGTGAGGTCAAGAGAGTCTCCTTGGTCCGCGCGCCGGGCAGTATAGACGCGGGCTGAATCCGTCCTGGTCGGCAGGAATGACCGCAGACGGCCCACCCACCCGAAGAAGACTGCCCATCTGTTTCTACGGATCAGCGGCGCAAAGCGTCTGTCGACTGGCGCGGCGTTTCCCCGCCTTCGCCGTCGGGCTGCTCCTGCCCCGGCCCTGCCTCGCCTGCTCGGCCCCGGCCGAACGTGAACTAGGGCTGTGCAGGCCGTGTCGGCGGCTGCTCGAAGCTCGGCCCCGGGGCGCGGCCCGCGGAGACCGGCTGGAAGGTTGCGACCGTTTCTTCTGGCTCTGGGCGTACCACCCGCCGTTCGACCAGATCATCCTGGGCCTGAAGTACCGCCGCCTCGACTACCTGGGCCTCCACATCGCCGACGAGGCGAACACTCGACTGGGAATCGAGCTGCGCCGCGCCGACGTTGTCGTACCCATGCCCATGCACTGGCGCCGGCGGCTCGCTCGTGGCCGCAACCACGCGGACTCGATCGCCCGGCCGCTCGCCCGGCGTCTCGGGCGGCCGCTGTCGCCCGCGCTGAGACGGCGGACCCTGGGCAGGCCGCAGGTCGGCCGCGGCCGCCGTCAACGCCTCCTGAACCCGGGAATCGCCTTCACCTGCCACAGGCCCGCCGCGGTCCGGGACCGCGTCGTGCTCCTGGTCGACGACGTAGTGACCACCGGCGCAACCTCCGGCAGGGCCGCCCGTACTCTCAAGGCGGCGGGCGCGAGGAGGGTCATCGTCTTCGCCGCGGCCCGCACACTCACCTGACCGCCGTCCGCTATAGTGATTCCCAACATGACCTGCCGGATGCATCCCGGCGACTTTCGGTCGACCGCTGTGCGAGTGCGCATGCTCTCCGCCGGAGTCCTGGCGCCCGTCGCCGCCATCGCCTTCCTGGGCGCCGCGCCGCTCCAGGCCGGCCTCGACCTGCCGAGCCTTGGCGATCCACTGGCCGGGCGGCTGGTCGGCCGGGTCCACGTCGGCGAGGCGGCCCTTCCCGCCGCCCGCGTGTACGTCTACGACGTCGCCGATCGCAGCAAGCGCAGGACGACGACTGACCGTTTCGGCCGATACGCCTTCCAGCCCCTGCCGGCCGGCGTCTACCGCGTGATCGCTCACCGGCCGGGCTTCGTGCCCGCGGTGGCGGAGCTTGTGCGCACGACGGGCGAGTCGGTGCAGGCGCTCGACTTCGAGCTGGGCGCCCGCGAGCGCCGGCCCGCAGGCGAGGAGACAGGCGCAGGCGAGGAGGACTTCTGGTCCGTCCGGGAGCGCATACCGAACGACATCCTGCGCCAGATCCAGATCGCGGAAGCGATCGCGGACGATCAGGACTGGGCGCTCGAGTCGGCGGTCCAGCGCGAGCGCTTCGAGGCCGAACTGCGGACGCTTTCGGGCATCGAGGACGCAGGCGGTGACGCCGGCGCCAGGGTGCTCGGCAGTCAGTTCGATCTCCGCAGCCGGTTCGGCAAGACCCAGCTCGCCCTGCGATCCGACCTGCGCGAGTTCGAACGCCAGGTGTTCAACGAAGACCACCAGCAGCTCGGCGACAGCCAGGCCTTCGCCCTCGACGTGAACCACCGGGGCTCGAACGTCCAGATCACGTCGCAGCGACACCGCTTCCACGGCGGCGGGTTCAATGGCGGCGAGGCCGCGGCCTGGGACGACTGGGGACCGGCCCCGTTCGCCGGCCTCGAAAGCTACGGCCTGCGGGTCGAACAGGCGGCCGGCGCCGGCGACGCCCACTTCGAGGCCCGGTACACCGCCGACCAGAACTTCCATCACGGTTTCGGCGACCTCTACGCCGGCCAGAGCGGTCTGCACAGCCTGGCGCTGGCGTCCATCGACTCACCGATGTCCTCGACGACCCTGGAGTTCCGGGGCGGCTACGAGCGGCAGATCACCGCCAACGCCTCGCTCGAAGCCGGACTCACCTACCGCGAGCGGCAGGCCTACGGTAGCGGCCGGTTCTCGACCTGGGGCGAGGATCCCCACCAGCGCTTCGACGTCTTCAGCCAGGGCAACTGGGAAGTCCAGCCCACGGTCGTTCTCGAGTACGGCATGTTCAGCACGCTGAGCGACGGCAATGTCTCCTTCACGCCCCGCGCCGGCTTCGTCGTCGAACTGGGCTCCAACTGGCTGGCCGCGGTCTCGGCCAGCGAGAGGGTCGACTCGGAACACCTCCTCTTCCGCGATTTCCTGCAGGTCCAGTACCACGACGACGACGCCTGCACCGCCACGTTCGAGCACTGCTACCGGATCGAGCTCAGCCGGCGGCTCGGCGCCACCGACGACAGCCGCCGCGTCGAGTTCGGCATAACGGAGCGCCAGTTCGCGGACAGCGTCCGGCTCTACTTCAGCCGCGACATCTTCGAACGGCTGGAGAGCCTGCTCCTGCTCGACGGCGACCAGGTCGCCGAACTCCACTTCGGGCTGCAGCAGCGCCTGGGCGAGAAGATCCTGACCCGGATCAGCACCTCGGCCGCCTCGGGCGGCGGCGGTCTGCTCCGCGCCGTCGACGGTAGCGGCAACAACCTTGAGAACCAGGTCCGCTACGTGATCGCCAGTGTCGACACCCAGTTCGAACGCAGTTCAACTGGCGTCCTGCTCGCCTTCCGCCGGGTGGACCAGGAACTGTCGCCCGTCGCTCGGGACGCCCGGTTCCCGGCCGCCGGCCCGAACTCGGTGCTCTCCGTCGAGCGCCTGCAGCTCCTGCTGACGCAGGGACTGCCGTGGGTCACCGGCACCGGCATCCAGAACTGGGCCCTGCAACTCGAGATGCAGCTCAGCCGCGGGCATCTCCCGGTCGACTCCAGCCAGGACCCGGATCAGTTGCGCCGCCGGGTCGTCGCGGGTTTAGCGGTCCGCTTCTAGCTCCGCTGGGTGCGCGGCCTTGGCCGGCGGCGTTGTTGTCCCAGTCAGGGGATGAGCTTGATCGCGGCGACGATCAGGGCGCCAACCGTGAGGGTCGTGGCCATCATCCAGACGCGGAGATTGGCCAGGTCCTCCTTCATGGCGACGTGCTTCATCCGCTCGTCGACGCGGATGTGCCATTCCCGCAGTTCAAGGATCTCGGTGTTCAGGTCGGCGACGATGCGTCCCATGTTGTCGATCGTGACGTCGGCTTCTTCCATCGTGATCCCGCTCCCGCTTGGTTGATCGTAACGTAGCTCGGCCTGTCCACGGAGGCCTTCCCTGCCGACCTGGACGGGATCGGGGCGTTGAACCTCGATTCAAGAAACCGGTTCCAAACCAACAGGTTGAACTCCGACCGCCCAAAGCGCCGCCTACATGCCCTAGAATCAGGCGGATAGCCGGGGAATCCGTCCGGCACAGGACGTGCGTACAGAAAGCCGAATTGGCCCGAGCACGGCCTTCCGGCCGCACCTGAGGCACAGAAGACACACCCACGACGAAGCGACCGGACGAGCGACCCAGCGATGCGCATCGAGTCCCGACCCACCCGGCTCGGCCTGACCGCTGCACTCCTGCTTGCGACGATCCTGGTGGTCGGCCTCGGCGGCTTCTCCATGGGCCGCAAGGTGAGTTCGTTCCAGGATGTCGGGCTCGTGGTCGAAACGGCCGCCGGGGAGCTGCGCGTGATCGCAGCCGCCGATGGGTCGGAGCTGCTGCCCGACGACGTCGTCGTCCTGGCCAACGGCGAACCGCCACTGACGGCCGACGAGCTGGAGCGCCTGCTGCGCCGGCGTTCGGAGAGCGACCTGCAGGTGCTCCGGGACACCGACGAAGGCGAAGAGCTGGTCACGGCACTGCACCCCCTGCCCCGGCTGAGCCTGGACTGGGCCTACATCGCCCTCGCGCTGACCGGGATCGCCTACCTTTTGATCGGGCTCTACACGCTGAGCCGCCAGCGCAGCCGGCAGACGCTCCTGTTTCACCTCTGGGCCCTGACCTCCGCGGCCCTCTACCTGGTGACGCCAATCGCGCCCTTCGACGCGATCGACCGCCTCTTCTACCTCGTCGACGGCGCCTGCCGGCTCCTCCTGCCGCCCCTCACCCTGCACTTCTTCCTCGTGTTCCCGGTGCGCCCGAACTCCATCTGGGCGCGCCGCGCGGTGCCCTGGCTCTACCTGCCGTCCGCCGCGCTGCTCGCGCTGCAGCTCGACCAGATCTTCGGGGCCGGCCGTCTCGCCGGCGAGCTCTCGGCCACCGCCCTCGAGCGGCAGGACCGTGTCGAGCTGCTCCTGCTGGTCGCCTACGCGCTGGCCGCGGCCGCGGTGCTGGGCCGCCGCCTGCTGTCCAGGCGCGACTGGGAGCAGGGACGGCAGACACAGTGGATCGCCTTCGGCGTTGCCGGCGGCTACCTGCCGTTCCTGGTGCTGTACGTCGTGCCATTCGCCCTGGAAGTGCCCGCGCCCGGCTGGCTCGACGCCGTCGCGGTGGCGCCGCTGGCCCTGGTTCCGCTGAGCTTCGCCTACGCCCTGCTCCGCTACCGTCTCTGGGACGTGGCGGTCATCGCCCGCGATGTCGCGACCTACGCGCTCACGGTGCTGCTTGCCGTGCTGGGCTTCTCGCTGCTCAGCCTGCTCATCCGCCGCGGCGTGCCCCAGGACATGGTCGTCGCCAGGGGCTTCCTGAACGCCAGCGCGCTGCTCGTCATAGGAACCCTCTCCATACCGGTCAAGCAGGGCATCGGCTCGAGTCTCCAGCGACTCCAGTATCGCGCCCAGCGCAGCCGCCGCGCGCTGCAGAGGCTCGGCGAGGAACTGCTCCACGAACGGGACCTCGGGCGGCTGGCGTCGAGCCTGCTGCGAGAGCTGGAAGAAGGCCTGAGCCTGGAGCAGAGCAACCTGTTCCTGGTCGAAGGCGAGCATCTGACGCCCGTGCGGGAAGAACCCGAAGCGCCGGAGCTCAGGCTCGCCGAAGTCGACGTCTCCATCTGGACCGAGGCCCACCGGGCCCTCGCCCGGGCGCCGCTGGCCGACGCCGCGGACAGCGGGTACCTGCGCCTGGCGGTGCTCGGCTACCACTACGTCTTCCCGCTCCAGGTGCGGGACCGGACGGTCGGTCTCCTCTACGTTGGCCGCCGCGTCGGCGGCGCGCCGCTCTCCACCGACGACCTGACGCTCATCCGCCAGCTCCTGAACCAGGCGGTGCTGGCGATCGAGAACGCGCAACTCCTCGAGCAGAGACAGCGGCAGTTGACCCGGGTCTCCGAACTCAAGCAATTCAGCGAGGAGATCATCGAGTCCTCTCCGGCCGGCATCGCCGTCATTGACGGCAGGGACCGGATCGTGACCGCGAACGGCGCCTTCGGGGCTCTCGTCGGCCTGTCCCGGAACGAGGCTGCCGGCCGAGGCCTCGGCGACCTGATTCCGCTCGACCTGTTTCCGCGGCAGGACGACCCGCCGGTCGAGGTCCGGTTCGAGGACCGGACCGGGACCGAGAAGTACCTCCAGTTGTCCGTCGCGGCGTTCCAGGGCGCCGCGCCCGGCGACCGGGTCGTCGTGGCCCACGACGTCACCGAGCGAGTGGCGATGAAGCGGGAGCTGGCCGAGAAGGAACGCCTCGCGGCTCTCGGCGCGATGGCCGCCGGCGTCGCCCACGAGGTGAACACGCCCCTGACGGGAATCTCGAGCTACGCCCAGATGCTGCTGGCGGAGACCTCCGAGCAGGATCCGCGGCGGCGCCTGTTGCGCAAGGTCGAGCGCCAGACCTTCCGGGCCGCCCGCATCGTCAACACGCTCCTCGACTTCGCGCGCCGCGGCCGGCACGAACCGGCGCCCGTCGATCTGGCCTTCGTGGTCCGCGAAAGCTGCGAGGCACTGGCGGAACGGTTCGCCGACGCCGGCGTCGAGCTCCAGGTGGACCTCGGCCCGTGCGGCAGGGACCGGGTGCCCGGCAACGAGACAGAACTGGGCCAGGTGCTCGCCAACCTGATGATCAACGCTGTCGACGCGATGACGGAAGCCGGCAGCAAGGAAAGGCGCCTCTCGCTGGCGGTCGACAAGAACTCGGGCGACTCGCTCGACGTATTCATTGACGACACCGGGCCCGGCATTCCCGAGCAGCACCTTGAACGCGTATTCGAACCCTTCTTCTCCACCCGCAAGGCCGTTGGAGGCACCGGCCTCGGGCTCTCGATCAGCCAGGAGATCGTCCGCCGGCACGGCGGTGACCTGGTCGCCTCGAACCTTCCGTCCGGTGGCTGCCGCCTCACGCTTCGTCTGCCCACGATGCGCCGACCGCAACCCGTGATGCCCCGACCGCAGCCCCAGTCGAAGGAGAACGACGAATGAACATCCTCATCGTCGACGACGAAGAGGTCCTGCAGGACGTCCTCACCGCCCTGATCCGGCAGGAGGGGCACCATCCGATCTGCTGCGCCACCGGCCAGGAGGCCTTGACCGTGCTCGCCCAGGAGGAGATCGACCTGGTGCTGCTCGACCTGATGTTGCCGGACATGAACGGCAGGGAGGTGATGCGCCGCATCCGCCAGAGCGACCCGGACCAGGTCGTTGTCGTGATCACCGCCTACTCCTCGATCGAGGGCGCGATCGAAGCGATGCGCGAAGGAGCTTTCCACTACCTGCCCAAGCCGTTCAAGAACGAAGAGGTCCGGCTCACCATCCGCCAGGGCCTGGAGCGCCGCCGCCTGACCGCCGAGAACCGGGATCTCAAGGAGCAACTCCGTGAGCGCCAGGGCTTCGACAGCATCATCGGCAAGAGCCGGCCGATCCGCCAGGTCTTCGACCTGATCCGCCGGGCCGCACCGTCCAAGAGCAACATCCTGATCCGCGGCGAGAGCGGCACCGGCAAGGAACTCGTCGCCAAGTCGATCCACAACAACTCGAAGCGCAAGGACGGACCGTTCGTCACCGTGAACTCCGGATCGATGCCCAGTGAACTCCTGGAGAGCACCCTCTTCGGCCACGTCAAGGGGGCCTTCACGGGCGCCGTGTCGCACAAGAAGGGCCTGTTCGAGGTCGCGCATGGGGGCACGATCTTCTTCGACGAGATCGGGAACATCCCGCCCGACACGCAGTCCAAGCTGCTGCGCGTGATCCAGGAGAAGGAATTCATGCGGCTCGGCGGGCTCGAGACCCTGCGCGCCGACGTCCGCCTCGTCGCGGCGACGAACGCCGACCTGGAGGACCGCGTGACGAAGGGCGAGTTTCGCGAGGACCTCTACTACCGGCTGAACGTGATCACGATCCAGCTTCCGCCCCTGTCCAGGCGGGTCGAGGACATCCCCCTGATCTCCCAGCACTTCCTCCGCATGTACTCGAACGAGAACGAGAAGTCGCCCCGCCGGCTCACGCCCGAGGCGATGGACGTGCTGATGGCCCACAGTTGGCCCGGCAACGTCCGCGAGCTGGAGAACGTGATCGAGCGGGCCGTCGTCCTCTCCACCGGCGAGGAGATCGGCCTCGACCTGCTGCCCGCCGCCCTCCGTGAAGGCGGCGCGACGGTGCCGACGCCGGCGACGCTCCCGAAGACGGGCGTCTCGTTCAAGGAGGCGGTCAGCGCCTACGAGCGGGAGCTGATCGTCCGGGCGCTGCAGGCCTGCGGCGGCGTCCAGAAGCGCGCCGCCGAGCGGCTCAAGGTCAAGCCCACGACGCTACACGAGATGATGAAGCGCCTGCAGGTGACGATCGAGAGCCGCGCTAGCTAGGCGAAGACGCGCGTCTCGAAGTCCTCGGCGTTCACGATCGAGGCGCTGTCGCCGGTGGCCCGGATGACGAAGAAGCCCTGCCGTTCGGCGTGGAGGGCCACCTCGTCCGACGCCTGAAGATAGGCCATCGCGCCGTAGACCTTGCGATCACGGTACTCGGGCCACCACTCCTTGAAGCGGACCAGCTTCGACCGGAACCGCCCGACGTCCTCCGGGCGGAGCGTCGTCTTGACCTCGACCACGACGATCTCTTCGCCGTTCACCGCCATGATGTCCACCTCGTAGCTCTCGCCGCCTCGCCGCGTCAGAGTGCGCTGCGCGAGACTCCGAACGCCGATGCCCCGGCCGTCCAGCAACCTGACCAGATCGCCGCTGACCAGGCTCTCCATCAGCTTGCCCCACTGCGTCGTGAACAGGTTCTCCGCCTTCTTGAGACGGCGGTCCGTCTCCTTCATCTGCCGGTCCGTCTCCTTCATCCGGCGGTCCAGTTCCTCGCTTCTTTCTTTCTGGGTCTTCCTGTCCTCTTGCTGGGACTTCCTGTCCTCCCTGATGCTCTCGGTGATCGCCTCGATGTTCCGGGTGAGTTCCCGCAACCGCTCGAGGGTTGGAGCTTCGCCGCTTTCTTCGTGGGGAATGGTCATGTTCGGTCGTCGCCTCTCTTCGGTTGTGGCGCCAGGGCGCCGTGAAGCGGTGGGACCTGGTTGCAAGCAGGCCGGGGGGCAACGCCGCGCAAAGCCGGCAAGGGAGTCGGAGAGTACCAGCCGGCCGAACCCAAGTCGCAGAGCTTCGAAACCGGACCTCGCCGTCCAGCGCCCCAGTGATCGCAGATCATTCGTCGCGCGCCTGCGCTCGATCCGCTTCATCTATCACCCGGCTCACGCACGGAGCCAGTTCGACTTGATCGAAGCACGCCGCAAGGTCCTGGCCGTCCTCGAGGCCGCGGCGCAGGTACGCCAGGAACTCCAGGTCGTCGGGCTCGCCGTCTTCGACTAGCTCCAGCAGCGCCGCTCGCGGGTCGTCAGGTGACTCCGGCTCCTCGGTCGCGCCGAGCAGGCCCAGAAAGCCGCGAATCCCCGGGTCCTGCCAGGGCCACTCGAACACGAGGTAGGAAAGGCGGTCGATGTCCTGGGCATCGGCCCCGGACACGTACTTGCCAAGGGCCGACTGCAGGTCGGCCTGCGCCGAAACCGGGCTCTGCAGCAAGACCAAAACGAGAGTCAGCACGCTCCACGACACGACGACATCGCAGAGCCGCGCTTTCCTCATCGTCCGTCTCCTCTCGTCGTTCGGACCCACAACCGCCGTGGCCATCCTGTGCAACTGCCGCGCAAGCTCCACCCATTCCCTCGGGCGGCTTCACGTTCAAGCTACGGTTCAACAAGCCCGTCGTACGCCTCGGGCCGGCGGTCGCGGTAGAACTGCCACACCGAGCGCACCTCGTCGATCATCCCGAGGTCGAGGTCCGCCACCAGGAGTTCGTCCTGGTCCTTTGACGCCTGGGCGACGATCTCACCCCTCGGGCTCACGAAGTAGCTGCTGCCGTAGAAGGAGCCCAGGTCCCACGGCTTCTCCGTGCCGACCCGGTTGACGCAGCCCATGAAGTAGCCGTTCGCCACCGCGTGCGCCGGCTGCTCGATCGTCCACAGGTGGTCGGAGAGGCCGGCGACGGTGGCCGACGGGTTGTAGACGATCTCGGCGCCGGCGAGGCCCAGGGCCCGCGCGCCCTCGGGGAAGTGGCGGTCGTAGCAGATGTAGACGCCGATCCGCCCGAAGGCGGTGTCGAAGACCGGGTAGCCGAGGTTGCCCGGGCGGAAGAAGTACTTCTCCCAAAAGCCGGCCACCTGCGGGATGTGGGTCTTGCGGTACTTGCCGAGGTAGCTGCCGTCGGCGTCGATGACGGCGGCCGTGTTGTAGAGGATGCCCGCGGTCTCCCGCTCGTACACCGGCACGACGATCACCATGCCGAATCGTCGCGCGTACTCCGCCATCCGCTCCGTGGCCGGGCCGGGGACCGACTCAGCCGCCGCGAACCAGCTCGAGTCCTGGCCGGGGCAGAAGTACGGCGTGTTGAACACCTCCTGCAGGCAGAGGACCTGGACGCCCTGGCGGCCCGCCTCCTCGATGTAGGGAATGTGCTTGGCCGTCATCGCCTCCACCGTGGCGGCGACCTCCTCGGCCGACGCGCCGTCGCCGCAGGTGCCGTCCGGCAGCGACATCTGGATCAGACCGGACTTCAACATTCTGCTCATGTCATCTCCTAGTACGGCCCGCCGAACAGCCCTCGCTTCAGGAAGTTACCCCCGCCGGCCCGGCCGTGCCAGACGTTGTCCTCGACCACCACGCGGCCCCGGCTGATCACGATCTCCGAGATCCCCTGTACCTCGATGCCCTCGAAGGCGTTGTAATCCACGTTCATGTGGTGCGTGTGGGGGTTGTCGACGCTGATCGTCTCCCGGCGGTCCGGGTTGAAGATGACGATGTCGGCGTCGCTGCCCACGGCGATCGTCCCCTTCTTCGGGAACATCCCGAACAGCTTGGCCGCCGCCGTCGAGGTCAGGTCGACGAACTTGTTGACCGACAGCCGGCCACCCACGACGCCGCCGTTGTAGACCAGGCTCATCCGGTTCTCGACTCCCGGACCGCCGTTCGGGATCTTGCTGAAGTCATCTACCCCTAAGGTCTTCTGGTCCTTGAAACTGAAGGGGCAGTGGTCGGTCGAGACGCTCCGCAGATCGCCCAGGCCGAGGCCCCGCCAGAGCTGTTCCTGGTTCCACTTCTCGCGCAGCGGCGGCGTCATCACGTACTTCGCGCCCTCGAAGTCCTCGTGGTCGCCCGGAGACCGCCCGGAAGGCCGGTCGTAGTGACTGAGGTCCAGGAACAGGTACTGCGTGCAGGTCTCGGCGAAGACCTGGGCCTCCCGGGCGCGGGCCAGCCTGACCTCTTCGAGCGCGTCCGCGCAGCTCACGTGGACGATGTAGACGGGCACTCCGGCCACCTCGGCGATCGCGATCGACCGATGGACCCCCTCCGCCTCCATCCGCGTGGGCCGGGTCAGCGCGTGGTACTTCGGCGCCGTGTTCCCCGCGGCGAGCGCCAGCTTGACGATCTCGTCGATGGCGATCCCGTTCTCGGCGTGCATGCACACCAGGCCGCCCTCCTCGCCGGCCTGGCGCATCGCCCGGAACAGCGTGGCGTCGTCCACGTAGAGCACGCCGGGATAGGCCATGAACATCTTGTACGAGGTCACGCCCTCGTCGGCCAGCCGCCGCATCTCCCACAGCCGGTCGTCCTCCATGTCGGTGACGATCATGTGGAAGCCGTAGTCGATGCTCGCCTTGCCGCCCGCCTTCTCGTGCCAGGTCTCGAGCCCCTCAAGGGTCGAGTGGCCCTTGGTCTGAATCGCGAAGTCGATGATCGTCGTCGTGCCGCCGAAGGCGGCCGCCCTGGTGCCGGTCTCGAAGTCGTCGGCACTCGTCGTGCCGCCGAACGGCATGTCCATGTGGGTGTGCGGGTCGATGCCGCCCGGCATGACCAGCCGGCCGGCCGCATCGATCGTGCGGTCGGCCTCGACCTCCAGGTCACGGCCAATGAGCGAAACCGTCTCGTCCTCGACGAAGATGTCGGCGTGGTAGTCGTCCACCGCCGTCACGATGCGACCGTTGCGAATCAACAGGGACATGGTGTTCCTCCTCTCCGGCAGTGGCCGGTCGGGTTCCCAGGACTCTAACCGTCAGTCGCTCACGGGCTCCGAACCCGGTAGCGCTCGAACCACTCCAGGACGTTCGCGACCTTGGCAATCAGGTTGGACGGACTGCTGCTCGCGATGCCGTGCCAGGCGTTCTGAATCCGCACCATCTGCGTCGGCACCTTTCGGATCTTCAGGGCCTGGTAGTACTGCTCGGTCTGTCCCATCGGCGTGCGCAGGTCCTGTTCCCCCGTGATCAGCATCGTCGGCGTCGTGACGTTGCCGACGAGGGACAGGGGCGAGCGAGCCCAGTAGTGCTCCAGCATGCCGTCCTCCCACACCGGACCGGGGAACCAGTACTGGTAGTAGGACGCGTACCCGTCCGACGTGAGCGAGAAGCTGATCCAGTCGATGACCGGCTTCTGTGACACGGCCGCGCCAAAGCGGTCGGTCTTCCCGACGATCCACGCCGTCAGCACGCCGCCGCCACTGCCGCCGGTGACCATCAGATTGTCCTCGTCGATGTAGCCCAGCTCGATCAGGGCATCGACGCCCGACATCAGGTCGTCGTAGTCGCGGCCGGGATAGGCGTGGTGGATCAGGTTGCCGAACTCTTCGCCATAGCTCGTGCTGCCGCGCGGGTTGGTGTAGAAGACGACGTAGCCAGCCGCCGCATAGAACTGGACCTCGGCCGCGAAGCGCGGGCCGTAGTTGGCGAACGGGCCGCCGTGAATCTCGAGAACGAGCGGGTACTTGCGAGAGGGGTCGAAGTCCGGGGGCTTGGCGATCCAGCCGTGCACGGGACGGCCGTCGTGCGAGGATTCCCACCAGATCTCCTCGACCGCGGCAAGCTCCTTGTGGGCAAGAAGGTCCTC
The DNA here is from genome assembly GCA_028875725.1 of Acidobacteriota bacterium. NCBI lineage: Bacteria > Pseudomonadati > Acidobacteriota > Acidobacteriota bacterium. The sequence goes on from JAPPCR010000005.1 coordinate 200,927, forward strand.
GTTGAGGCCGGTGATCCGGCGGGGCTCGGTCCCCGCCCGGCCGACGGCGACATCGGCTGGGCGCGCCGGCGAATTGACGGTGAAGGCAAAGCTCCCGTCGCGAGCCACCGTGTAGGAACCGCCGCCATAGGGTCGACCAAGAGCGACGCCGCCAAGGTCGGCGGCAAGGTCGGTGACATCGCCGCCGAGGGTGATGTTCGCGACCCTGGTCGTGCCCTGGTCGTCGTACTGAATGAAGAGGGAGCGACCATCCGCGGCCCAGTTGAGGTTGCCCACGTCACGGTCCAGGTCGCCGACGCGGCGGGCGCCGCCGCCGTCCCGATCCATGACGTACAGGCGAGAGACCTGGTAGCCCTGATGGCGATCGTCGAAGCCCGTGTACGCGATCCGGGAACCGTCGGGCGATACCGCGGGGCCGCCATCGGGGCCGAAGCGGTCTGTTAGCTGACGAAGCTCCCGCGTCTCGACCGCTATCTCGAAGACCTCGCTGTTGCGGACATCGAAATCAGGGTTGCCGCGGTTGGCGCTGAAGACGATCGAGCGGGAGTCGGGCGACCAGGACAGTCCGCCGCCGTGATCGTACGCACCGCTCGTCAACTGGCGCGGCGTGCCGCCGTCCGCGGGCAGGACAAAGACGTGCGTGTTCCCGTCCGGGACGTATCCGCGGCCGTCCGCCCGGTAGCGGAGCTTCGAGATCACACGTGCCGGCGTCGTCCACTCGGCGCCCTCGGGCCTGGACGGCATCTTCGCGAAGGCCGGGGCCGGTTCGGGCACGAACATCGTCATGGCGACCCAGTTCCCGTCAGGCGACCAGGCGATGTTCCCGGGGGACTCGGTCACGTTCGTGAGTTCCGCCGTCTGGCCGGTGTCCATCCAGCGCACGAACAGTTGGTTCGTGCCTCCACTCAAGCCCACGTACAGCAGGCGGTCTCCGTCAGGAGACCAGCGCGGCGAGCTCACCGAGCCGCTTCCGTCCGTGATCGCACGGTGATTCGAGCCGTCCGCATCGACCACCCACAGCGCGGAGCGCGCCCTGTCCGTCATGACGTCGAAGCCGCGCCGGACGTACACGATCCGGTCGCCGTCGGGCGATATCCGGGGGTCGTCGGCAACCTCCATTTCGAAGACATCCAGGTACTGGAGCCGGTCGGGGTCGGCAGCCTCTTCGTTGACCTGGCCGACCAGCGGCCCGGTCGCGAGCGCGAGAGCGAACAGCGATGCGTGTTTCCTCGTCATTCCAGTCCCCTGTCGTGGAGCGTACTAGCCGGTCGGTGCCAGGCCGTACACGCGCACCGCGTTGCCGCCCAGGAACAGCGCCACCGTTTCGTCGTCGAGCCCCAGGTCGCCCAGACCCTTCAACGCCCGGGCGGGCGTGATCATCGGGTAGTTCGAGCCGAACACGCCGTAGCCGCCCAGCAGCCCTGCCGCCATCGCGGCGCGCGACACCGCCACGATGAACCGGCGGCGCCGGGCGTCAGCGAGGCCGTCTCCTGGCGCAGCCATCCCGTCCCCGATCCTAAAGGCCTTGCGCCCAAGAACGCTACCTGTAGGGCGCGTCACGGTGGATCGGCGGGCCATAGAGCGCGTCGGTCGTGCGGCAACCGGCAGCGCGCGTTATCCCTCTACGGCCCGCCGTCCACCTCGACCAGCTCGAAGAAGCCGAACATCATCTCGTCCGTCGACTGAAGCCCGAAGCCGACGTCGCGGGTCGGATCGGGGTTGTCGGGGTTCCCCGCCGAGTTGTCGTAGACGGCGACGATCTCGACGACGGTCCCTGCCGGCACGAGCTTCGGCTTCTCCGGGTAGTAGAAGAGCTGCCAGTTGAAGTCGTACCCGGGCACCTCCAGGAGCAGCTCGGAGTCGCCGTCCGTGTAGTGCGCCGTGTACGACATCCGCTTCCCGCGCAGGTGCATGTGCGGCAGGTAGGAGACGATCATCGAGTCGCGCGCGATCTCGTGCCGGTACTCCACCCGGTGGTCGGGCGCGCCGGCCGGAATCAGGAAGTCCATCTCGCCGGCGATGACGGCCTGGATCTCGGAGCGCAGCTCGCCTTCGCCGAAGTGGAGGCCGATGAGCGTCCGGTCGGTCTGTTCTTCGCCGTTCGGGTGGTAGTGCTGGTTCATGACGACGACGGCGCCCGGCTCGATCCAGCGGCCCGCGCCCTCCGGGAACTCGGTCGGCGCGGTCCCGGCGCCCCACATCGCCAGGACGTTGAAGTAGCCGCGGCCGTCGACGGAGCCGCTGGCCCGCAGCGCTTCCCTGGGCGTGAGGGGCACGCCGTCCTCCACCATGCCGGTGAAGTCGGCCTTGAAGGCAAGCTGGTGGTGGTTCACCTGGGGCGCTCCCGGCCGGAACTCGACCGCGCGGATCCAGCGGCGCTCCGGGAGATCGACGGTCACGAACTGGTTCAGGAACAGGTCCGGACCATCGGCCGGCACGGTGACGGCCGGCAACTCGATCACGTAGTCCGGTTCGCCGAGCTGCCAGCCTTCCGTGAACTCGGGCGGCTCGGGCATGAGCTTCGGATCCCCGGGCGGCGCGCCCCGTTCGACCCAGGCGACGATCGTGCCGATCTCCTCCTCGGACAGCGTCGGGTCGTTCGCCCATTCGCCCACGGCAGGCGCAGCGAACCACGGAGGCATCGCCCGGCTCGTCACGGCGCGCTGGATCGACCGCGCCCAGGGTCGCGCCTCCCGGTACGTGGCCAGCGACATCGGCGCGATCTCGCCGGGTCGATGACAAGTCACGCAGTGCCGGTTGAGGATCGGCGCCACGTCGCGACTGAACGTGATGTCGCCCGCGGCCGCCGGCGCGGCCGCAAGCAGCGATACGAGCAACGGGAATCTCACGACGGAGAGTGTCCGCATCGGCACTCCTCCCAGGAAAGTCAAGAACCACTGGCAGCCTAGACAAGGAGAGTGAACTTCCCGTTCATTTCAGAGACCCTTGCGTTAACCTTCGTGAACCATGGCTCCACCGGACGCGCACGAACGCGAGATCGCGGCGCTCCGCGACCGGACATCGAGGCTCAGCGCCGCCGCGCTGCGGGTCACGGCCAGCCTCGACGAAGCCACCGTCCTTCAGGAGATCGTCGACAGCGCCTGCGAGCTGACGAACGCCCGCTACGGCGTCATCACGACGACCGACGACGCCGGAACGCCCCGCGATTTCGTCTCCTCCGGGTTCACCCCAGAGCAGCACGGCGAGATGGAGGGTTGGCTACCGGAGGGACCGCAGCTCTTCGACCACCTGCGCGATCTCTCCACCCCGCTCAGGCTGGCGGACCTGCCCAGCTACATCCGTTCGCTCGGCTTCTCCGCCGACCTCATGCCGGCGAAGACCTTTCAAGGGACGCCGATGCGCCACCGGGGCGCGTACCTTGGCAGCTTCTTCCTCGGCGACAAGCGGGGCGGACTCGAGTTCTCGGACGAGGACGAGGACGTGCTCGTGCTGTTCGCGTCGCAGGCGGCGACGGCCATCGCCAACGCCCGCACCCATCGCAACGAGCAGCGGTCGCGCGCCAGCGTGGAGGCGCTGGTCGAGACGTCGCCGGTGGGCGTCGTCGTCTTCGATGTCCTGACCGGCGCTCCCACCACGTTCAACCGGGAGGCGAGGCGGCTGGTGGAGCACCTGGCCCCACCCGGGAGGCCCCCGGAGGAACTGATCGAGATCCTCGTCTGCCGGTTCGCCGACGGCCGCGAGATCCCGATGTCCCGCCTGATCCACGAAGCGCCCGCGCTGCGTGCCGAGGAGGTCGTGGTTTCGGTCGCCGACGGTCGCGGCGCCCGGGCGCTGGTCAACGCCACGACGATCCGGTCCGCCGAAGGCGAGCCCGAGTCGATGGTCGTCACGATGCAGGACCTCGCGCACCTCGACGAGATCGAGCGGCTGAGGACCGAGTTCCTGAGCATGGTGAGTCACGAACTGCGCACGCCCCTGACCTCGATCAAGGGTTCGGCCGCCACGGTCCTGGGAGCGTCCGAGGAGCTCGACCGGTCGGAGATGCTGCAGTTCTTCCGGATCGTCGAGGATCAGGCGGACCACATGCGGGGCCTGATCGGCGACCTGCTCGACGTGGGCCGCATCGAAGCCGGCACGCTGTCGGTCGCGCCGCAGCCCGTCGACTTGACCGTCCTGGTCGAACGGGCCAGGAGCGCGTTCGCGAGCGGCGGCGCCCGCCACGCGGTCGGCATCGACCTGCCGCCGGACCTGCCGCGCGTCATGGCCGACGCGCGGCGCGTCGTCCAGGTGCTGAACAACCTGCTGTCGAACGCGGCCAGGCACTCCCCGGAGTCGTCGCCCATCCGGGTCGAGGCGACTCTGGACGGACACCACGTCGCCGTCACGGTCGCGGACGAGGGGAGCGGCGTTCCGCCGCACCTGCTGCCGCACCTGTTCAGCAAGCACGCCGGCGTGGTCGGCGGGGAAGAGAGCGTCGGCGTCGGCCTGGGCCTCGCAATCTGCAAGGGACTCGTGGAAGCCCATGGCGGCCGCATCTCCGCCCGGAGCGGCGGACAGGGTCAGGGGACCCGGATCACCTTCACCATCCCGGCGGTGGAAGAGCCGGGCGACGGCGAGGCGTCCGAAGCCCTCGCCGCGGCGACCTCGGAAGGGGCGCGGCGCGGCGGCGGCCGGCCGCGCGTCCTCGTGCTGGACGACGACCCTCAGGCGCTCCGCTTCGCCCGCGACGCGCTCGCCTCCCGGGGCTACGCGCCGGTGGTCACCGGCGATGCCCGCGAACTGCCCCGTCTGCTCCGGAAGGACCGGCCGGACCTCGTCCTGCTCGACCTGGTGCTGCCCGGAACGGACGGCATCGAACTGCTGCAGCGGCTGCCGGAACTGGCGGATGTGCCCGTCATCTTCATCTCCGCCTACGGCCGCGACGAGACGGTCGCGAGAGCCCTGGAGGCCGGCGCAGAGGACTACATCGTCAAGCCGTTCTCCCCGACGGAGCTCACCGCGAGGGTGGGGGTCGCGCTCCGCAAGCGGCTCGCGCCCGGGCCCTTCGTGCTCGGCAACCTGTCCATCGACCGCGAGCGGCGCCGGGTGACGGTCGACGGAGTTCCGGTGCGGCTGACCGCCACCGAGTACGAACTGCTGCGCGTCCTCTCCGTGAACGCCGGGCACGTCACGACCTACGAAGCCCTCCTGCGCCGGGTTTGGGGCGGCCGGGGCTACGCGCAGCCGCAGCTCGTCCGGGCCTTCGTCAAGAAGCTGCGGACCAAGCTCGGCGACGACTCGAGCGACCCGACCTACATCTTCAACGAGCGCGGCGTCGGCTACCGGATGCCCAAACCGGGTGAGGTCTGACTACAGGCGCCGCAACGTCAGCACACGCGGGATCCCCGCCAGATCGGCGACCATCCACTCGACATCGAAGCCGCCCCCTTTCGCCAGCTCGCGGACCGCGTCGAGCTGGCCCTTGCCGATCTCGAGCAGCAGCCGCTGCCCGGCATGGAGAAAGCCGCCCGCCGCGAACAGGCGCCGGTAGAAGTCCAGACCGTCGCCGGCGAACAGGGCCTCCGGCGGCTCGTGGTCGCGGACTTCCGGCATCAGGGACGGCCACTCGCCGACGTCGATGTAGGGCGGGTTGGAGACGACGACGTCGAAGGCCCCCGGGCGAAGCGCCGACAGGAGGTCGGCGCGGACAAGGCGCACCCGGTCGCCGACGCCGTGGCTGCGGCAGTTCGCCGCAGCCACCGCCAGGGCGCCGGGCGAGAGGTCGGTCGCGACGATCCGGCTGCCTGGCCGCTCCAGCGCCAGGGTGACCGCGATGCAACCGGAGCCGGTGCCCACATCGAGCACGCGGGCGCCGTCGTCGACGCAGTCCAGCGCCGCCTCCACCAGATGCTCCGTCTCCGGCCGCGGGATCAGCACCCGCGGATCGACGGCGAACGTCCGGCCGTGGAACTCGCGCCGGCCCAGCAGGTAGGCGACCGGGATCCGGTCCGCCCGCCGGCGGATCAACTGCCCGTAGCTGAGCGCCGCCGGCTCGGGCACGTCGTCGTCGGCGCGGGCGTAGAGCTGCGCCTCGCCAAGCCCCAGCACCTCGCCCAGGAGCAGCGCCGCCTCCCTGCGCGGCTGTTCGACCGAGCCGGCCAGGTACTCCTGCCCCAGGTCGAGCAGATCGACGATGCGGGCCGCCCCCGGCGGGGGCTTTTTCGGGCCGTCCGGCATCGTGGCGCTGTGGACTAGCCGAAGCGACACTCAGACCGGGTCCACTTCGCCCGTCTGCCGCAGCCGCTCAGCCTCGAAGTGCTGCTGCAGCGGCACGATCAACGGCTCGAGGTCGCCTTCGAGAATCGACGGCAGCTTGTGGACGGACAAGCCGACCCGGTGGTCCGTGACCCGGTTCTGGGGGAAGTTGTAGGTGCGGATCTTCTCCGAGCGGTCGCCGCTGCCGACCATTCGCCGGCGCTCCTCGCCCATCTCGGCGCTCGCCTTCGCCTCCTCGATCTCGAGCAGGCGGCTCTTCAGCACCCGCATCGCCTTCGCCTTGTTCTTGATCTGGCTGCGCTCGTCCTGGCAGGTGACGACGAGGCCGGTCGGCTGGTGGGTCAGCCGGACGGCCGAGTACGTCGTGTTGACGCCCTGGCCGCCGGGGCCGGACGCGCAGTAGGTGTCCACGCGCAGGTCGGAGGGCTCGATCTCGATCTCGATGTCCTCGGCCTCCGGCAGCACCGCGACCGTCACCGCCGACGTGTGGATGCGGCCGGAAGCCTCCGTCTCGGGCACCCGCTGCACGCGGTGCACGCCGGCCTCGTAGCGCAGAGTGGCGAAGGCGCCGCGGCCCTCGACGATCGCCGACACTTCCTTGACGCCGCGGATGCCGGACTCGGAGATGTCGAGGATGTCGACCTTCCAGCCGTGGTCGTCGGCGTAGCGGCTGTACATCCGGAACAGCTCGGCCGCGAACAACGACGCCTCGTCACCGCCGGTGCCGGCGCGGATCTCGAGCACCGCGTTGCGCTTCTCGTTCGGATCCTTGGGCGCCAGCTCCTCCTTCATCGTCGCTTCGATGGACGCCAGAGTCTCCTCCAGCAGGCCCTTCTCCTCGGCCGCCATCTCGTACATGTCGTCCCCGCGCTCGAGCTCACCCAGCAGTTCCGCGGTCTGGTCGAGTTCGTCCCTCGTCTTCTTGTACCGCTGGTAGAGCTCGACCACCGGGTTCAGCTCCGCCAGCGCCCGGCTCGTGTCGCGAAAGAGACCGGGATTGGCGAGCACGTCCGGATCGGCGAGTCTGGCTGCCAGCTCGTCGTACGTCTGCTCAATCTGTTCGAGTTTTCCGAGCATGGCCCGAGATCCTCCAAGCCGTATCCTGCCACGGACCTGCCGGAATGCCGGATTCGGCTCGCCGGGTTATCGTTTCGTATGGCCGCGTCAATCGTGACCGCCTGGACGCTGCCGCTCCTGGCCCTGGCGGTCGCCCAGGATCCGCGCATCCAGCTCGTCGAGTTCCAGGCGGCCGGTCAGGCCGAAGCCGCGCTAGAGGAGACGAAACGGCTTCGCGCCGAAGAACCGGACCTCGCGGCCAGGCACGGCCTCTGCTACCTGGAAGGACACCTGCTGGAAGAGCTCGAGCAGCTCGAGACGGCGTCGGAAGCCTTCGCCACCTGCCTGACCGAAACGCCCGCGCTGGAGCCCTGGGCGCGCTACCGGCTGGCCCTGGGTCAGACGCGGCTCGGCTACCCGGAGATCGCCGCCGGCGTCACCGCCACCCTGCTCGGCGAACAGCCGCCACGCGTACTGGTGCAGCCCGCAGCCGAGCTGCTCGCCACCAGCCTCGACCGCGGCGGCGACTGCCGGCTCCTGCGCGGCATCCCGATGTCGCGCCTGCCGGCGCCGGAACGCCGCCTGCTGACTCTCAGCCGGGCCAAATGCCGCCTCGCGGACGACGACCCGGACGAAGCGGCCGCCGTCCTGACCGGCCTGATCCAGGAACGGGCCAACGACCTGGTGGCCTTCGAGGCCGCCGACCGCCTTCACCGCCTGAGGCCGGCCCTCGAGGACCGCCAGGAGGTGCTGCTGCTCGGCAACACCTTCCACGAACACGGCGTCTTCGACCGCTCGAACGAACTCCTCGGACAGATCGTGGTCGACCTGGAGGTGCAATCGACCTCCGACTTCGAGATCCATTACCGGTGGGCGCGCAGCCACTTCCGGCAGGGTCGCCTGGAAGACGCCGCCCGGCACTACGAGCTGCTGGCTACGAACGTGTCCTCGCCACGCCAATCCGGACAGGCGCTCTACCAGAAGGCGCGGTCGGAGGAACTCTCGGGCGACTGGATTGCCGCGGCCGCCGACTACCGCCGCGCCTACCTGGCCGACCCCCAGGGCAACTTCTCCGTCGCGGCGCTGCTTGGCGCAATGCGCCTGGAGTGGCGCCGCGGGCTGGAGGACGAAGCGCTCGATCTCTACTCGGTGCTGCTCCAGCTCCGCCACGACCGCGCGGTCTCGGCGCGCGCCAGCCTCTTCCTCGCCGCCTCCGACATCGTCCAGGGCCGCACGGACCGCGCCGGCGACTGGCTCAGCGACGCCATCCGCGCCAGCCGTAGCGTCGACTTCGAGGTCCGCTACTGGCGAGGCCGGCTCGACGAAGCCCGCGGGGCGCTCGACCGCGCCATCACCGGCTACGCCGACCTGCTCGCCGCGGACCTCTTCCACCCGCTGGCTCGCGAAGCCGAGAAGCGCCTGGCCGCCGAGCCTCTGAGAGCCTACGTCCAGCCCATCGCCGCCGAGTTCGCAGGGTCGGAGGACCCGGCACGGCTCTATCGCGCCTGGCTGCTCTACGGCCGCCAGGGCGACGAAGCCGAGGCCGCGAGGCAGATCCTCCAGGGCCGGCTGGTCGCCGATCCGGCGGTACGTTCCTTCTTCGGTCTCCGGACCGTACCGCCCGCTGAGTGGCCGCTCTGGGACCGGGCCGCCTCGGCCCCGCAGGAACTGCTGCTCGCCCTCGGCCTGTGGGGCGACGCGGCCGAGGTCGTGGACCGGCACTTCCCGGTGGCGAACCCGCGGTTGGCACTGACCGCGGCCGAGGGACTGGCGAAGACCCGGCCCCGGCGAGCCCTGCTGATCGCGGAGATCCTGGCCCAGAGGGCGCCTCGCCGCGTGCCGGAGCCCCTCTACCCGCTGACCATGCGCCGGGCGCTCTACCCCGACGCCTACGGCGACCTGATCGCCGCCGCCGCCGCGCGCCGCAACCTGGACCCGTTCCTGATCTCCGGGATCATGCGCCAGGAAAGCCGGTTCGACCACCAGGCGGTGTCGGCCGCCTCGGCGCGGGGCCTGATGCAGTTCGTCTATCCCACCGCGGCGCGGCTCGCGGCAAGCGCCGGCCGGTCCCTCTCGACGCCGCGCGAACTCGAGAACCCGGCGCTCGCGGTCGAACTCGGCGCCTCCTACCTGGCCGAGCTCCGCGCGCTGTTCGGCAGCGAGCAGCACGTCATCCTGGCCGCCTACAACGCCGGCGAGGCCCAGGCCGCGCTCTGGCAGCGCCATTGCTACACCACCGGCGCCGACGAGTACTTCACCAAGGTCGGCTTCCGCGAAACCCGGAACTACATCGAGCGCGTCCTGTACAACGTGGCGCAGTACCACGACCTCTACGGGCAGGGCCCCGGCCGCCCGTGAGCGGGGAGGAGCCGGCGACGGCCGCCGGCCAACTGCGCATCGTCGCCACGCCGATCGGCAACCTGGCGGATCTCTCGCCGCGCGCCCGCGAGGCGCTGCTCTCCGCCGACCTCATCGCCTGCGAGGACACGCGCCGCACCGGCCGGCTGTTCCAGAGCCTCGCCGCCGGCCGCGGCGGCTCGGCCCAGCGTCCGCCGCTGCTGCCCCTCCACGACCACAACGAGGACCGGCAGATCGGTCGGGTGCTCGAGCGGCTGGAGCAGGGCGACGCCGTGGCCCTCGTCTCCGACGCCGGCACCCCGCTTGTCTCCGACCCGGGCTACCGGCTAGTGCGGGCCGCGCTGGAGCGAAACCTCCCGGTCGAGGCGCTGCCGGGACCGTCGGCGATCCTGGCCGCCCTCGTCGTCTCCGGCCTGCCGCCCTATCCGTTCACCTTCCTCGGCTTTCCGCCGCCGAAGCAGGGGAAGCGCCGGCGTTTCTTCGAGGCACACGCCGAACTCCCGCACACGGTCGTCTTCTTCGAGTCGCCGCGGCGCGCCGCCGCCTCGCTCGCCGACGCGGCCGCCGTCTTCGGTGAGGCACGCGAGGCGGCCGTGGGTCGCGAACTGACGAAGCTGCACGAAGAGGTGCTGCGCGGCTCGCTCGAGGAGATTGCCGCCCAGGTCGCGGAGCGCGGCAAGCTGCGCGGCGAGGTGACCGTCGTGGTCCGCGGCTGTCGCAGCCGCTAACCGACGATCAGCGGCCGTTCGATCCAGCAGCCGCCTAGCACCTGGGTGCCTCGGTAGAACACCGCCGCCTGGCCGGGTGCGACGCTGGGCTGGGGCTCGCCGAAGCGGACGCGACAGGTGTCGGTGCTGCCGTTCGTGCTGTCGCTCTCGACCGTAGCCGCGACGCCGGGATGGCGTGAACGGATTCGGACCTGGATCCCGACGCCGTCGCCGGGCGGCTCGCCGGCGATCCAGTGCAGGCCGCGGCCGATCAGTCCCGGCGCCAGCAGTTCGTCGCGGTCGCCGACGACGACGCGGTTCGCCTCCGGCTGCACATCGAGCACGTAGAGCCGGCGGCCGGCGGCGACGCCCAGGCCGCGGCGCTGGCCGACGGTGTACCGGTACGTCGGCGCGCCTTCGCCCAACTCCTCGCCGGCGCTCGTCGTCACCCGGGCGGGCACTCGCGGCAACTCTGGTCGCTCGTCCTCGACGAACTCCTGCACGCCCCTGTCGACGAAGCAGATCTCCATGCTCTCGCCCTTCTCGGCGACTGCCAGACCGGCCTCTCGGGCCAGCTCGCGCACCTCGACCTTGCTCAGGTCACCGAGGGGAAACACCGCCCGCGAGAGCTGCTCCTGGGTCAGCTCGAACAGGAAGTAGCTCTGGTCCTTCGACTCGTCGACGGCCGTATGCAGCTCGTACAGCCCGTCGTCGCCGCGGCGGATACGAGCGTAGTGGCCGGTGGCGATGCGACCGGCGCCGAGCCGCCGCGCCCGCTCCCAGAAGGCCTCGAACTTGATCTCCGTGTTGCAGGAGATGCAGGGGCTGGGCGTGCGGCCGGCGACGTAGCTGTCCACGAAGGGGTCGACCACGTGCTGCCGGAACTCGCCGTCCATGCGCAGGGTGTAGTGCGGCAGGCCGATCTGCTGGGCGACCCCGCGGGCGTCGCCGAGGTCGAGCGAGCCGCAGCAGCGGCCGTGGCGGACCTGCTGCGAGCGGTCCCAGAGCAGCATGGAGAGTCCGACGGCCGGCACGCCCTGCCGCTGGAGAAGGAGCGCCGCGACCGACGAGTCGAGGCCGCCGCTCATCGCGACGGCGGTGAGAGTCATCGTGCTGCCGCCGGTTCGGCCGAGAGCGCCCGCAGCGCCTCGACCTCGCGCACCAGCACCGGCAGGAAGCGGTCGATCTCGGCCTCGTCGTTCGACGTGCCCAGGCTGATGCGGATGGACGCGATCGCCTCCTCGGGCGACACTCCCATCGCCAGCAGGGTCCGGCTGGGTTCGACCACGCCGGAGGCGCACGCGGCCCCGGTCGAGACCGCGAAGCCCGCCAGATCGAGGCGGACGACCAGGTCCTCGCCGACCAACCCCGGGAACGCGACGTGGGTCGTGTGCGGCAGCCGCGGCGAGGACGCGCAGTGAAGACGGGTGTCCGGGATCCGGGTCAGGCCGGCCTCCAGGTCGTCGCGCAGGCTGCCCAGGCGCTCGATCCGGTGGTCAAGTTCGCTTGACGCCACGGCGGCACACGCGCCGAAGCCGACCAGGGCCGCCACGTTCTCCGTGCCGGCCCGCCGCTGCCGCTCCTGGCCGCCGCCGAGGATCAGCGGTTCGAAGCCGGCGCCCTCACGGACCCAGAGCGCCGCCGCCCCGACCGGGCCGTTGAACTTGTGCGCCGCCACGACCAGGTAGTCGGCGCCGAGCGAACCCACGTTGACCGCGCGCTTGCCGGCCGCCTGGACCGCGTCGCAGAGCAGCGGCACACCCCGCTCCCGGCAGGCCTCCGCGGCCTCCGCAACCGGCTGCAGCGTGCCGAGTTCGTTGTTCGCCAGCATCAGGCAGGCGAGGCGCGTGTCCGGTCGCAGGGCGGCCGCCACGGCCGCGGCGCCGACCACGCCATCCGCTCCCGGGCGGAGCCGGGTCACCTCGACGCCCGACTTCTCGAGCCGGTCCGCCGCGCGTTGGATCGACGGGTGCTCCAGCTCCGAGATGACCAGGTGACCGCCGGCGCTGTCGTCGAAGATGGACATGAGCACCGCGTTGTTCGCCTCTGTCCCCGAGGCCATGAAGGCGACCTCGGGCGGGCTGCCGCCGATCAGCTCGGCGACCTGCTGCCGCGCCTGCTCCACCGCCGCCCGCGCCGCCCGCCCGAAGGAGTGGACCGAGGACGGGTTGCCGTGCAGGCCGCCCAGCCAGGGCAGCATCGCCTCGGCGACCCGCGGATCGAGCGGGGTCGTCGCGTTGTGGTCGAGGTAGACGGGGGTGGCGGGCATGGGGGGGTGATTCTAAAGCGGTACGCTTGACGATCCAGGCACCACGCCCGCAGCAAGGAACGCCCGTTGCCAAACCGACCTGTACGCCAAGCCCTGGCCCTTGCCCTGGCGGCGGGACTGCTTCTCCCGGCCATCGCGGCAGCCCAGGAGGAACGCAGGGAAACCCGCAAGGAGCGCCGCGAGCGCCAGGCCGCGCTCGCCGCGGCCGAAGAGGCGCTGCCGCTCGAGTTCAAGGAGTTCCTCTCCAACGTCCACTTCCTGATCTCCGACGCCGAGCGCGAGGCCTTCCTCGAAGTCACGCAGGACTACCAGCGGCGGGCGTGGATCGAGCGCTTCTGGCGGATCCGCGACCCGTATCCAGACAGCGTGCGCAACGAGTTCCGGACGCGCTGGGAGGAACGGCTGCTCTACGTCGACCAAGAGTTCGAGGGTCCGCGCTCCGACCGCGCGCGGATGTTCCTGTTCAACGGCGAACCGTCCGGGCGCATCCAGTTCCAGTGCACGATGGTCACCTGGCCGATCGAGATCTGGTTCTACAGCCACAGCGACCGCGTGGGCCACGAGTTCTTCCTGCTCTTCCACCGGCGCGGCAACCAGCAGCGCTACGAACTCTGGCATCCCTCGGACGGCATCGAGCGGTTGCTCGACTTCGGCGTCAACGTGCAGGCAGCGGCCGCCGAGATCCAGAGCTGCGCGAACGGCGACGTGGCCGCCTCCGCCATCAACTGGCTCCTGCGCAGCAACGGCCTCGAGTTCGCCACCCTGATGGCGCGCCTCGACGAGCGGCCCGAGGCGCCGTCGGCGGAGTGGACGCTGACCTTCGAGGCCTACACCACCGACGTTCCGGAGGACGCCGAGCCGCTCGAGGCGACGCTCGACGTGCGCTTCCCGGCCCGCTACCAGGCGCGGACGGTGGTCGAGTCGCTGGTCGAGATCGACCCGGCCTCGGCACACCGCGACACGGTCGGCGGCCAGTCCAGCTACAACTTCTTCCTGACCGGCGAGGTGCTGCGCGGCGAGGACCTCTTCGAGAACTTCCGCTACAAGTTCGACCTGCCCCTGGGCGCCGCCGCCGACGCCGCGCCCCCCGACGATGGCGGCGAACCGCCCATCCTGCTGTCCTTCGAGCGCCGGCTGCGGCCGGGCGACTACCGGCTCGTGCTGAAGATCGAGGACCTGAACGGCGGCCGCTTCGCCCGCCTGGAGCGGCCGCTCGAAGTGCCGTCCCTCGAAGCGCCCGCCACCCGCCAGCTCGACCCGGCGGTGCAGAAGATCATCGACCAGGCGGAAGCGGTGCTCACCAGCGACGTGCCGACGGTGCAGCTCCTCGAACCCCCGGGGGAGCTCCAGACCGGCCTCGTCCGCTTCGACACCCTGGCCACCGGCGACATCGCCGAGATGCGCTTCTGGCTCGACGGCGGCGAAGTCGCCCGCAAGCGCCGGCCGCCCTTCTCCGTCGAACTCGACCTCGGCTCGACGCCCCGGGTCCACGTCCTCCGCGCCACCGCTCACGACGCCGGAGGCACGGAGGTCGCTTCCGACGAAATCTCGCTCAACGCCGGCCGCAACCGTTTCGCGCTCCGCTTCGCCGAACCCCGCGAGGGCGTCCGCTACGAAGACGAGGTCCACGTCGAGATCGACGTCCAGGTGCCGGACGGCAGCCTGGTCGAGCGCCTCGAACTCCACCTGAACGACGAACCGGTCGCCACCCTCTACCAGGAGCCCTGGAGTCAACTCGTCGAACTGCCGCCGGGCGACGCGATCACCTACCTGCGGGCCGCCGCCTACCTCGTCGACGGCAACACGACCGACGCCGTCGTCTACGTGAACGCGCCCGACTACCTGGAGATCGTCGACATCCAGTACGTCGAGCTCTACGCCACCGCGCTCCACCGCTCGGGACGGCCGTACGAGGAGCTGCGCGCCGAGCAGGTGCGGATTCTCGAGGACGGCGCGCCGCAGGAGATCCTCCGCTTCCAACGGGTGACCGACCTGCCCGTTCACCTCCAGGTCATGCTCGACGTCTCCGCCTCCATGGTCAACCGTCTCGGCGTCGCCCGCGAGGCCGCGCTCGACCTGTTCCAGACCGGGATCACGCCCCGCGACCGGGCGGCGCTCGTCACCTTCAACGACCACCCGTATCTCGCCTCGGACTTCACGAACGACATCGGCAAGCTGGCCGGCTCGCTGGCGGGGCTCAAGGCCGAGCGCGGCACCGCCCTCTACGACGCCATCGTCTTCGGCCTCTACTACCTGAACGGCATCAAGGGCCAGCGCGCCCTGCTGCTGCTCTCCGACGGCAAGGACGAGAGCAGCCGCTTCAGCTTCGACCAGGCGCTCGAGTACGCCCAGCGCTCCGGCGTCGCCGTCTACGCGATCGGCCTAGGCAAGCAGCCCGGGCCAGCCAGACGCGCCCTCTCCCGGCTCGCCGCCCAGACCGGCGGCAGCGCCTTCTTCATCGGCCAAGTCGCCGAACTCGCCGGCGTCTACGACCAGATCCTCGGCGAGCTGCGCTCCCGCTACCTGATCACCTACCAGTCGACCAACACCAGCGGCAACCGCCGCTTCCGGGAGATCGAAGCCGACGCCACCGCGCCCGGCGTGTCGATCCGTACGCTGAAGGGCTACTACCCGTGAGGTGGGAAAGGTGCCGGCCTGCTCTCTTCTGCCTCCTCACCGTCACCACGGCAGCCGCAGCCCAGGACACCACCCTCGACCGCCGCCACGCCGATTTCCTCGACTCCGTCGACCCGATCCTCTCCGACACGGAGCGCCGGGTGTTCGGCGAGCTCCGGCACGCCTACCAGCGCGACGCCTTCGTCCAGCGCTTCTGGGCCGTCCGCGACCCCTACCCCGAGACGCCGCAAAACGAGTTCCGCGAGCGTTTCGAACAGGCCGTCGAGACGGCCGGGGAACGCTTCGGCGATGCCCGGGACGACCGTTTCGAGTCGCTCCTGCTGCACGGCGAGCCGCTGCGCACCTTCCGCACGACCTGCGAGCTGCTGCGCACTCTCGAGGTCTGGCACTACCCGCACAGCCCGGCCGTGCGCGGCGAGTTCTACCTCATCTTCCTTCGCCAGGGCGGCGGCTTCCGCCTGTGGACCGCCGCCGACGGACTCTCCTCCCTGCTCGCCTTCGCCTCGACGTCGACCAACCGCGACGCCCTGATCCGCGAGATCAACGTCCGCTGCTCGCGCGGCGGCGACCTGCTGAGCGCGTTCGGCCTGGCGCTCGACTGGCAGGCGATGGGCGCCGAGGCGCCGGACCCCGGCCGGGCGAACGACGAGTGGGCGCTCGCCTTCCTGGACCGCAGCACGGAAACGCCCGACGGCGCGGAAGCACTGCCGGCCGAGATCACCCTCCGCTACCCTGGCCGCCGCGGCAACCGCACCGTGGTGCAGGCGATCGTCGGGATCGACCCGGACGATCTGCCGAAGCCGGGCGACGAAGCGCGGCGCTTCGTGCTCGACGGCGAGGTGCTGCGCCAGGGCGAACTGTTCGAGAGCTTCCGCTACCGCTTCGAGCCGCCGGTGCGAGCGGGCGGCGGGGAGGCGTCGATCCCGCTCGTCACGCAGCGTTACCTGCGGCCGGGGCCTTACCGGCTGGTCGTCAAGGTGCGGGAGCTGGGGGCTGACCGGTTCTTCGGCGGTAGCGCCGAGATCGAGGTGCCGCTGGTGGCGAGAAGTACCGCCGAAGACCTCCACTGGGTGCGCGGGTCTTCTGACCCGCCCACGGCCGGAGCCGCGGAGCGGCGCAGGCCGGAGAACGCAGCCGCCGGCGAAGCCGGCGACAGCTCTCCGCCGCCTGCGGCGGCAGCGGGTCAGAAGACCCGCGCACCCAGTGGGTCCCATACCCCCATCCCCGACTGGCTCGCCGAAGCCAACGCCGTCAGCCCCCGCTTCATCGACTCGCAGGACGACCACACCGTCCGGATCCACCCCCTGCCGGAGCGCCTGATCACGGGCCGGGTCCGGATCGGCGCCGCCGCCGACGGGCCGGACATCCACCACCTGGCCTTCTCGCTCGACGGACGTGAACTGATCAGCAAGCGGCGGCCGCCCTACCAGGTCGAGATCGACGTCGGCACCGCGCCCCGGGCCCACGCCCTGCGCGTCGACGCCTACGACGGCCAGGGCGGCGTCCTGGCGACGGACGAGGTGATGATCAACTCGGGGCCGCACCGCTTCGCGGTCCGCCTCACCTCGCCCCAGCGCGGCGCCACCCACACCAGCAGCGTGCGCGCGGTGGCCGAGGTGGAAGCGCCCCGCCACGAGCGGCTCGACCGGGTCGAGTTCTTCCTGAACGACACCCGCACGGCCACCCTCTACCAGCCGCCGTTCGAGCAGCCGATCGGCATCGATCCGGCCGAACCGCTCTCCTACGTGCGCGCGGTCGCCTACCTCGAGACGGGCGCCTGGGCCGAGGACCTGGTCTTCGTCAACTCCCGCAACCTGGTCGAGGAAGTCGAAGTCGCCCTGATCGAGCTCTACGTCTCCGTCACCGACCGTTCCGGCGAGCCGGTGCGCGGTTTCGGCAACGAGGACTTCGAGGTCTTCGTCGACGGCGAGCCCCAGCAGCTCCAGCGGTTCGACAACGCCGCCAACCAGCCCATCCACGCCGGCATCCTGTTCGACACCTCGCTATCGATGGATCACCGGCTGGACGCGGCCGAGGAAGCGGCGCTCCACTTCTTCGAACTCGTCCTCGGCCCGCACGACCGCGCCGCCCTCATCACCTTCAACGACCGGCCCGAACTGGCTGTCGGCTTCACCGGTTCCAGGGAGACGCTGGCCGGCGGCCTCGCCGACCTCGTGGCGGAAGGCGAGACCGCGCTCTACGACAGCATCCTCTACTCCCTCTACTACTTCGGCGGACTGCGCGGGAAGCGGGCGCTCATCCTGCTCACCGACGGCGGAGATTCCAGCAGCGAGTACCGCTTCGACGACGTGCTGGAGTTCGCCCGCCGCTCCCAGGTGGCGATCTACAGCATCGGCATCGACATCGACCAGCGCGAGCTCATGTTCCGCGGCCGGCTGCAGCAGCTCTGCAAGGAAACCGGCGGCCGCTGCTTCTTCATCACCGGGGCGTCCGAGCTGCCGCGGGTCTACGAGAGGATCGAGACCGAGGTCCGTTCCCAGTATCTGCTCGTGTTCGAGTCGCCGGAAGGCGACCGCGACGCCTTCCGCAAGGTCGAGGTGAAGCTGAGGGATCCGCGCGCCCGCGGCCGGCGCGGCCTGAAGGTCCAGACGATCCCCGGGTACTTCCAGTGAGCGGAGAGCCGCGGCCCGGCCGTCTCGTGCTGGCCTCGGCCTCGCCGCGGCGGCGGGAGCTTCTCGAGTCCCTCGACCTCGACTTCACCGTGCGCCCGGCGACGGTCGACGAAACGCCCTACGCCGGTGAGCGGCCCCGCGACCTCGTTCGCCGGCTCGCCCGGGAGAAGGCCGAAGCCGGCGCCCGCGACGGCGAGTGGGTGCTGGCCGCCGACACGATCGTCGTCGAAGACGGCGCCATCCTCGGCAAGCCGGCCGACCGCGACGAGGCCCGGAGAATGCTCGAGCGCCTCCAGGGCCGCTGGCACCTCGTGCTGACCGGCACGGCCCTCCGCCCGCCCGCGGGCGACACCCTCCACGCGGTCGAGAGCACCCGCGTCCTGTTCGCCGAACTGACCCCCGAGCAGGTCGACTGGTACGCCGCCACCGGCGAGCCCGACGACAAGGCCGGCGCCTACGCCATCCAGGGCCTCGGCAGCCTGTTCATCCTCGAGATCGACGGCAACTACAGCAACGTCGTGGGACTGCCCCTGCCGACCGTGCGGCAGTTGTTCGAGGGGGCGGGGAGTGATGTGAGAGCGTTTCGGCGGCCAGATTGCGTCTAGATCCCTATGAGGGTCAAGACTCCCGTGAGTGACTGCGCCGAGCATCGGCGACCGTCCCTGTCGACATCCCCGCTGTTAGCATCATTAGTGACGACAGGCTTGCCTCAACGGATTCCACGGCCCCACGGAGAGCACCATGACAACCGGAGAACAGGTCAGTGACTCGCGGCGGAACGAGGCGTGGTTCGACTACCTTGAGGCGGTTCGGCTGGAGCGCTACTACTACAAGCTCTACGACCGCTACCAGATGTGGAGGCAGGCAATCCGATTCCTCATCTTTCTGTCTGTCTCGGGCAACGTCGTCGGTGCCTTGCAAGGGGCGCCCTCCTGGATCATCTGGAGCGTGAGCACGGTTGCCGCGATCCTGCTGGCCGTCGACTTCCTGGGGGACCATGCCCGAAAGGCCGCCAGTTCCTTCGCCATCAGCCAGGCTTGCGCGACGCTCTGCAACGACTACAGCCGTCTGTGGCAACAGATCAATGAACGGGAGATCGACGAACTGCAGGTCGTCTCCAGACTCGAGGAACTGGCCGAGAGCGTTCGGAGGACGACCGGCCGAGCCGGCGACGTCGATCTGCGAACCAACGAGCGGCTGAACGAGCGGTCCACCGTGGAAGCCAACCAGCTCCTCGAGAGCCGCTATGTCGTCCAGGGAGCATAGTGACGGTCGCGAGCACCCCAGCGAGATCCGAACCGCTTCCTCCGGAAAGCCACCGCGACCGCCGAAGATCAAGCCTGTGAAGCCTCCGCCGCCGGCGGCGAAGAAGAAGTAGCTTCCCTCTTCGGAGATAGTCGCCGGCTAACGTCGGCGGCTGGCTACGCACCGAACTTGGCCAGTTTGCCCGCGTTCGCCAGCAGCAGGCCCATCAGGTCGCTCGCCGGGATTGTGCCGATCGCGCCGCGGCTCGCTTCGGCCTCGGTGAACCGCGAGCACTCGTCGACGAAGCAGTTCTCCGACCGCAGGAGCAGCGGCACGGGGTGCCAACTGTGGGCCTTCATCGGAGCGGGCGTCGAGTGGTCGCCGGTGATCGCCAGCACGTCGGGGCCCAGGTCGAGTAGCCGGGGCAACAAGGCGTCGACCGCTTCGATCGCGCCGACCTTCGCCGCGAGATCACCGTCCTCGCCTGCCATGTCCGTGCCCTTGACGTGGAGGAAGAAGTAGTCGAAGTCGGACCAGCGCTCTTCCAGCCGGTCCAGCACGTCGCCGAAGCTCCCGCCGCAGTCGACGATCTCCATGCCACAGACCTTCGCCACGCCGCGGTAGAGCGGGTAGCCGGCCAGGGCCGCCGCCCGCAGCCGGTAGAGCTCGCCGACGCCGGGCAGCACCGGCAGCTTCGAGAAGCCCCGGAGCAGGAAGGTGTTGGCCTGCTCCTCGTCCTGGAGTTCCGCCTGGAGCGCCGCGACCGTCGGGGCGATGCGATCCGCCGTCCGCCGGGCCGACTCGCCGGCGCCGTCGGCCGCCTGGACTGGCAGCGCGGCCACGCCGAGCCGCTGCGGGTCCGTGTCAACCAGACCCGGATCGAGCGGCGGCGTCCCGGCGGCGGCTCGGAACAGGAGGACGAACCGGTAGGCCTCGCCGGGATGGACCTCGACCTCGATACCGTCGCCGAGCGCGTCACCCGCCGCTTCGATCCTGCCGGCGAGCCGGGCGCAGAGCCGCTCTCCCTCCGCCGTCGGAATCCGCCCGGCACGCCGGTCCGTCAGCAGACCCTCCCCGTCGACCGTGGCGAAGTTGCCTCTCGCCACGACCGCGTCGGGCGCTATGTCGAGCCCGAGGCCCAGCGCCTCGAGCACGCCGCGGCCGATGTCCACCTCCGGCGAGGTCGGTTCGTAGCCGAACAGGGCGAGGTGGCCCGGCCCGCTGCCCGGCGTGATGCCAGTGCCGGCCGGAACGAGCCGGCCCAGCGCCGACCGGGCCGCCAGCCGGTCGAGGTTGGGCGTTCGCGCCTCGTCCAGGGCGGTCCGCGGCTGAGCGTCCGTCCGCAGGTCGCCGACGCCGTCGAGCACCAGCAGCACGATCCGGCGCCCGTTGCGCTGCGCCAGCCGGCTCAGGAGTTTCTGCCGCCCCATGGCAGCCCCCGTCACGCGACGAAGTACGCCGACGCGCGGACCTGCAGCCGCGCCCGCGGCTGGAAGCCGCCGCCGTGCAGCCGGAACGCCGAATCCCCGGACAGCACCGGCAGGACGATCCAGCCGTCGAAGCTCTCGCCCCGGTTGTAGGGCGAAACGACGGGCTCCAGTTCAGCCAGCCGCGTCCAGTGGCCGTTCTCCATGAAGTTCGCCCGCAACTCCAGGTAGGCCTTGTCGAGATCGATGTTCTTGCCTTCCCGCGGGTGCCACACCGAGACGACGAAGCGCATCTCGTCGTAGCGCTGGGTGTCCACGCGCTCGCCGTCCAGGTGCTTGAGCGCGTAGACGAACGCGCCCTTGCTGTCCGTGGCGAAGATCTCCGGCGTGGCCTCGAAGGTCACGTGGAGCGGCTGGGTGTTCTGGCTCAATCAGCGGAAGCCGCGGCGCAGCTCGTTGCGGAACGTCTGGAAGTTCTTCTCGCCGTGGAGGCAGACGACGACGCGCTCCAGCTTCGTGCCGCCCTGGAGGTACCGGTGCACCTCGGTCAGCAGGATGCGGGCGCAGCGGTCGACCGGATAGCCGAAGATGCCCGTGGAGATCGCGGGGATCGCGATCGTCCGCTGGCCGTTGCGGTCGGCCAGGGCCAGCGACGCGCGCACCGCGGCGGCGAGCTTGCGGTCCTCGTCGCCCTCGCCCATCCGCGGGCCGACGGCGTGGATCACCTGCCTGGCCTTCAGCGTGCCCGCGCCGGTCATCACCGCGGTGCCGACCGGCGTGCCGCCGATCCGGTTGCACTCGTCCTGGATCGAGGTGCCGCCCTTCTCGCGGACGGCGCCGGCGACGCCACCGCCGAGCTGCAACTCCTCGTTCGCCGGATTGACGATCGCGTCGACCTTCAGTTCCGTGATGTCGCCCTCGATCAGCTCGAGCAGCGTGTCGTTCATTCTGACGGCCACTACCTACTCCCCAACAGCCAAAGCTCGGACAAGTCGCGGGATTCTATCGCAGTCGTGAGGAGCGCGTGTAGCGTCGGGGCGTGGGAGCAACAGCGGAGACGGCCTGGCATCGTTCCCTGGACCGCTTGCGCGCCGGCGGGGCGCCCGAGGACGATCTCGAGCGAGCCGTCGCCGGCGTCCTGCCGCGGGGCGACATCTCCGCCGTGCCGGAGGACGCCGCGCGCCTCGTCCTCGGTTCGCAATCGATCGACGACGCGGAGGCCCTGCCGGACGAGGCGCTCATCGGCTGGGCGGACGGCGGCGATGGCGATGTCGACGCGCCCGGCGGCGTCCACAGCTACGACCGGCTGGTCCTCGACCTGCTCGAGGCGGGGTTCCGGATCGTCCAGGAGCGGGCGGGCGGCGAGTCGCCCCCGTTTCGCGTCCTGCGCGCCCGGCGGGACGGTTATCGCATTCGCAGCTACCGGCCGGGCGATGAACTCGCGATCCTCGAGCTGTTCCGGGACAGTTTCGGCGAAAACCTGCGCCTGGACCGCTGGCGGTGGAGGTACCTCGACAACCCGCGCGGCGGCCCACGCATCTCGCTCGCGTTCGCGCCCGACGGCCAGCTCGTCTGCCAGTACTGCGCGTACCCCGTACGCTGGCGCGGCCTTCCCCCATCGGCCCCTGTCGAGGGTCACCAGGTCGGCGACACGATGACCCACCGCAGCGCCCGCGGCGTGGGCCGCGGGCCGACCAGCATCCTCGCGCGCACTTCGCGGCACTTCTACCTGGTCCACTGCAACGGCCGGGTCGCGTTCAACTACGGCTTCAACACGGGCAACATCACGAAGTTCTCCACCCGCTACGTGGGCGCCCACGTCGTGGAGGACGCTCCCTACCGCGTACTGCCGAAGGAAGCGCGGCTCGGCGGCCGCCAGCGGTTCGGGCGCGGCTACGAGTTGCGCCGAATCGCCAGGCACTCCGAGGTCGGTACGGAGTTCGACGCCCTGTTCGACCGGGTCGCCGACCGCTACGGCCTGCTGGTGGAGCGATCCGTCGAGTACCTGCGCTGGCGCTACCTGGACTGCCCCGATGACGGCCTGGAGCTGGTCGCCGCCTACCGCCGCGGCCGCCTGGCGGGCTGGGCGGCGGCCAGGCGCCTGCCGGACGGGGTGGAGTTGGGCGATGCTCTGATAGACCCCCGGGAGCGCCCGGCGTTGCGATCCCTCGTGGCCGAGGTCCGGGAGGCCGGCCTGCCGCTCGCCGGCTGGTTCAGCGAGAGACCGTCGTGGTGGTCGAGAGAGATCGACAGGCTCGGCTTTGTCCGGCGGCCCGAACCCCAGGGCCTGGTGACCATCATGGTGCCCTTCGTTTGTGGGGACGCGGTCGAACGGCTGCGGGCGACGGGCTACTACACGAAGGCCGACGGGGACCTGTTCTAGCTCACCAGCCACCCCCCCAGGTCGCGGCAGTTCCCATCCGTCACGCGCACCCAGAGGTCCGACCTGGCGCCGCCGACCACGTCCTCCGGGATCTCGAATCCCGCCGCCTCACCGGCCGCGACGCGGCATCCCGTCGCCGGCGCGCCCAGCGGCAGCGGGGTCACCTCGACCCAGACCTCGTCGCCGGTGGCCCCGCCGGCGAGCGGGGCCACCTCCTCGAACCGCCGCGGCACCCGCTCCAGCCGGCGCAGCAGCGCCGCGAACCACGCCCCGTAGCGGCGTCGCCGGAAACGCGCCGCCGACTCCTCGAACCACGACTGGGCGCGCGGTTCCCGCTTCGCGCTCTGGTCGTAGGCGTGGACGCAGCGCGCCGCGGGCGCCAGCACCGCCCGAACGCCGGCGCTCCGCGCCCGCAACAGCCACTCCGTCTCCTCGAAGTAGAGCCGAAAGCCCTCGTCGAACCTCCCCACCCGCCGCCAGCCGTCCCGCGTCACCGCCAGGCAGGCACCGGTCAGCTCGTAGCAGGTGACGGGCGCCTCGGCCCCCCAGAAGGCCCGGGCGCGGCGGCGCCAGCGGCGGCGGAATGAACGGCCCCAGGCCGGCGAGCGCTCCGCCCACGCCGCGTCCAGTTCCGCCAGCCGCGTCCGGAGCGCCTGCGGGGGCAGCATCAGCCTGCAGCCTTCGTCCCAGAACAGGCGCGGCCCAGCGACGTCGGCGCCGCCCAGCGCGTCGAGCAGGGCGCGCAGGCAACCGGCCTCGACCGCCACGTCGGCGTTCATCAGCAGCAGCACGTCTCCCGTCGCGTGCTCCACGCCGAGGTTGATGCCGGCTGCGTAGCCCAGGTTCTCGCCCGGGCGGAGCACCTGAGCTTCCAGACCGTCCGGCGCCCCCTCCCCGGTCGCCGACGCGCCCGCGGCGCCGTTGTCGACGACGATCACCTCGAGCGAAATCGCCGACATCCGCGCGTCCTCGTGGAGCGCCGCCACCGCGGCTTCGAGCAGCCAGGGTGTTCGATAGTGGACGACGACCGCGGAGATCACTCAGATCTCGTCGGCGAGGCCATGCTTCAGGCGGGCGAACAACGCGCCGCCGAAGACCACCGCGGCGATCGTGACCGCGAGCAGCGGCGCCAGGCTCAGCGGAACTCCGCCGCCCAGGAACGCGGCCCGGTAGAGGTAGACCAGGCCGGTCAGGGGGTTCCACTCCACGAACCACCTGTAGTCAGCCGGAACGAGATGCACCGAGTAGATGATCGGCGTCAAGAAGAACCAGGCGTTCAGCACGAGGCCGGCGGCCTGCGCGGTGTCGCGGAAGTAGGCGTTCGCCGCCGCCAGGCCCAGGCCAAGTCCGAACGCCAGCGACGCCTGCAGCGGCACCGCGACGAGCAGCAGCGGCAGACTTTGCACGGAGAGCTCGCCGATCACGGCCAGGATCACGATGAACGCCACCACGCCGACCGAGGCGTGCAGCAACGCGCCGATCACGAGCGACGCCACCAGCAACTCGGCCGGCAACCGCATCTTCTTGACCAGGTCCGCGTTGTCCGTGATTGCCGAAGCCGAACGGCTGACCCCTTCGTGAAGCGCAATCCACGGCAGCAGGCCGCAGAACAGGAAGACCGCGAAGTTCTGCGTCCGCTCGCCGTCGAGCGAGAACCGCAGCAGGAACGAGAACACGTAGGTGAACAGCAGGAGCTGCCACAGCGGGTTCAGCAGCGACCAGACCAGCCCCAGCGCCGAACCCGCGTAGCGCGACCGGAGGTTGCGGACGACCAACTCGCGGAGCAGAAACAGGTGCTGCCTGCGGCGGCTGACACTGGACGCGATCGTCACCGGCCGATTATCCCCGACAGGCGTCCGGGAAGGCCTTCGCATCCGTGATCGCGGACGCCGGGTTGCCGGGCTCGTTCGTGTACGCCCGGACCGTGCCGTCGTCGGTGTCCGTCACCGTGATCCGGTAGCCCAGGTCCGTCGTCGCGCCGGCGAAGACCCAGACGTGGCCGTTGGCCTCGCAGCCGTCGAGCACCTTGATCAGCATCTCCCAGTTGTCGTCGTCAAAGAACCGGAACATGCCGGACTCGTTCGTGCCCGCGCGCACCACTGCCGCCAGGACCGGTTCCCCACCGGCGCTCCAGTACTCCGTTCGCACCCGAAAGCGGGAGTCCAGCAGGCACAGGGTCACGGCGCCGGGCTCGCAGTCGCCGGCAGGGTCGGAAGCGCGGACCAGCAGGTCCCGGCTCGCGGTCGAGGTGGCGCCGGCGCCGGTCACCGTGAGCACCAGCCGGTAGAAGCCGGGCGAAGCCCAGGTGTGGCGCGGGTTCCGCACCGGCGAAGTCCGGCCGTCGCCGAAGTCCCAGGTTCGCCTGGACACGGTGCCCGTGCTCGCGTCCCGGAGAGTCACCGGCTCACCGGTGTACACGATGCAAAGGTCGTCCGCGCACTCCGCGTCCAGTTCGAGGATCGCCGTGGGCGGCGTCGGCGGCGGCGGCGGTGGCGGCGGTCGTGGCCGCGGCGGTGGCTCGGGCTCCGGTTCGGGTTCCGGTTGAGGAGGTGGCCCCCCGCCTCCGCCTCCTGGCGGCGGCGGAGGTGGCGGAGGAGGTGGCGGTGGCGGCTTGATCGTCCCGCCCGCCGGGTAGAGCGCTCGCGCCGCCGCAATGTCGTCGCTGTTCAGGACCGCGCCCTGCCCGTCCGCCACGAGGTACGCGCGCATGAGCGACTGGTCCTGCGGACTCGGGCAGGTGTTGTCCTGCACTTCCGTCGTCGTGCAGGAGTGCCCGATGCCGAGGGAGTGGCCCAGCTCGTGTCCGACGACCTTCTCGAACATCTCGCCCGGGCTCGCCAGCTTGCTGGCCAGCGTCGGCCCGAACCCGTCCTGGGTGACGAAGTCGGTCTCCAGCCACACCACGGAAACCGTCGTGCCGCCGTCCGGAATGAAGTGGGTTGCGTTGCAGTCGAAGGACCAGGTGATGATCGCGGCGGTGCCGCCTGTGCTGTCGAAGGACCCCGAGATGTCGTCGAACGGATCCTCGAAGAGCATCTGGTTCTTGCCGTCGTCGGTGCGCGCCGACACGATGCTCGAGGTCTTTCCCGCGCTCGCGAAGTTGATGCCGGTGCCAGAGAGGGCGTTCCATGCCGCCATGGCGTTTGCCACCTCGGTGAAACCGCCGCCCGGGATGCCGGCCGAACCCGCGGCGTGGAGCTCGAAGTCCACCGACTCGCCCCGGTCGAACTCGCGCCAGCGGATTCGCGGCAAGGGATTCGTGCTGCAGCCCACTTCGTAGAGCTCGAACGGCTGCGCCACCGAGACGACGCCGGGCGCCTCCTCCGCGCCCGGTTCCACGAAGTACTCCGCGGCCGGCTCGAGACCCTGTGCCCGTTCCCTCAGCCAGCCCCGAAAGCCCGCCGCCGCCCTCGGCAACCCGGCACGCCGGCGCTCCTCCGCCAGCGGATCGCCCGGCAGTTCGATCACACCCTCCTCTTTGATCTCGCGCACGAAGAGCCGTCGGACACCGGTACCGGTCTCGAAGAACACGCCGAGACCGAGGTCCACCACCTCCCAGGCGCCCGCCTGGCCGGGGGTCAGGAACAGGAGCACCCGGTCGCCCGGCGCCAGCATCCGCACTCCGTGGATTCCTGCCCGCACGCCGTCCGGAGTCAGACCGCCGTACTGACGAACGACTAACCTGCCACCGGGAACCGACCCCTTCATCACCTCCTCGACGTGAATCACGTGATCCGTCTCGATCCGGTCCGGCGACGGCGCCAGTTCCGACGAAAGCACCTCACCGTAGACGACGAGGTCCGACTTGCCGAGCAGGGGCTCGTCCGGCGGCACGACATACAACGTCGCCGCGACCTGAGCGGCCCAGAGCAGGCCGATCGTCCAGCCGGTTCCGGCTCGACACAGGTTGCGGTCCAGCCTCATCACGCGATTATCCCCGACACGCGTCCGCGGGCAGCGAAGGTGCGTGGCGCTAACGAGCGAGTGCCAGCGTTTCCACCGGCTCCGCCAGGCGAGGCAGCACGTCCGACACGTCCGCCTCCGCACGCACCTCCGCCTCGCTGATCCGCGATCTCGTCTGAGTGCTCGGAATCTGCCACTTCGCCGGCATCAGAACGTGGCGGCGGTCGCCGATGACTGCCGCGGCCGGCACGGAGGGTTTCTGGCGGGTCGGTGACCGGCCCTCCCAGAAGGCGGCCACGGCCCCCGGCCGGCGCTCGATCACGAACCGAACGATGCCCCGTGGCAGCGGCACGCCGGCGTTTTCGACCGCGGCCGCGAGCACCCGCCACGCCTCCATGTCGCTCTGAACCGCCTTCGCGCAGAACTCGTTGAACGGCTGCTCCCGCAGCGGCGTTCCCGATCGCGCCTCCGCCTGCCGAACCGTCTCCAGGTAGGCGAACGGGTTGGGCGGCGAGCCGCTCCGCGCCCACTCCTTCTTGTCGCGCGGCGGCTGCCAGTCACGCCAGCGGCGCGGCTGCCGCGTCTCGTGCTCCAGTCCGAGGACGTGAGCCAGGACCGGCTCGACCATCGGATTGCAGATGGCGTTGCCGTTCGCCCGCATCCCGGTGGAAGGCATCGCGATGCCGCGCCCCGTCCGCAGGTGGCGCAGCGGCGTCCCTTCCCCGGCCCAGCGAAACGTCTCCCGCTTCCGGGGCGGCCCGACCACCGTCGCCTGGAGCGCCAGGAACCCGGTCCAGCGGTGCAGAAAGGCCCACGCCTCGTGGCCGCCGCCGAGGAGCGCTCCCAGAACGGCGGCGACGTAGACGCGGCCCGTGTAGAGCGGCGAGTTGAACTCGTTGCCGGCGCCGTGCGCCCAGTAGTGATCCAGCGTCTCGCGCAGCCCCGGCCAGTCCCCGCGGGCGGCGCGCAGGCAGGGCCCGTAGTTCCAGGAACAGTCGACGCCGGGCTCGGGCAGCGCATAGTCCGCCCGGGTGCACTGGCGGGACCAGTAGCCGGCCGCCTCCTCGTCTCCAACGGCCCTGAAGAACATCCCCAGGTCGCCCGTCGCCCTCGCTTCGAGACCAGCCATCAGGAGTTCGCCGCGACCAGCGACTCGACCTCCCGCCAAGGCACCGCACGACCCGCTCGGCGCTGCTGAACGCGGTCGCCGCCGTAGATCACATAGCCGGGGTCGCTCCCGTCGCCCGCCAGTGCGCCGAACCGGGTCAGGCCGCGGAAGAAGTCGCTCGCAACCGTCCGCCCCGACTTGATCTCTACCGGCACGAGCTTCGTTCCGCGCTCCAGGACGCAGTCGACTTCCATCCCGCGACGGTCGCGCCAGAAGTAGAGGTTCGGGGTCAAGCCACGATTGGCGCGCCCCTTGAGCAGCTCTCCGACAACCCAGGTCTCGAACAACGGGCCGCGCTGCGCGTGATGCACGAGTTCGTCCGCCTGCCGAACTCCGACCAGCCACGCCGCCAGACCGGGATCGAGAAAGTAGAGCTTCGGCGTCTTGACGAGCCGCTTGCCGAAGTTGCTGAAGTGCGGTCGAAGCTGCGTGACGAGAAAGCTCGTCTCCAGCACGGAGAGCCACTCCCGTGCCGTGACGCGGCTGATTCCGCAGTCGCTCGCCAGCCCGGAGACGTTGAGCAACTGCCCCGACCGCCCGGCGCAGAGCCGGATGAACAGCCGGAAGGTGCTCAGGTTGCGGATGTCGATCAGTTCCCTGACGTCCCGCTCCACGTAGGTCGTGACGTAGTTTCCGTACCAGACGCTCGCGTCGAGGCCCCGATCGTGAATAGGCGGATAGAGGCCCTGCAGGAGCAGGTCCTCTATCGACTCCGGCGCGCAGCCGCCGGCCTGCAGTTCCCCCAGGGAAAACGGCAGCAACACCACCTGCGCGGCGCGGCCCGCCAGCGACTGGGTCACGCCGGCCCGCAGCCCAAACTGGTGTGAACCGGTCAGGATGAACCTCCCGGGCCGGGGATCCGCGTCCACGATGCCCTGCAGGTAGGAAAGGAGGTCAGGCGCCCGCTGGACCTCGTCGAGCAGAGCGCCTTCCGCGTACTGGCCAAGCAGGCTCCGCGGGTCGTCGAGCGCCAGGTCTCTGACGTCCGGATCCTCGAGCGACAGGTACGCGTGCTCGGGGAAGCTGGCCCGGCACAGCGTCGTCTTGCCCGACTGCCGGGGACCGGTGACGACAACGACCGGGTACTCCCGCGCCAGCGACTGAAGAACTGACTGGGACGCTCGGCCGATCATCCGGCCGAGCGTACCAGCATCGGGCTGTTTGGCGACTCAACTAGCCAATCCGCCCCAAGTTCGCCGCCGTGTTCGGCCCTCTCGGGAGCCTCTCGCCGTCAGTTCAGGAAGAACAGGTCGAGTGCGGTGAGGATCCCAAGCAGCACACTCAGGGCCATCACCATGCGCCACGTCAAGTCGGCGCGGGCCTTCTCTACCTCGGCGCGGACAGCTTCAAGCCCGGTACGCAGATCGGAAGTCTCCGCCTTCATCTCGGACCGCAGCTCCGCGATGTCGGCCTGCGTGGCAGCACGCAACTCGCCGACCTCGACACGCAGCTCCGCGATGTCGGCCTGGGTAGCGGCACGCAACTCGCCGATGTCCTCCTTGGAGGCCACTCCCTGGAAGACCGCGACCCGGATCGTCTCCGTAACGGCCTCGGCCTGGGAAGTCCCCATGCCGGCCTTCTCCAGGTTGCGGACGGCCGCGAGGGTGTCGAACGTGGCGACGCTCATCTGCCAGTGTTCGCCGCGGTCAGCCGAACACGCGGGGCTCGAAGTCCGGGCCGTTGACGATGCTGGCGCTGCTCCCGGTCGCGCGGATGACGAAGAGTCCCTGCCTCTCCGCGTACGCGGTCACCGAAGCGTCGCTGTCGAGGTAGGCCATGGCGCCGAGAATCCGCCTTCCCCGGTACTCCTTGCAGAAGTCCGGAAACACCGGCAGCTTGGCGAGAAACTCCGTCACGTCCTCCGAACGCAGCGTCGTCTTCACTTCCACCACAACGACTTCCCGGCCGTTCACCGCCACGATGTCGATCTCGAAGTGCTCACCGTTGCGACGGCCCCTGCGCCGCTGGTGGGTCGTCTCCACCTCGATGCCGCGTTCGTTCAACAGGGGCACCAGGTCGCCGTCTACCAGGCTCTCCATCAGCTTGCCCCACTGCGTCGTGAACAGGCCCTCCGCCTTCTTCAGGCGGCGGTCCGTCTCCTGCATCCGGCGGTCCGTCTCCTTCATCCGGCGGTCCGTCTCCTTCGACTGCTCCCTCAACTCCGCCAGCAGGGCCGCGGTCTGGCGCAAGCTCTCCTGAATCCCCTCGTTGGTGGCGAGGCTGTTCGCTCCCGCGACGTTGTCGGCCATGCTCATCGGTTCCTTCATCGTACCGAAAGGGGCGACGGGTCAACCCGACCGCAGCCGTCCCTATAGACAGAGACGGAAAGGGGCGCCGGTTCTTTGTTGTGGCGACCGCTGCCGGCCAGCACCCTGGTGGCGCGTTCCGCGCCACCAGCGTCGCAGTCTGTGCGCCCGGGCGCACAGATGCCAGGCCGGCGCAGCGACACTGCCTGCCGGCCAGAGGGCCGGCGCGGCGACGCTACTCGTCGACCGGGAACGGATTCTCCGGCACGAGCTCCGTGCCCGCCGCGGCCGTCGCCGAGTCGTCCGGGCAGTTGACCGTGAACGTCGTCTCGACCGTGTCGTTCGGAGCATCCGGGATGACGCCGTCGAGTTCCGCCACCGTGAAGGTGATCGTCTGCGGATTTCCGCGGTC
Source organism: Acidobacteriota bacterium (assembly GCA_028875725.1). Lineage (NCBI taxonomy): Bacteria > Pseudomonadati > Acidobacteriota > Acidobacteriota bacterium. Next base: position 231,587 of record JAPPCR010000005.1, read on the forward strand.
CGGGTCGTTATTGGCGGGCAGACAGCGGGCGTCGTCCCCCGCGACCTCGACGGTCCATTGCAGTACCCCCGCCTGGCCTTGCGGTGGCGGCGCACCCGTGGCCTGGTTGAACAGGATTCCCAGGACGCTCGCGTGATGGTCTTTCTCCGCCCTTCCGAACACGCTGTCGGCCGACGTGAGGAAGTTCTCGCCGTGAAGAGTCACCGTAACCACCCTGGTCTGCTGGCCAGCCGGGGGTCGGACCACGGACGAGGGGCTCGCGGTCAGGCGCCAGCCATCGGGCGATCCTAGGTGGCAGTCCACCGCCGTCTCCGAATCCACCTTGCCGCTGCAGCCCGGTATCCGCCTCGTCGGCACGATGCGCGGGATGATGCCGACCCGGCCGGTCGGAGCGTGCTTCACCCAGGCGGCGGCCCCGTCGGTCGGCGCGTCGATGGTCACGCCACCGGGATCGGTGACCGCGATCTTCTCGTTACCGACTGCATCCTTGGGGATGAGCGCGGAGACCGCGGAGTTCTGGTCGTCGTTGATCCAGTACCAGCCGCCGGGCCGAAGGTTGTCGATCTCAAGGGTGCCGCTCGTTCCCGCCCGGCAGTTCAGGCCGTTGGCGCTGTTCAGGGCCTGGCGCACAATGCCGTTGCTGTCCGGTTGCACCGTGGAAGTCAGCGTGGCGTTGCCGCAGACGACGATGAACCTGACCTCGCGGTCGCCATCGATGCCGGCCGACTCACCGACGAACCCACCCTCGCCCGCGAAGTAGGGCGCCACCTGGCACCGTTCCTCGGGACAGTCGACGATCACCGTCTGGCCTGAGAGCAGTGCGGGCACTGAGCCGGCGACGAGTACAAGGGGGATGATCTGCTTCACGGCTTTCCTTCCTTCCAGCGACTGCCTGGCTACTGCCGGGGCGGGCAGACGACTTCTAGCTGCGTGGCAGCCGCAAAGGGAGCGAGCGCACCGGAACTGGCCAATGCCGACGGCTGGGGCGCAAGGCTGTTCGGGTTGCGGTTGCCGTTCGCCGTGTGCGCGGCGCGGATGTTCAGCGCCGCCGTGTATCGCGTGCCCGTTGCTGGGCAGTAGTCGTCCGGAGACGCCGAGATCGTGATGACGGCCTGGCCTGCCGGGTTCGTGCCGATCGCGCTGTCGCCGCTGTTCGTCAGCACCACGTTCGCGCCGGCGAGAGCCTCCGCGTCCGCGACTCCCGGCGGGCCGTCGTCCAGCGTCACCGTGAACACGGTGTTCAGCCAGTTCGTGCCGGCGTCGTCCTTGCCGGCCCAGCCGAGAGTCGGCGCGGCCGGGTCGGCTGTCGAGAAGCTGCCGGTCTCGTTGACCCAGAGATCGGCGTTGACAACGAGATCGCCGCTGAAGGGCCGAGTGACTATGCCGCTCGTGATCATCTCCCGGCGGCCATCAGCAGCCGGGCCGGTCAGGCGGATCTTCGTGCCGCCGTCACCGAGCATGCAACTGCGGGCCTGCTGGTCCGTAAACGCCTCGGTGCGGGCGTTGTACCTCGGCCCGCAGAGAGCGGCATCGGGCGCCGGAGGTTCCGGCAGAATGTTCGGCAGGATACCGACGCGGCCCGTGGCGGCCTCCTTGAGGTAGACGGCGCCTCTGCCCACCCTCATCGAGACGCCCTCGCCGGCGCTCGTGATCGCAGTTGTGGCGTTGTCGAGGACCTCCTTGCCGATCAGGGAACCCACGGCCGAGTTCGCGGCGTCCGTGATCCAGTACCAGCCGCCGTCCTCCACGCCGGCAATCTCGAGACTGCCGTCATCCCGGTCGCAGGCGAGGCCGTTCCGGTAGGTGAACAACTGGGCAACCGTGCCGCCTCCAGTGCCGATCTCTCCGGTGATCGAGACGTTGCCGCAGGAAGCAACGAAGACGACTTCGCCGACGCCTTCCGCAACGGTCGCGATGAAGCCGCCCTCACCCCTGAAGTAGGGAGCGACGTGGTCGCACGCCTGACAGACGACGCTTTGGGCCAAAGCCGTGGCCGGTAGCGCAAAGAACGCCACGGCGACCAGGATGTGCTTCATCGGTCGATGCTCCCCAAGGCGGCCGGATGCCGCAGTCGGTCAACCCTACGGGAAACGGCGGTAGCGGTCCAGAGAAAAAAGGCGGCAACCTCCGCGCCGGGCGTGAGCCCGACGCGGAGGCGCCGCCTTGAAGTCGTTCTCCCTGTGGGCTTCAGGACTCGTGCAAGCGCCTCAGCCCGGGAAGATCGGCTGTTCCCTTACTTGTCGGTCGGGAACGGGTTCTCCGGCACGAGCTCCTGGCCCATGTTGGCGGACGACGCCGAGGCGCACACGATCGTGAGCTTCGCGCTGAGCCCGGCTGCAAGCGGACCAGTCGTCGTAACGGCCGGATGCACTGCATTGGTCCCCGGAGTGGCGGTCACGTTCAACGTGAGCGAGTGCTTCGGCGCCGTCGCCGACGCCGGGCAGTAGTCGGTGTTGTTCGTGATCGTGATCGTGGCCTGCCCGGCAGGGGTGCTGCCTGAGCCATCTGTCACCACGACACCATGGGTGGTCGCGGCGGCCGCCGGGGCGGTCCCGGGGTTGCCCCCAACGGTACCAGCCCACGTGGCGGCGAGCCAGTTGTCCTCCCCCTTGCCAGGCCAGCCAGCCTGGATGGAGGCAGTCGACGGCGCACCGCCCGTGCCACTCGTGTCAGTCGAGTAGCTTCCGCTCTCGTTGTGCCAGAGATCGGCCATCAGAGTGACCGAAGCGCTCCCAACAGGCCGGCTGATCGTCTGACTGGTGATCATTACCTCTCGTCCAAGGTGGTCGGTACCGATGATCCGTACCTTGGCGCCACCGTTTCCGAGCATGCAACTCGAGGACATCTGGGACGTGTAGGTCTTGCTACCGGCAGGAATCCGGGGACCGCAGAGAACCGTATCCGGCGCCGGCGGCTCCGGCAGGATGGTCGGCAGGATGCCGACGCGACCGGTAGCGGTCTCCGAGAGGAGAACCGCACCGCTGCCCGCCATCATCTTCACGCCGTCACCGGCGCCGGTGATCATGGTCGGCTCGTTGTCGAGGATCATGTCGTTGACCAAACCGCCGACGGCCGAGTTGTCCTCCATCGTCAGCCAGTACCAGCCACCATCCATGATGGGGCCGAGCCGGAAGGAACCGCCTTCCGACATGCAGGCGTAGTCGCCGGTGAGCAGCATGGAGACCATGCCGTCGTCGTTGGGCATCAACTCGTCGGACCTGGTGACACCGTCGCAGGTGGCGACGAAAGTCACCATCTCGGCGTCATCGGCGGCCGTCGCGATGAACCCGCCCTCACCGTGGTAGACCGACACCCGGTGGGTGCAGTCGTCGCAGTGGACGTCCTGAGCGGCCGCCACTGCGGGGATCGCGCAGAGAACCAGCGCGATCGTGATGTGCTTCATCAGCTTCACAGTTTGTTTTCTCCCTGGCGGCTTTCTGCCGCCGTTCGTTTCGGCCCGGCTATCCAAAGCCGGACCAAGGTCTTCGATCCGAAGATCAGGCCGTGGCGGTGCGGACTACCCGCGTTGCCACAGCCGCTGACGTTTTCTCACTTGGACGGTCGCTTTCCGGCTCAACGAGCCACCGACCGTCACTCAAGCTGATGCTGCGCATCACCTCCCGCTAAAAGACTTCAAGGCCGTCTGTCCAAAGACGTGAGGGAACCTTAGCGGAAACAGCCGAGCAGATCCAGTGTGGTCCGGATGACGGCCCGTTCCTGTGGTGAGGTTCCTCTACGGCTGGGCACTATAGGGGGTTTAAGGGGATTCGTCAAGGGGTTGGCGTGTGGAAGTGTGTGCGAGTAAGTCATTGAATCTGTTGGAGTTGCGCGAAAAAGGCCTTCCGCTGGGTGCGCGGGTCTAGGGGGGGTTGGCCCAGTCCAGGGAGTCCGGGTCCTGCTCGCCGGGGGAAGGGAGGGCCGGGCGGACGCGCTTCTCCTCCAGAGCCGGCAGGAGGGTGCGGCGGGCGACGCCCTGGCGATAGGCGGCGGAATCCGGGTTCTCCAGCCGGCGGATCGCCGAGAAGTGGACGGCCTCGCCGGTCACCGCGGGGCGGCCGTCCTCGTCCGCTTCGCCGACCGGCCGGTCGTGGCGGCCCCATACCCGGTAGACGGCGGACATCTTCCCCTGGGGGCCGAACGGGTCCGGAGCGATCTCCCGGGGGACCGCCCGGGGTCCGAAGGCGAGGCCGGCGCCGTAGGCCTTCGCCCACATCCAGAGCAGGGCGCCGTCCGAGAGGCCGGCGTGCGGCCGGCCGCCGCCGACGTCGCCGTGCACCCCCGGGAACCAGAGCTGCTCCACGTGCTGGCCCGGGGCCGGCGAGTTCAGCCACAGGGTGGGCGCGAAGGGACGGCGGCCCTCATCGACCGACACCGCGTGACAGGCGTGGCGGATGTGGCGGTCGAGCCGCACGTCGTGGAAGCGGTGGCGGCGGGCACCGATCCAGTTCAGCCAGGTGACCGGCACGCCGAGGGCGCCCACGGTGTCCCAGACGCCGACGAAGTGGACCACGCTCGAGGGCCGGAGGAGGTCTGCGCCGCGAAACTCGGGGGCGGTCGGCGCCCGGCAGAACGTCTCCCGGTGGCGGGCGGCGCGTTCGCCGCGGGCTTCCCCTGCGCGCATGCGGTAGATCGCCATGCCCTCGCTCACCGCGTCCGCCGGCGGGCGGCCGGCGAGAGAGCAGCGCCCCTCGTCGGGAATGCCGCAGAGGCCGATCAGCCCCGCCAGACTGCGCGCGGTGTAGGCGCCGCGGCTGTAGCCGAACAGGAACAGCCGGTCGCGCGGGAGGTAGTTGGCGGCCAGCCACCGGTAGGCGAGCTCGACGTTCCGGGCCAGCCCGAGGCCGAGCACGCCTCCCCGGAAGCGGTCGAAACGCCCGGTGCCCACACCGCGGTCGTAGTAGGTGAGCTGCTCCACGCCCTCCGACGTGACCGGGCGGATGGCCTGCCAGGTCTTGACGACGTTCGTCGGCGACGAGGCATCGTCGCTGTTCCAGGTGCCGTCGAAGCAGAGAGCGATGTTGCGGGGGATGCGTATGGCCATGGGGAGTTGGGCGCGTGGAGGCTAGCGCGGGGAAGCGGCGGAGGAAACGCCAAGTTCGCTTGACGTTGCGGGGCGGGCGCCGGCCGGGCCGGATAGGCTCGACGCCTCACTTCGAGGCCCAAGGAGACAGCCCATGACCGATACCGCCGCCGCCATCAACGACATCTTCAGCCGGATGCCCGGTCGCCTGGACGCGCAGGCCGCGGCCGGCCTCGACGCGGTGATCCAGTTCAACCTCTCGGGCGAGGGCGGCGGCGTCTGGCACTGCGCGATCAGGGACGGCGCCTGCACCGTCGGCGAAGGCGCCCACGACGCGCCGACGATGACGTTGTCGATGGAGGCCGCCGACTACGTCCAGCTCACGTCGGGCGAACTGGACGGCACCGTCGCGTTCATGAGCGGGAAGCTCCGCATCGACGGGGACATGGGGCTGGCGATGCGGATGGGGAGCCTGTTTCGGGTGGGGTGACGAGGCGGGTCAGAAGCCCAGAACTTCACCGTAGAAGGCGAGTTCGGCTTCCAGGGCGCGGACGATGTTCCCGGCGCGGCGGAAGCCGTGCTGCTCGCCTTCGAACAGGTGGTAGTCGACGCGAAGGCCCTTGGCGCGTAGCGCCTCGACCATCGCTTCGGCCTGGTTGGGCGGCACGATGCGGTCTTCGTCGCCCTGGAAGAAGATGACCGGGCAGGAGAAGCGGTCGCGGGCTTCGAGCGGCGAGCGCTCGCGGTAGAGGTCGGCGCGCTCCGGGTAGGGGCCGACCAGGCGGTCGAGGTAGCGCGACTCGAACTTGTGGGTGTCGCGGGCGAGGGCGGCGAGATCGGCGACGCCGTAGTGGCTGGCGCCGGCGGCGAAAGTGTCCCTGAAGGCGAGCGCGGCGAGAGTCGTGTAGCCGCCGGCGCTGCCGCCGCGGATGAGCAGCTTGCCCGGGTCGGCCTCGCCGCGGGCGGCGAGCGCCTCGGCGGCGGCGGCGCAGTCCTCGACGTCGACGATGCCCCAGCGGCCGCGCAGCGACTCGCGGTAGGCGCGGCCGTAGCCGGTGCTGCCGCCGTAGTTCACGTCGACCACGGCGAAGCCGCGCGAGGTCCAGAACTGGACGCCCGGGTCGTAGACGTGCTCGGCGGCGGAGGTGGGGCCGCCGTGGCTCTTGACGATGAGCGGCGGCCTGCTTCCGGCCGGCGCCTGCGCGTCGTCGTTCTTCGGCGGGTAGAAGAAGGCGTAGGCCCGGCGGCCGGCGGTGGAGGGGAAGTCGATGGGCCGGCCGGTGGAGAGGTAGCGGGGGTCCGGGGTCGGGCCGGTGGTCGTGAGGACGTCGAGTTGGGGTTCGGTGGCGTGGGCGGAGGCGTCGGAGTCGGAGAGGCGGAGGCGGACGACTTCGGTGGGCCGGTCCGGGGCGGCGCCGAGGAAGATGACGGTAGAGCCGGCGGAGCGTAGCCAGGTGATCGAGGTGTAGGGCGTCGGTATGGGTACCGGCTCGGGCGCTCCGTCGCCGTCGTCACCGTCGGGAAGGAACACGAGTCCCCACACTCCCTGCTCGCAGCAGGCCGCGACGATGCCTCCCGGCACCTGCGCGTAGGTGGACATGCCGAAGAGCCACGGCGGCACGCCGAACTCGGCATCGCGAGGGCAGAGGCTCTGGGTTCGCGGGTCTTCCGACCCGCCTCGGGCGGAGCCGCGGTACAGGTTCCACCAGCCGCCGCGGTCGGAGATGAAGGTGAGGCGGCCCTGCGCTTCGAAGCTCGGTTGCTGGACGGCTTCGGGGTGGTCCGGGTCGCCGCCGGCAACGGCGCGTGGCGCCCGCGGCAGGCCGGCGTCGTCGAGGTCGGCGAGCCAGAGGGTCGTGGCGTCCCAAGGCATGTCGGGGTGGTTCCAGCTCAGCCAGGCGAGGCGGCTGCCGTCCGGGGAGAGGCGTGGCGAACTGAAGAAGTCGGCGCCGGAGACGAGTTCGGTGGGTGGCGGCGTCTCGGTGGCGGCGGGTGGGTCGGCGGCAGGCGGGTCGGCCGGTAGCGGGATCGCCACCAGGGCCGTGGTTTCGTCGCCGCCGGAGGCGGTCGGGCGTTCCTGGACGGCGAGGAGTCGGCGCCGGTTGGAGTCGAAGACGAGGTCGGCGTAGCGGGAGTTGTCGGCGGGGGTCAGGGGGATCGTGGTGGCGGCGGTGGCGAGGTAGACGCGCTGGTCGGAGAAGTTGACGAAGACGTGAACGTTCGGGCCGAGGAGGAGGAAGGCGGCGCCGCCGTACTCGTGGACACGGCTGCGGACGTCGAAGCCGTCGGGGGTGAGGGTGCGGGTGCTGCCGTCGGGATCGAGGCAGACGAGGACGTTGCGACCGCCCTCCTCGGGGCGGCGCTCGAGCCAGCAGACGTTGTCGCCCAGTGCGGCAATGTCGTCGATGCGGCGGGCGCCTTCCGCGACGGACCGGGCCGAGATCGGCGACGGCCAGGCGCCGTACAGGGCTGTGCGCGGATGGTCGTCAGGCATCGACGGAGCGTAGCGCGGCAGGTGCAATAGTCTTCCCTGTCACGGCTGTTCACAGGATCAGACGAGGCCAACCAATGAAGAAACTCGCGCGAAACCTGATCGTCCTCGCCTGCCTTCTGCTGTTCGCGGCGGCCGGCCTCGCCCAGCAACAGGGCCAGGACCTGCCGGCGGTGTTCTCGGAGGTGATCGACGTCCGGGTCGTGAACATCGAGGTCGTCGTCACCGACCGGGACGGCAACCGGGTCCACGGCCTGACGGCGTCCGACTTCGAGCTGCTCGTGGACGGCGAGCCGGTTCCGATCGACTACTTCACCGAGATCGAGGAGGGCCGGGCCCTGGCGGCGGCGGACGGCGAGGCGGTGGCTGGGGTTCCGAACCTCGAGCCGGACGCGCCGGTGGGCACCAGCTTCCTGCTCTTCATCGACGACTTCTTCTCGATCAAGCGGGACCGGGACCGGGTGATCGACCGGCTCGAGAAGGACCTCACGCAGCTTGGGCCGGCCGACCGGGTGGCCGCCGTCTCCTTCGACGGCAAGTCGGTCGACATGCTGACGACCTGGACCAACTCGCCGTCCCAGTTGTCGGACGCGCTGCGCGAGGCGCGGCGGCGCAAGGCGCACGGCCTGATGCGGATCGGCGAGCTGCGCACGAACGACCAGGAACGAAGCGAGCAGTCGGAACTGCGCGCCCTCGCTAACCGCTTCATCGAGGAAGGCGGCATCGAACCGCCCGAGGAAGTCATGCGCAACCAGTTGCGCGGCGCCGAGCTGCGCTACGCGACGAACCTCGAGACCCAGTTGGAGCGGTCCGTGCTGGCGGCCGTGGCGACGCTGCGGAGCTTCGCCAACCGGCCGGGCCGCAAGGTGATGCTCCTGCTCGCGGGCGGCTGGCCCCAGTCGCCGGCGCTCTACACCGTCGCCACCGGCGGCCTGAGCGCCGACAGTCTCGGCGCCGCGTCCGACACCCGGCTGATGAGCCAGGACGACCTCTACGGCCCCCTCGTCTCGGCCGCCAACCTGATCGGCTACACGCTCTATCCGGTCGACGTGCCGGGATTCCGCCCGGCCTTCGCCCTGGATGCGTCCGTCGGCTTCGACAGCAACGCGGCGTCCGACCCGTCCGCGGGCGCGGGGGCGTTCCAGGAACGGGAGCTGCTGCAGCACACCACGCTCCAGGTGCTGGCCAGCTCGACCGGCGGCCTGGCGATGATCAACGCCGAGCGGGACACGGCGCTGGGCGACGCGATCGCCGACACCCGCTCGTACTACTGGCTCGGGTTCCAGCCGCAGCGGCGCGAGGACGACGAAGTCCACGACGTCGAGGTGCGGCTGGTGGACCATCCAGACCGGCGCGGTTTCCGCGTGCGCTCGCGGGAGGGCTACGTCGACATGTCGCGGGCGACCGAAGTCACGATGATGGTCGAGGGCTCGCTGCTGTTCGGGAACCCGCCTTCCGCCAAGCCGCTCGGCGTGCGCTTCGGCAAGCCGCAGAGGCGCGGCTTCGGCAAGATGATCGTCCCGCTCGAGGTGGCGATCCCGCTCGACGAAGTCCAGCTCCTACCCGTCGCGGGCATGTGGCAGAACGAGCTGGAGTTCCGCGTCACGGTGATGGACAAGCACGGCAACCGCTCGGAGACGCCGGTCGAGAAGGTCCGCATCGCCGGCCCCCGGGAGCCGCAGCCCGGGCAGTACTTCACCTACTCGACCGGGCTGGAACTGCGGCGGCGGGAGCACACGTTCGTCATCGCCGTCTACGACCCGCTGACCGGCGCGATCCTGTCGTCCAGCGGCGAGATCGGCGTCCGGTAGCCCACTGGGCTGCAACCGGCCCCAAACGAAGAAAGCGGGCCTTTCAGCCCGCTTTCGCGAATCTGCCGCTGTACGCCGGTTCAGGCGGCTTCGGCTGCGGTGACCGTCACGGTGACGGTGCCGTCGTCGGCCTTCATCGCCTGGCCGGTGACCTTGGCGTTCTTGCCGCCGAGACCCTCGAGGGTCTTGATCGCGCCGGCATCGGAGGCGGCGCGGTCGATCTTGACGACGTCGTCGCCCACGAGCAGGCCCATCTCGTTGCCGTCGCCGAGACACTTGGCGGCGCAACTGGCATGACCGGCGCCCTTCTGGCCGTTGCCGAAGCAAACCATGTCGAGGACCTCACCGGTCCAGGTGTCGCCGGCGAGCGCCGGGGCGCCGAGCATCAACGCAACGGCAAGTGCCGCAAACAGTGCCTTCTTCATGCTGAGTCCTCCATCTTCGGGAGCGGTTCGGGGATAAAGAGACGGAACAGCCGGCAGGCTAACACAAGAAACGGCGGCGTTTCACACCGGGTGCGCGCCGACCACTCATGCCAACATGGTCCGCGTGAAGGCCGGCGACATCATCTCGCGGTTCCGGGTGCAGAACCCCGTCCACTGCCTCCCGGGGGAGTTGCCGCTGCCGCTTTATCGCGCACAGGACATCGCCGCCCGCTTCTGGGTGTTGCTGCAGCGTTACCCCGAGGACGCGCCGCGGGCCGAGGTCGAGGCAGCCGTCGACCACAACGAGATGCTCGTCAGGGAGGGGCCGGACGGTGAGAAGGGTCCCGCGCCGTTGGTGGACTGGGCGTTCGAAGCGCCGGCGCACCTGGCCTGGCCGCTCGGCGGCGGCGAGACCCTGCGTCAGCGGCTCCAGCGCTCGCCGCTCGGCCCCGAGCAGGCCGCCGGGCTGGGCCTCGCGATCGCGCGGGCCGTTCGCGCGCTGCACCGGGCCGGCGTCGTCCACGGCAGCCTGCGGCCGGCCAGCGTCCAACTGCTGGAAGGCGGAGAGGTGAAGCTGCTGGCGCCGGCGAGTCTCGGCCCAGTGACCCTGGCGGTGGCCAACGAGGCCGTCGAATCGCCGAGCCTGTGGACCGCGGCCTATCTGTCGCCGGAGCAGATCGAGGGGGCGGCCGCCGCGATCACCGGCGATCCGGTGCCGTTCACGACGGCGGACGACATCTGGACCCTCGGCGTCGTGCTCTACGAACTCGTGACCGGGGAGTTGCCCTTCATCGCCAACACCTGCGAGGCGATGCAACGGGCCGTCGCCGTCCAGCCGATCGACCTGGCCGGCACCCTCCCCGGCAGCGCGCCCGAAGCGTTCGAGGCGGTGTTCGCGGCCGCGCTCGACCGCGACGCCGACCGCCGCCGCGCCGCCCTCGACGACGTGATCGGCCGGCTGCGCAAGACAGCCGAGGTGCTGAAGCCCCGGGCGCGGCCGGCCGAGGACAGCGTCTCCCGGTCCCGAGCCCGCAAGGCGGCCGTTGCCCGTGATCGTTCGGCCGCGAGCCCCCGGCAGGGGGAGTGGCAGTCGGCGATCGAGTCACTGAACGACCGCAGGCGTCGCCTCGCACGCGAGCGGCCGCCGCCGCCGATGTGGCGCGTGTTGCTGCTGCCGCTTGCCGCGGTGCTGCTGGCGGGCACGGTGGCGGTGTTGTTGTTGCTGTAGGCGGCCCACTGGGTGCGCGGGTCCTCTGACCCGCCCCGGGCGGAGCCGCGGAGCGGCGGAGCCCGGAGAAAGTAGCCGCCGGCCAACGGCCGGCGACGATGTTCCTGGCCGCCTTCGGCGGCAGCGGGTCAGAGGACCCGCGCGCCCAGAGAGAAGGCGTGGACGCTTCAGCATCGGGGTCCGTACCTTTCTTCACGGTCCGGGGGAACGAATGAGCGATCCGAATCACCTGCGTGAGGAACGCAAGCCGCTCGGCTGGCATTGGAGGGGCTACCACCCTCACCTGGACGATCCGGGCCGGCTCCAGAACGTCGGATTCCGACTGGCGGACAGCGTCCCGCAGCACCTCTTGAAGCGCTGGCGCGCGGAAGTCGAGCGCGCCAGCGACGAAGTTCGCGCCGCAAAGCTCCACCGCCTGGTCAGCCGCTTCGAGGACACCGGCTACGGCGCCTGCCACCTACGCCAGCCGGCTGTCGCCTCGATGGTTCAGGAAGTGCTCCTCTTCGGCGACGACGACGCCTATCGACTCATCGACTGGTGCGTCATGCCGAACCACGTCCATGTCTTGTTGCAGCCGTGGCGGCCGCTGCCCGGCATCGTGCGAGCATGGAAGGCCGTCACCGCGCGGCGCGCCAACCGGATTCTCCGCCGTAGCGGCAGCTTCTGGATGGCCGACTACTACGACCGCTTCATCCGCGACTATCGCCACCTCGAAGCCGTGCAGCGCTACATCCGGCAGAACCCCGTGGCGGCCGGGCTCTGCCGGGAACCGCATCAGTGGCCCTGGTCCTCGGCGCGGTATCGTCACTTCGGGTAGAACTCCTCTGGGTGCGCGGGTCTTCTGACCCGCCCCGGGCGGAGCCGCCGAGCGGCGGAGCCCGGAGAAAGTAGCCGCCGGCCAACGGCCGGCGACGATTTCAACGCCGCCTGCGGCGGCAGCGGGTCAGAAGACCCGCGCACCCAGGGGAACCTCAGCCGTCGGTCACACACCCCGTCGACGCGGAGCTGACGGTCTTGACGTACCGGTACAGGGTCCCTCGTGTCGCCTTGAGGGGCGGCGGTTCCCAGGCGTTTCTGCGCGCCTCCAGCTCGGCGTCGCTGAGCGCCACGTCGATCGTGTTGCGCACCGCGTCGATCTCGATCCGGTCGCCGTCGCGGACCAGGGCCAGGGCGCCGCCTTCCTGGGCTTCGGGCGCTACGTGGCCGATGAGGAAGCCGTGCGAGCCGCCGGAGAAGCGGCCGTCCGTGACCAGCGCCACGCTGTCGCCAAGGCCGACGCCCATGAGCGCCGAGGTCGGCTTCAGCATCTCGGGCATGCCCGGACCGCCCTTGGGCCCCTCGTAGCGAATGACGATCACCGAGCCGCCCCGGATCTCGCCGCGCTCGAGCGCCTCGACCATCGCTTCCTCCGAGTCGTACACCTGCGCCGGGCCAGCGAAACGCTCGCCTTCCTTTCCGGTGATCTTCGCCACCGAACCCTCGGTCGCCAGGTTGCCGCGGAGGATCTGAAGGTGGCCGGTGGCCTTGATCGGGGAGTCGAAAGGCAGCACGACGTCCTGGCCCGGCGCGAGGTCCGCCAGCGGCGCCAGGTTCTCGGCCAGCGTCCTGCCGGTGACCGTCAGGCAGTCGCCGTCGATCAGTCCGCGTTCGAGCAGCATCCGCAGCACGGCGGGCGTGCCGCCGACGTCGTGCAGGTCCTCCATCAGGTACTGGCCCGAGGGCTTGAGATCGGCCAGGAAGGGCACCCTGTCGCTGACCTTCTGGAAGTCGTCGATCGAGAGGTCGACGCCGGCCGACTGCGCGATTGCGAGCAGATGGAGGACCGCGTTCGTCGAGCCGCCGAGCACCGTGATCAGCACCATCGCGTTCTCGAAGGCGGCCCGCGTCATGATCGCGCTCGGCCGGAGGTCCTGTTCGAGCAGGGACTTGACGGCGGCGCCCGCGCGCCGGCACTCCTCCAGCTTTTCCGGCGCCGTCGCGGGAGTCGACGAGCTGTAGGGCAGGGACATGCCAAGGGCCTCGATCGCGGCCGCCATCGTGTTCGCCGTGTACATGCCGCCGCAGGCGCCGGCGCCCGGGCAGGCGCGGCGGACGATCGTCTCCCGTTCGTCGTCGGTCAGGGCCCCGCTGATCGCCTCGCCGTAGCTCTGAAAGGCGGAGATGATGTCGATCTTGCCGCCCCGCCACTCGCCCGAGCGGATCGTGCCGCCGTAGATCACGATCGCCGGCCGGTCCACGCGGGCGATCGCCATCAGGCAGCCCGGCATGTTCTTGTCGCAACCGGGGATCGACACGTTCGCGTCGTACCACTGCGCCGCCATCACCGTTTCGATCGAGTCCGCGATGAGGTCCCGGGACTGGAGCGAGTAGCTCATCCCGTCCGTCCCCATCGAGATGCCGTCCGAGACGCCGACGGTGTTGAAGCGCAGGCCGATGCAGTCGACTCCGTCCACGCCCTCCTTGGCCGAGGCGGCGAGGTCGAGCAGGTGCATGTTGCACGTGTTGCCCTCGTACCAGACGCTGGCGATCCCCACCTGGGGCTTGCCCATGTCGTCGGGGGTGAGGCCGGCGCCGTAGAGCATGGCCTGCGAGGCGCCCTGCGACTTGTCCTGGGTGATGCGGGCGGAGTAGCGGTTGAGGCGGATCATGGCGGGGGACTATGGCATAGGCGGAGAGCGTCCCGGCACGACGACGGTCGTGCTCTGGGAGCACCTACACCTACGCGCGGCCTACCAGCCGTTTGATCGGGCGTTTGATCGGACCCGGCAGGCGGCGGCCGATGCGGATGGCCTGGCGTTCCAGGCGCTTGGCCAGGCTCTCGCGGGCCATCGAGAGCGGTCGGCGGCCGCCGTTGCTCAGCCACTTCTGCTCTTCTTCGGTCAGCGTCAGAGCCGCCGCGGCGGCGAGATCCTCGACTTCCTCCCCGGTGGCCGCGCCGACGATCGCGTGAAGGGGAAGGTCCTGGGCGAGCACCCAGGCGAGCGCAATCTGGGGCACGGAGGCACCGCCGGCCTCCGCGAACTCGATCACCCTGTCCAGGCGCGCGAGGTTCACGTTGTGGACGTAGGCGGTGCGGCAGGCTTGGTCGACGAGCCCGGGATCGGCGGCGAGGCTGCGGCGCGTGACGCGGCCCGAGAACAGGCCGCGCGCAAGGGACGACCAGGCGAAGATGGCCATGCCGGTGTCGCGGTGCCACTCGCGGTCGTCGGCGGCCGCCGCGCCGGTCAGGGTGGCGCAGCCCCCGCCCCACGGATCCTTGACCTGGTCGGCGAGCGAGAAGTTGGGGCTCGACCCGGCGGGCAGCGGACGGTCGTTGGCTTCCGCGTAGTCGCAGGCCTCCTCGATCCGCGCGCGGGTCCAGTTGGAGAGTCCGTAGGCGTGCAACCGGCCGGCCGCGAGGTGTTCGGCGAAGGCGTCGACCATCTCGCCGACCGGCACCGCCGGATCGTCCCGGTGCAGCATGTAGAGGTCGACGGCCGGCAGCCGGAGCCGGTCGAGCGACTCGGCGAGATCCCGGGCCAGGGCTTCGGGGTTGACGCGCGGCCCCGCCGCATCGGGGTGGCAGCCCTTGGACAGGACGAAGACGTCGTCGGCAAGGCCGCTGCGCTCCAGCCAGGAGCCGATGGCGCGTTCGGAGGCACCGCCGCCGTAGACGTGGCCGGTGTCGACGGCGGAGAGGCCGTTCTCGAAGGCAGCGTCGAGGAGGGCGTCGGCGTCGTCCTGGGCAGCGGGGGTTTCGTCGTTGAGGGACATGGTGCCGAGGACGAGACGGGGGAGGTGGACGTCGTCGACAGGGCGGTAGGTCATGGCCCTGTGGGTTCCGGCGGTGACGCCGATGCTTGGCTCGAAGGGGTACTGGACGCCCATGCGGCGGCGCAGGTCGTCCATCAGTTCGATCAGGCCGATGGACTCCGCGTGCGGCAGGAGAGGGCTCTCGATGTCGCCGTCGCGGAGCATTCGTGCGAGTTCGAGCGCCTGGTACTCGTAGCCGTTGCAGAGGAAGGGGCACTCCAGTGTGGCGACGTCCTTCGTCTCGCACTCCAGCTTGAGCGTCTGGGCGCGCCAGAAGTCCGGAATCACGATCCTCCCGCCGTCGCCCTGGACGACGCCGGTGGCGGAAACGGCCTGGCTGATCGAGCATTCCAGGTACGCCTCGGCGCCGTCCCCGAAGCGCAGAACAATCTTGCAGTGCTCGTCGACGCCGGACGGAGCGAGATCGGCGCGGACCTCGATCTGCGGGATGTTGCCCCCGGTCACCCGCTCCCCGAAGACGAGCGACGCCAGCGACAGCGTGTAGCAGCCGATATCGAGCAGGCTGCCGCCGCCCAGTTCGGGATCGTAGAGCCGGCTCTCCGGATCGAACGCCGCGCGGAAGCCAAAGGAACAGACCACCCGGCTCGGCTCTCCGATCGTGCCGTTGGCGATCCAGTCCGCGGCCCGCTGCGTCGCCGGCAGGAATCGGGTCCACATCGCCTCGAGCAGCGGCCGGCCCAGCTCGCGGGCGATGGCGCACAGCCGGCGGGCCTCCGAGGCGTTGACGCAGAGCGGCTTCTCGCAGAGCACCGCCTTGCCGTGCCGGAGCGCCAGCGCCGCGTGCTCCAGGTGACCGGGATGGGGACTGGCGACGTAGACGGCGTCGACCGACTCGCTGCGCACGAGGTCCCTGTAGGTGCCGGCCTCGGCATCCACGTAGCCGCGCTCGGCGTTGAAGTTGACCGCCCGCTGCGGGTCGCGGCTGCCGACTGCGACGATCTCGTGACCGTCCAGCCCATCGATTGCGGTGGCGAAGACGCGGGCGATGGCGCCCGGACCGATGATTCCCCAACGAAGGTTTGCGACCATGATCTAGACCTTTCCGCGCAGCGCCTGGAACGCCAGGTCGCGAGCGCGCCGGGGCTCGTAAATGAAAACACGACGGACCTTGGGACCGACGCGGTAGCGAATCCCGGCCAGCCGCCGCAGCCAGCCGGTGCGGGGACGGGCCACCGTCAGCGCGTAGTGGCCACCGGCGCCGGAGCCCTCCACGAGGCGCTGTAGGTCGGCCTCCGGCAGCCGGCTCCAGTCGACAGAGGTGGCGAGCGGCGCGACCAGGTCGCCGCCGTAGGGGCGCACGGACTCGACCCGGAATCCGGTGCGGATCAGGCGAGCGACATCGCCGGAGCGGGTGGCCCGGGCGCAGTCGCCTTCCACCGGCGGCATGGGCAGCCGCTCGAAGCGCCGCGCCGCGGCCGGCAGCCGGCGGTAGGCGGCGGCCGCCGCGGCGCCGGTGCGGTGGTTCCACTGGTGGCGGGCCGGGCCCACGTAATCGTCCACGAACAGCCGGCCGCCCGGTTCCAGGGCGTCGAGCACGGCGTCGAGTAGCCGTTCGAGGCGGAGATGGGAGGACAGGCCGCCGATGCAGCAGGCCGCCTGGTAGGCGGCGGCGGGGAGCTCGGGGCGGCGGGGGTGGATGGGGACGTGGCGGACGCCGGCTGGCGCACCGGCACCGGCACTGGCACTGGCACTTGAGGTGACGATGTCGACTTGCTTTGCGAAGCCTGCGCGGAGGAGTTGGGGGGCCCAGGCTTCGTCGCCGACGAAGAGGACGCGGTCGAAGGGTTCGGCGGGAGTGTGCTCCGCGATCCACGCGGCGGGACTGGGAAGACCCGCTGCCGCCGAAAGCGGCGGAGAATCGCCGGCCGAAGGCCGACCGCTCTTCTCCCCCACCTCAGCCACACCACCACTCCCCGGCCCCGCCCCCAACTGCTCCAGCCGCTCCCCGGCCTGCTGCCGCCATTGCAACCGGAAGTACAGCGCATGCTTCCGCTCCGAGCACGACCGGCACGTGCCGCAGGGGTTGCCGCTCTTCAGCCCATCGACGATCTCCGCCAGCAACGGCGCCCGCTCGACTTCCCCAAGCGAGGTCTCCGGATACAGACCGATCGGCTGCTCATCCCAGAAGATGCACGGCGAGACCGCGCCGTTGGGCCGGACCACCACCGTGTGACCGGGCCAGGCGCAGCCGGCGACCGCGGTGCGGAAGCGGCCGCGCAGCCGCTGGCGGTCGTAGAGGCCCGCTCGCCAGCGCATCATGTGGCCACGCAGGCCAACCGGCTGACCGTCGTCGAAGTCCGGGTAGGAGACGAGACGGAGCCCGCGGGCGGCGGCCTCCTCCGCCGCGGCGGCGAGCTCGGCGCGCAGCGCGCCGGGGTCCTCGTCGTCGAGCAGCTCGTCCTCGGCGCTCACGTGAGCGGTCGGCGCCACGAAGCGGACGTCGAGCTCACTGGCGCCGACTTCCTCGGCGAAGCGCGGCAGGTCGGCGAGATCGCCGCGGTTCGTCCGCATCCACACGAAGATCAGCCGCAGCCTCGTGGCGGCGCCGCGCCGGACCTCGTTCAGCAGGTCGAGCGAACGCATCAGCCGGTCGAACTTGCCGCCGACCCGGATCGCCTCGTAGGTCTCCGCGTTCGTGCCGTCCATCGACACGCCGACCGTGCTCACGCCGGCCTCGCAGATCGCCTCGGCCTTGGCCGGCGTCAGCGGCAGCAGGTTGGTCGGGAACCACAGGTCGGGAACGCCGTAGCTGCCGGCTTCGCGAACGATGTCGATGAACTTCGGGTGCACCAGAGGCTCGGCCGCGCAGCCCAGGGCGACCCGTCGGGCACGGGGGAAGAGGTCGGCCGCGACCCGGGAGAAGGTCTCCAGCGGCATCATCCCGTTCCGGGACAACTGCCGGTCGAAGGGCAGGAACTGCAGCCGGTCGACCGCCGAGAAGTAGCACATCTTGCACTTCAGGTTGCAGCGCTCGGTGGTGTCGAGGATGACCTCCAGCGGCCGGCGTTGGAACGACTTCATTGGGCCAGGGCCTCGAGCATCGTCTGGCAGACGCCGCGGCCCGAACTCCGCTGGCGCCATACCGCGGCGATGCTAGCCGGGTGGCGTTCGCCGCGCCGCCACGCCGCCTGTTCCTCCGCGATCGCCGCGGCCAGCGGCCCGGCGCGGTGCGCGGAGGCGACGCGACCGTAGGCGCCGCCCTCGGACCAGCTCCGAAGGCTCGGGATCGGCGTACCCACGACGGTCGCTCCCATCGACAGCGCCTCGCAACCGGCGTGCGGCGCGCCTTCCCACCGCGACGAGAAGACGATGAAGCGGCTGCCGGCCAGCGCGTCGGCGAGGACTTCCGGGTACTGCGGCCCATGGTGCTCGACGTTCGGGAAGCGCCGGTTGAGCTCGCCGAAGAGACTCTCGGCGCCCGGACCGAAGATGCTGACCGGCTCGCCGCGCGCCTCGCGGCCGCCACGACCGAAGTAGCGCGCAAGCGCCCCCGCCAGCAGCGGTGCGTTCTTCTGGGGATCGTCCCAGCGGCCGATCGCCACCATGCCTCGCCGTTCCCGGCCGAGGTCGGGCGAATCGACGTAGACCCGGTGGATGGCGAGCGGCGAGACGTGAACCCGGCCTTGGAGATCCGCCGCGCCGGCCGTGCGGAGGAAGCGGCGGAAATGGACCTTCGCTTCCTCGCAACCGAGGATGAGCACGTCGGACTCCCCCGCGCTGCGGACGAACTCGGCGTCCTGCGGGTCGGTCCGGCGGAAGGACAGCAGGTAGCGCCGGGCCAGGAAGCGGAGTTGCCGAAGCTGGTGGTCGCGGTCCGGCGAGCCGGAGAAGACCTTCCGGCGCAGCGTGGCCAGGGGAAACGCGCGAAGACCCATCTGGCCGTCCGAGTCGCCCATGGCGATCGTGCGCACGCCAGCGCCGCGGATCAGCTCCAGGAGATCCGACATCTGGTGGAAGGACGGCACGATCGCCACGTCGGCCTCGAGGCCGCGCCAGAACTCGTCGTCCTCCAGGCCGCCGCCGCCCGGCGGCGAAACGATCGGCACGGGAAAGCCGTCGTTCGAGGATTCGGGACAGGCAACGAACGCCTCGTGGCCGAGCGCCTCGAGCCCGCGAACGTACTCCTCGAACCGGAAGCTGCACTGCCGGAGCGGCGTACCGTAGTTCCAGACAACTGCGACCCGCATGATCCACGACGCTACCGGACGGACGGCTGACCGTTGTCTGCCCGGGATCTAACGAGTTGCCGACCGGCGACGGTCAGACCCGGCGCGGCGGCATCAGTCGCAGGGGAAAGCGAAGTTGTCGCTCCTGCTCGCTGCGGTCTCGCCGAGCCGGTTGTGGTGGCTCCAGTTGCTCCCGTCGGCGCCCTGAACGTAGAGGTTGAAGGCGAGGTCGGTGACCGGAGCGGCGTACACCCAGCGGTGGCCGGTCAGATGGCAGCCGTTCAGGACCTTGACCAGGACTTCCGCGTTGTCGCGATTGAAGAACCAGAGCAGGCCCGATTCGCCCGAAGCCCAGATGCCGGCCTTGCCTTCGCCGACTCCCCCACTCGCCGTCTCGTAGCACACGGCGACCTTGAAGCCTCCGTCGAACACGAGGGACGCCATCTCCGGACGGCAGTCCGTGTAGCCGGGCCCCTGAGGAGGATCCGGCAGGGGACCGAGAGTCCGGTCGGGCTCGGTCGGCGGGTCGGGAGGTGGGTCGGGATCTGGCGTCGGATCGGGATCGGGGGTCGGGTCCGGCTCTGGGTCGGCGCCGGGAACGGGGTACAGGAAACGCGCCGCGGCCCGGTCGTCGCTGTTCAGCCGCGCCCCGCGGCCGTCGCCGTGGGCCGTCGCCCGCATGATCGCCTCGCCCGTCACCCCGTCGCAGGAACCGCTCCTGGCGTCGCCGCAGGAGTGGCCGATGCCAATCGCGTGGCCCAGTTCGTGAGCCATGATCTCCTCATGGTTCTCGCGAGGATGCGGAGACAGCGCCAGCCAGTCCCCGAACCCGTCCTGGGTGGCGATGTTCGACTCGATCAGCTCCAGCGCCTCGACCGAGCTGTTGCCCGGAATCGGGTGGGGGACCTCCGAGGCGCCGCAGTAGAAGAAGCTGTGGGTGATCGCGAGGACGCCACCCGCGCTCGGCCGAAACGTCCCCTCGATCTCATCGAACGGATCCTCGTAGGAGATCGAGTTCACGCCGTCCACAGTGTCGACGTAGTAGTCCGCGTTCGAGGTGCCGTGGAGGACCAGGTTGGCGCGGCTGCCGGAAACGTTGTTCCAGGCCCGCATTGCGGTGCGTACTTGCGACAGGCCGCCTCCCGAGACCCCGGGTTGACCTCCGGATTGGACGGTGAAGCCCGCGCTCCCGCCGCTGTCGAACTCGCGCCAGCGCAGCGGCAGGCCGTCGTGAAAGCACTCGTCAGGGCTTCGCGTCGCCGTGAACGGCGACCTGACCGCGATGGGGCCCTCCGGCGGCTCCACCAGGAAGTAGTCCGCGGAGCGCTCGACGCCCGTCGCCCGGTCCGCGATCCAGCGTCGGAAGCCAGAGGAATCGCGCGGCAGCCGGGCCCGGGCACGGTCCGCGGCCGCGGGGTCGCCGGGCAGGGTCACCTCACCGTCAAGCGACGGTTCCCGGATCAGCAACGGGCCCCGGGCGGTCCGGACCTCGAAGAAGACGCCGAGGGCGAGCTCGACCGGGCGGTAGGCGTCGGCCAGCGGGTCGAGGAAGAGCAGGACGCGGTCCCCTGCCGCCAGCATCGGGAGGCCCTGGACCCGCATCGCGATGCCGCCGGGCAGGAGGCCGCCGGGCTGGCGCACGACGATGGTGCCGCCGGGGACGAAGCCCTTGAGGACTTCTTCGACTTCGAAGGTGTAGTCCGTGAACGCCGAGCCTTCACGGAGGCCAGGGGACGCGGCGAGGACTTCGCCGAAGACGATCGCCCCGGAGCGCTCGACCATGGAGTCGTCGGTGGGGAGGACGTAGACGATCGCTGCGGCCGGGGCGGTCAGGAGGGCGGCGGCCAACAGGGAGCCGGCCTGGCGGCCGCCTAGTTGCTGCAACGAAAGGCCTCGTTGTCACTCCTGGTGGACGCGGTGTCTCCCTGGCGGTTGTGGTGGGACCAGGTGTTTCGCTGGCTGTCGACGACGTAGAGGTTGAAGGCGAGGTCGGTCACCGGCGCCACGTACACCCAGCGGTGGTTGTTGAAGCCGCAGCCGTCCAGCACCTTGATCAGCACTTCGGCGTTGTCCCGGGTGAAGAACCAGAGCAGACCCGACTGGCCGGAGGCCCAGATGCCGGCCTTGCCCTCGCCGATGGTGCCCTCGCTCGTCTCGTAGCACATGCGGACGTTGTAGCCGCCCTCGAAGACGAGCGGCGTCGTCTGGGGAACGCAGTCGGTGTAGCCCTCTCCGGTCGGTGGGCCGGCATCGGGATCCGGGTCGGGGCCTGGATCGGGTGTGGGATCCGGGTCGGGTTGCGGGTCGGGTTCGGGATCCGGGTGGTTGACGGCGAGGCGAATGCCGTAGACGCCCGGGTCCGTGTCGACCTGCCAGCGCTCCCACTCGTCGTCTTCGCTTTCACGACCACGGAACGCCCGCCGCCCATCCGAGCCGTCCTCGTCGACCGCGAGGAGCTTCGTGTTCGCGGGCGGGTTGCCGCGCGACCAGGAAGCGGCGACCCAGATCTGGCCGGCGTTCAGCTCCAGGCCCGCCACGGCGCCACCGATCTCGAAGCAGATGAAGGTCCCGGCCTCCGGGAGTCGCGCCGGGACGTCGAAAGCGGCGAGAAGGGTCACGGGCGTGTTTCCGGCACCCGAGTAGAAGTTCAAGGAGAACGCCGCGTCGCCGCTCGTGTCGTCCTGCGTCCTCGCCATGCACGCCACCGCGTACTCGACGGTCCCTGCTTCGGGCAACCGGAACCGCTGGGCGAACTCCATCTCGTAGAGGAAGTCATTCGAGGCGTTGCCGACGAGCCGATAGAAGCCCTCGAAGACGTTGTCGTCGTACTGGTAGACCTCCGTGGCCGGCTGGCGCACACTCGCGGCGGTCCGGTTGACGGACACTACGCTGCGGCCGCGGGCCGTGACGCGTACGGCGTCCACGTACTCGACGAGGCTCAGTCGTTCGGCCTCGATCTCCGCTCTCGGCTCGGGCCGCAACAGGTCACGGCCGGACTGGGCGGCTGACGGCGACCCGAGGACGAAGGTAGAGGCCAGGGAAGCGAGGCAACCGGCAACTAGAGTGCGACACGTCATGGGCGATTCCTCCTTGGTCGTCTGTGAACGAGCGCCCCTGCGGCAGGAGTTCACCGCAAGAGACGTGCCAGACGGGCCCGCGTAGCGTAACGGGCAGACGGGGAGGAAAAGAAAGGTCGGCCTGCGGCCGGCGATTCGAAGCCGCCTACAGCGGCGGCGGGTCAGAAGACCCGCTGCCTACGCCCTTACCGGGAGCAGGGAAACCCCATCTGGTCCTGCACGAGCGCGTGGTTCTTACCCGACGGGTTGTGGTACGCCTTCGTCGGGTTTCGACCGTCGTTGACGTACATGTTGAACGCCACGTCCGTCAACGCCGCCATGTAGACCCAGCGGTGGCCGTTGTGGCTGCAGCCGTCGAGCACCTTGACGAAGACCTCCGCGTTGTCGGGCTCGAAGAAGTAGAGCAGACCGGAGTTGTCCGACCCGTACACGCTCTCGGCGTCCCCCATGTCCCCCTTCATCGTGTCGTAGCAAAGGCTGACCTTGATCCCGCCCTCGAAGGTGAGCGGCGCCACCGTGGGACGGCAGGCGGAGTAGCCGGCCCCGGTGGGCGGCGGAGTGATCACGCCCGGATCCGGATCCGGCTCGGGCGTGGGATCGGGCGTGGGATCGGGTGTGGGATCGGGCATCGGTGTGGGGTCAGGCTCGGGCTCGGCTGCGTGCGTCCTCTCCACAATCAAGCTGATGCCGATCGCCTTGAGGCCGGAGGTGAGCTGGGGACCACCAAAACGGGGATCCAGCCAGCCATCGTAGGCCGTGCCCGTTTGAACCGGCAGGCTCCGGTACCGTAACTCCGTATCATGGACGGGATCGCCGCTGCGATCCTCATCTGCCTTGTCGTCGGGCGTGTAGTGGTCTCCGCCGAGACGCTTCTGCGTCGCGGTGTTCCATTCGACACCGACCCAGTGCCTGCCCCGCCGGAGCACCTTGCCGACGAGGTGACCTCTCAAGACCAGGCACCGGCTATCTCCAGCGACCCTGATGTCTGACTCGATCGTGTAGCTCAGCCCACCCCGACGGCCCGGATTGCTAATGACCCGGCTCTCGACCACATTGCTGTAGAAGCGCAGCTTGAAGTCCAGCGACCTGTTCGGGTCGCCCTCTGGCCGGAGGAAGCAAACCCTGGCGCTTACGACCGCGCTGTCTGCGGGCACCTCGAAGCGCTGCGCCCATTCAATCGTGCCGCCGGACGAAACCGGCTCCAGAAAAGAACCGCCCGCTTCGAAGTTCTCAAACTCCCCGTCGTCATACCGAAGCGTGTCTCTGACATGGGTCGCCTGAAGAAGGCCCGTCGGGTCGTCGTCCAGCACGGCCCGGACTGTCGTGGTGCCGTCCGGCTGTCCGGGCGACTCCCCGGCGCGCAGCACCTGCTCCGGGTCCAGGAGGTCGATTCCCGTCTGGGCCAGAAGCGGCGTCGAAACGAACGCCAGCAGGCTCGTCAGGCAGATGAGATGTCGTGTGGTACGGCGGCTCAGTCTCATGGTCTTCCCTTTCCGGCGGAGCACCCCCGGTGTTGAGTGGGAAATCTATACGTCCCAGTAGATTACGCCCAACTTATAGAAGAATGCAAATCGGCGTGTTGCCAGAGGCGACGCATCCGGCAAGCAGAAGCCGGCCAGAACCCGACAGTGGCGCACCGGCGGGTCGACTACGGGGCCTCGCAGGAGAAGGCCTTCAGTTCCTGCAGCGGCTTGAACAGCGGGCCCGGGAGTTTCGAGAACGCCTGCGCCTCGCCGGTCTCGGTGTCGGTGACCGTGAACTTCACGCCGACATCCGTCAGGCCGGCCGCGAACACCCAGCGGTGGCCGTTCACGCCGCAGCCGTCGAGCACCTTCAGCACCATCTCGACGTTGCTGGAATCGAAGAACCAGTAGAGGCCGGTGTCTCCGGTCAACGGCCAGGCGGTGGCCTCGCCGGTCTCGCCGTCCGGCTTCTCCCAGGTGGCGCGGACCGCGAAGCGGCCCTTCTCCAGGCAGAGTGTCCGCTTGTCGGGCACGCAACTGCCGCCTGCGTCCTGCGCGAGTTCGGATGCCGGCCAGAAGGCCGGCGCACCGACGTCCGGAGGCGCACCGGCACTGCCGCCGCGCAGCGCCTCCATCTCGTCCGCCCCAAGCAGGTAGCGGCTCTCGCCGTAGAGGTTGGCGCCCTGCGGACAGACGGCGAAGGTTTCCTGGTCCCGGACCGGCTGGAAGGCGGCGCCCGGCCGGTTGTAGTAGGTGGCGGCCACCCCGGTCTCCGAGTCGATCACCTTCATGATGACCTCGACATCGGTCAGTCCGCCCGCGAACACCCAGTAGCGCTGGTTGAAGGCGCAGCCGTCGAGCACCTTGACCACCACCTCGACGTTGTCCTCGTTGAAGAACCACGAGTAGCCCGTGTCGTTGGTCAGCGGCACGGCGGCGCCCGCGCCGGCATCGTCGGCCGATTCCCACTGGAGCTCGACCCGGAAACGTCCCTCGTTCAGGCACACCGTGTCCCCGTCCTCGACACACTCCCCGACCTCGGCGAGCGTCGTCGCGCCCACTTCGAGCGTGGGGCTCGACCTGCCGCGGTTGTTCGTGGCGACGACCTGGTACGCGCGGAAGGACGCGGGAGGAATGTGCTCGATAACGACGGATGTCGTGTTCGCCGGCAGCGTGTCGATGCGCATGAACTCGCTGTCGACCATCCGCTCGTGGATCTCGAAGCCCGTCTCGTTGCCGGAACGGTCCTGCCAGCGCAGCGTCAGTTCCGTCTGCTTGATGTCAGTGATCGTCACGCCGGAGGGCGCCGCCGGAACCACCGGACCGACCGGGCCGGTCAGCGGGTAGAGGGCGCGCACCCCGTTCCGGTCGTCGCGCTTGAGCGCGGCGCCCTCGATCAGGTCGTCGCCGATGTGCGACCGCATGATCGTGCCCTTCTCCTGGTCCGAAACGCAGGGGCCGCTCTTCTCATCGCCGCAACTGTGGCCGAGGCCCAGCACGTGACCCAGCTCATGCGCCATGACCTGCGCATGGGCCAGCCGGGGATTCTCCGTCGACGCCACCCAGCGGTAGTAACCGTCCTGGGTCGTGATGTTGGCCTCCGCCAGTTCGTACGCCTCCGCCCGCGGCCGGCCTGGAATGTCGTGCTCGCGGCACCAGTAGTACCACCACGCGAGGGCGAGCGTGCCGCCCGTTGCCGGGTCATAAGTACCTTCGATCTCGTCGTGAGGATCCTCGAAGGTGATCGAGTTCACGCCGTCGGACTCCAGGGACGGTTTCTCCTTCGTCAGGCCACCCTGCACCAGGTTGGCCCGACTCCTGGGATCCTGGTTCCATGCCCGCATCGCGGCAAGCACCTGTGACATCCCGCCGCCCACGACGCCCCGCTGGCCGTCCTCGTGGACCACCATCCCCACGCTCTCACCCCGGTCGAACTCCAGCCAGCGAGTGGGAAGCTCCGGCCGAGGGCAGCCGTCCGAAGACGACAGGTTGAAGGCGGAGACGACTACCTCGGGATCGTCTCCCGGATCGCTCGTGAAGTAGTCGGCCGGTCCGTCGGCGCCGGCTACGTGATCGGCGATCCAGCGCCGAAACCGGACCGCGTCGCGCGGGCGCCACTCATCGGCCGGTGCGACGGCGGTGGAGCCACCGGCAACGGCCCCGACGCGAAGCGACGGTTCGCGCTGCAGCAGCGTGCTGCCGCCCGCCGGCGTCTCGAAGAACATGCCGAGGGCAAGCTCGACCGTACGGTAGACGCCCTCGACCGGATTCAGGAAGAGCAGCACCCGGTCGCCTTCGGCCAGAGCCGGCAGGCCGACCACCCGGCCCACCAGACCGTCCGGGCCGACCCCGCCGGGCTGGCGAATGACGATCGTGCCGCCCGGCACGAAGCCCTTGAGCACCTCCTCGACCTGGAACATGACGTCGGTGGAGAGCGGGCCACCGGCCGGCCCGGGCTCGGTGGCGACGACCTCGCCGAACACGATGACGGGCGACCGCTGGACCATCGCCTCGTCGGTCGGCATGACGTAGACGAGGCCGGCAGCCGGCGCCGCCAGCAGCACCACTCCGGCGATGCACCGGCAGAAAGGAATGTCGAAGGGACGATGGACAGACATGAGAAGTCAGCCTTCGCCCGGCGCGCACAGGCGAGCGAAGAGCCTCACGACCCTATCCCTGCGGTCCCAGAGCCGGCGCGCCGGCGGGTTGGCTAGGGCGCTGAGCAGGCGAACGCGTTCAGATCCTGCACCGGCTGGAACGCCGTGCCGACCGGGTTCCCGTACCTCTGCACCTGGCCGGTCTCGGTGTCGGTGACGGTCATCGCCACGCCGACGTCCGTCAGGCCGCCCGCAAACACCCAGCGGTGCTGGTTGATGCCGCAGCCGTCGAGCACCTTGAGCACCATCTCGACGTTGCTCGGAGCGAAGAACCAGTAGAGGCCCGTGTCTCCCGTCAGCGGCCAGGCGACGGCGTCGCCGGTCTCGCCGTCCGGCTTCTCCCAGGTGGCGCGGACCGAGAAGCGGCCCTTCTCGAGGCAGAGGGTCCGTTCGTCGGGCACGCAACTGCCGCCGCCGTCCTGAGCGAGCCCTACCTGGAAGGGCGCCGGCCACTCGAACGCGGCCTCGGTCGAAGCGGCCGTGAGGTCCATGCCGCCGCGCAGCGCTTCCATCTCGTCGGCCGCGAGCAGGTAGCGGCTCTCGCCGTAGAGGTTGGCGCCCTGGGAACAGACGGCGAAGGTTTCCTGGTCCTGCACGGGCTCGAAGGCGGTGCCCGGCCGGTTGTAGTAGGTGGCGGCCACCCCGGTCTCCGAGTCGATCACCTTCATGATGACCTCGACATCGGTCAGTCCGCCCGCGAACACCCAGTAGCGCTGGTTGAAGGCGCAGCCGTCGAGCACCTTGACCACCACCTCGACGTTGTCCTCGTTGAAGAACCACGAGTAGCCCGTGTCGTTGGTCAGCGGCACGGCGGCGCCCGCGCCGGCATCGTCGGCCGATTCCCACTGGAGCTCGACCCGGAAACGTCCCTCGTTCAGGCACACCGTGTCCCCGTCCTCGACACACTCCCCGACCTCGGCGAGCGTCGTCGCGCCCACTTCGAGCGTGGGGCTCGACCTGCCGCGGTTGTTCGTGGCGACGACCTGGTACGCGCGGAAGGACGCGGGAGGAATGTGCTCGATAACGACGGATGTCGTGTTCGCCGGCAGCGTGTCGATGCGCATGAACTCGCTGTCGACCATCCGCTCGTGGATCTCGAAGCCCGTCTCGTTGCCGGAGCGGTCCTGCCAGCGCAGCTCGAGTTCCGTCTGGCTGATCGCGGTGACGGTCAGGTCGGAGGGCGCCGCCGGCCCCACCGGACCGACCGGGCCGGTCACCGGATAGAGGAAGCGCACCGCGTTCCGGTCGTCGCGGTTGAGCGCCCCGCCCCGGCCGTCGCCGTGAGCGGTCGCGCGCATGATCGCCTCGTCGGTCAACTCGTTGCAGGGTCCGCTCGCCTCGTCGGCGCAGGAGTGGCTGATGCCGAGGGCGTGACCCAGCTCGTGGGTCATGATCTCGTCGTGGGCCCGCCGCGGGTTCGGGTTGCGGGCCAGCCACTCGCGATAGCCGTCCTGGGTGGCGATGTTGGCCTCGACGATCTCATAGGCCTGCACGCCACCGCCTCGCGGCACCGGGTGCGGCGGGGTCGACGCGCCGCAGTAGAAGTACACGGCGGCGATCGCGAGGATGCCGCCGGTCTCTGGAGTGAACGAGCCCAGAATCTGGTCCTGCGGGTCCTCGAAGCCGATCGAGTTCTCGCCGTTCGGCGCCAGCGTGAACTCCTCGTTCGTGAAGCCGCTCTGCACCAGGTGCACGCGGCTCCTGGGATCCCCGTTCCAGGCGCGCATGCCGGCCAGCACCGAGGAACGGCCACCGCCCGGAGCGCCCGGCTGACCGCTGGCCTGAACCACCATGCCAACGCTCTCGCCCCGGTCGAAACTGCGCCAGCGCAGCCGGGTTCCGGGCCGCTCGCAACCCGACGGGGCGCGGGTCAGGTTGTAGGGAGACGCGACCGCGACGGGCCCCTCGGCCAGGTCGGCCGCGAAGTAGTCCGCCGGCTGCTCGCGACCGGCCGCGACGTCGGCGATCCAGCGCCGGAACGGCTCCGCGTGACGCGGCAGGCGCGCCCGAACACGCTCGTTCGACAGGGCGTCGTCCGGTACTGGCGCCCCCCAACCCAGCGACGACTCGCGCACGAGCAGCGTCCGGCCGCCGGCCCGCACCTCGAAGAACATGCCGAGCGCGAGCTCGACGGTGCGGTAGGCGCCCTCGACCGGGTCGAGGAAGAGCAGCATCCGGTCTCCCTCGACGAGATCGGGTAGCCCCATGATCCGGGCCGCCATGCCGCCGGCGCCGATGCCCCCCGGCTGGCGCACGACGATCGTGCCGCCGGGGACGAAGCCCTTCAGCACGTCCTCGACCTGGAACATGAAGTCGGTCGAGGGGATGCCTTCCACCGGCGCTGGCTCGGCGGCGACGACTTCGCCGAAGACAATGACGGGCGAACGGTCGACCATCGCCTCGTCGGTCGGCATGACGTAGACGAGGGCGTGTGCGGCGGGGGCAACGAGGAGCGCGATGGCGGTCAGAATTGACGGGCTTCGCCCGGCGTTTCGACGCCGCCTTCGGCGGCAGCGGGTCAGAGGACCCGCGCACCCAGTGGGGATGCGGAGAAAAATGTCGATGAAACGATGGAAAGGCATAGGCCTGGCCTCCGCCCGTGATGCACGGGCGAGGGAAAAGCGCCAGGATTCTAGCATTCTCGCGGGTTTCGCGGGGTTTCCATCGGACAGGAACACGGGGAGGAACACAGGCTTCAACCCGTTCCGGCACCGGTGGATTCCCGCTCAGGAGAGCAGTTGGCGGGCCCTGGCCGTCAGTTCGTCGAGCCTGGCGCCGAGTTCGAGCCGCGCCGCCTCGCGCTCCACGGGCGTCGCCCGGCGCTCGAGCGCCATCGGCTCGCCGACGGCGACCGCCACGCGGGTGAACGGAGCGCCGACGGCCATGCGGTCCCAGCTTCGCAATCTGAAGCCGCGGGCGGCGGCCAGACCGGCGGGAACGATCGGCGCGCCGGACGTCGCCGCCAGCACGATGCCGCCGGGTTTCGCCTCGCGGGCCGGACCGCGGGGACCGTCGGGCATGAGGAGCAGGGTCGACCGGTACCGGCGGAGTTCGCCGTAGAGGTGGAGGGCCGCCTCGCGGCCGCCCCGCGAGGTCGAACCGCGAGTGACGCGGATGCCCCAGGCGCGGCCGACCCGCGCCGAGATCTCGCCGTCGGCGGAGTGGCTGGCGAGGATGGACACCGGCCCGCCGGCGGGCAGCAGGCACCTGCGCACCAGCAGCAGGGAAAGCGCCGTCTGCTCGTGCCAGCAGGCGAGCAGGGCCGGCGGCTTGAGCGCCCGCTCCAGGTGCTCGCGGCCCTCGAGGCGGTCGAGGCGCCAGGTCGCGGTGAGCGCCTGGGAGAGAAACCGCACCGCCACGGCAGCGGGCGCCAGGGCGGCGCCGCGGACCTTCATGGGACACCCTGGGTGCGCGGCCAGCGGCCGGCACCCTTAGCCATGGAACTGGAGATCGTAGAGGCGCTTGTAGGCGCCGCCCAGTTCCAGCAGTTGCTCGTGGGTTCCTTCCTCGACGATCGAGCCGCCGTCCAGGACGACGATCCGGTCGGCGCGCACGACCGTCGACAGGCGGTGGGCGATGACCAGGGCGGTGCGGCCCTCCATCAGGTTGTAGATCGCCCGCTGCACGACGACCTCGGACTCCGTGTCGAGATGGGAGGTCGCCTCGTCGAGGATCAGGATGGGAGCGTTCTTGAGCAGCGCCCGGGCGATCGCGAGCCGCTGGCGCTGGCCGCCGGAGAGGTTCTGGCCGCCCTCGCCGATCACCGTGTTGTAGCCCTCGGGCATCGCCATGATGAAGTCGTCGGCGTAGGCGGCGGCCGCCGCCATCCGCACCTCCTCGATCGGCAGGTCGTCGCGGCCGTAGGCGATGTTGTTCCGCACCGAGTCGTTGAACAGCACCGTCTCCTGGGTGACGATGCCGATCAGGGAGCGCAGGTTCTGGAGCGGCAGGGCGCGGATGTCCGTGCCGTCGATCTGGACCTGGCCGGAGACCGGGTCGAAGAAGCGCGGCAGGAGGTTGACGAGAGTCGACTTGCCGGCGCCCGAGGCGCCGACCAGGGCCACGACCTCGCCGCGATGGAGTTCAAGACGGATGCCGGAGAGCACCCCCTTGCCGTGTCCCGTGTCCTCGTAGTCGAAGGAGACCTCCTCGAACCGGACGCCCTCCTTGAGCCCGGAGACGGGCGGCGCGGTCGGGCGGTCGACGATCTCGCTCTCGACCTGCATCAGTCCGTGAATGCGGTGGCTGCACGCCACCGCCTCCTGCAGCACCAGGTTGACCTTGTTCAGCTTGCGGATCGGGTCGTACATCATCATGAGCACGAGCAGGAACTGAATGAACTGACTGAAGGTCAGTTGCCCGTCGCGGATCATCAGGCCGGCGGAGACGACCAGAACCGCGCCGCCGACCGCCGCCGTCGACTCGATCACCGGACTCGAGAGGGTCGACAGGAACTGCGCACGCAGGTTGGCGAGCAGGTGGCCGCGGGTGGCTCGCTCGAACCGTCCGCACTCGAACTCCTCCATGCCGAACGCCTTGACCACCCGGTTGCCCCTGATGCCTTCGGTCAGAAGCCCGGAGAGGTCGGCCATGCGCTCCTGGCTGCGGTAGGTGACCTTCCGCATCCCCTTGCCGAAGCGCGCCAGCAGGAAGGCGAACAGAGGCACCGCGAAGAGCGACACGACCGCCAGAGTGAAGTGGAGCGTGAGCAGCGTCGCGCCGTAGAACAGGAGCATCGCGACCGACATGAAGATGTCGAAGAGCCGCGCCGCGACGGCGTTCTGGAGCTTCGAGACGTCGCTGACCACCCGGCTGTAGAGCTCGCCCGAGGTGTAGCGCTGATGGAACCGGCTCGACTGGTGGATGACGTGGCGGTAGAGGTCATTGCGGATGTCGGTGGTGATGCCCAGCCCGGCGCGCTGGAACGAGTAGCCCGACACGAACGCCATCAGGCTGCGCAGCAGGATGACGAGCACGATCAGGACCGGGGCGAAGAACACCTCGCTGCGGCCCTCGATGCCCGCCCACCCCTTCAGATCGTCGTAGAGACCGCCCGCTGCCGCTTTCAGGCTCGCGGCGAAGTCCTCGACCGGCCGAAACAGGCGCGCCAGCGCACCGTCGTCCTCTTCGCCGCCGTTACCGGCCAGACCGCCGATCGAGACGTCCCGGATCTCGTCCTCGGTGGCGAGCAGCACCTCCTCGAACATCGGGTGCATCAATCCGATGAAGGCCAGCGTGGCGACACCGAAGACCACGATCCCCGCCAGGGCCAGCAGCCCCCAATGAAGGTATCGGCGGGCGTAGCGGAGGTAGAAGCCGACCAACTCCATGGAGGGGCAGCATACTGCGGCGGGGTTCAAAACACGCCAGAATGTCACCGATGACGGAGTCACCCGCAGACCGGGCCGCGTTCCTGCGCGAGGAGTTGCAGCGCCACGAGCGCCTCTACTACCAGGACGCGAAGCCCGAGATCAGCGACCGCGAGTTCGATCGCCTGATGGCGGAGCTGCTGGCAATGGAGGAGGAGCATCCGGGGCTCCGGACCGCCGACAGTCCCACGCAGCGGGTCGGAGGCGAGCCCACGGAGGGCTTCGAGCAGGTCGAGCACCAGCCGCCGATGCTCTCGCTCGACAACACCTATGACCACGACGAACTCAAGGAGTGGGTCGAGCGGCTCGAGCGGCTGGTCCCGGACACCGGGATCGACTTCGTCTGCGAACTGAAGGTCGACGGCGTGTCGCTCTCGCTGCTCTACGAGGACGGTGTGCTGACCGAGGCGGCGACCCGCGGCAACGGCAGGGTCGGGGATCTCGTGACGGTCAACGCGCGGACGATCCGCTCGCTGCCGCTGCGGCTGCCGGCGGGCGCGCCGGCGCGGTTGCTGGTGCGGGCGGAGACGTACATGCGCCGCAGCGTGTTCGCCGCCCTGAACGAGGAGCGCGAAGCGTCCGGCCAGGAGCTCTACGCGAATCCCCGCAACACGACCGCCGGGACGGTGCGCCTGCTCGACAGCCGGGACGTCGCGCGGAGGCGGCTGGACCTCGCCTGCTACGAGTGGGTGCAGCCCGGCGGCGGCGGCGACGGCAACGAGGAGCGCCGATCGCACGGCGACTGTCTCGCCGCTCTGGCGGATCTGGGTCTGCCGGTCGACGGCTCGTGGCGGCGCTGCGCGAGTCTCGAGGAGGTCGTCGCCTTCTGCGACGAGTGGCAGGAGAAGCGCGGCGAGCTCGACTTCGAGACCGACGGCGTGGTCGTCAAGGTGGACGACCCGGAGCTTCGGGACCGGCTCGGCGCCACCGCCAAGGCACCGCGCTGGGCCGTGGCGTTCAAGTTCGAAGCCGAGCAGGCGGAGACGGTGGTGCGGGCGATCAACGCCCAGGTCGGCCGCACGGGCGCCGTGACGCCGGTGGCCGAACTCGAGCCGGTGCTCGTCGCCGGCACCACGGTCAAGCGCGCGACGCTGCACAACTACGAGGACCTGGCGCGCAAGGACGTCCGGGTCGGCGACGCGGTCGTGATCGAGAAGGGCGGCGACATCATCCCCAAGGTGGTGTCGGTGTTCGAGGAGCGGCGGGGCCCCGAGTCTCAACGCTTCGAGCCGCCCACGGAGTGCCCGGTCTGCGGCGAGAAGCTGTACCAGCCGGAGGAGGAGGCGCTGCTCCGCTGCGTCAACGCCGCCTGCCCGGCGGTCGTCCGCGAGGCGATCCGCCACTTCGCCTCGCGCAACGCGATGGACATCGAGGGCATGGGCGACTGGCTGGTCGGCGAACTCGTCCGGGGCGGCCTGGTGCGCGACCCGGCCGACCTCTACGGTCTGACCGTGGAGAAGCTCGCCGATCTCAAGAAGACGAACGACGCCCGGCTGGGCGAGAAGGCGGCGGCGCGAACCATCGCCAGCCTGCAGGAATCGAAGGAGCGTTCTCTCAGCCGCCTGATCTACGCGCTCGGCATCCGCTTCGTCGGCGACAGCACGGCGTCACTGCTCGCCCGCCGTTTCGGCAGCATCGAGGCGCTCGCCGCGGCGTCCGCCGAAGAGCTGGAGGAAGTCGAAGACATCGGCAGCCGCATCGCCGAGTCCGTGCGCGCCTTCTTCGACTCCGAGCGGAACCAGGACCTGCTCCGCCGCCTGGAGGACGCGGGCCTCCAGTTCGAGGAGGAACAGACCGAAGAGGAGGCGGCGGACGGCCCGCTCGAGGGCAAGACGTTCGTCCTCACCGGAACGCTGAGCGGGTTGACCCGCAACGAGGCGGCAGCCCGCATCACGGCGCAAGGCGGCAAGGTCACCGGTTCCGTCAGCAGCCGGACGGACTTTCTGGTCGCCGGCGAGAAGGCGGGTTCGAAGCTCCGGAAGGCGGAGCAGTTGGGCGTCGAAGTGTTGAACGAGGCGGGCCTGGAGGAACTGCTGGCGGGCTAGGATCGCGCCATGGCCGCAGCCCCCTGGGTCATCGTCATCGACGACGAGGCCGGTTCCCGCCAGTCCATGGCGATCGCCCTGGAGCGGGCCGGACTTCGCGTGCGCGTCTTCGACGACGCCGAACCCGCGCTCGCCTTCGTGGAACGGGAACCCAAGGTGCGCCTGGCGGTCTGCGACCTGCGCATGCCGGGGATGGACGGCTTGGCCTTCCTGAACCGGGTGCGGGCCCAGGAACTCGACCTGGCGGTCATTCTGGTGACCGGCTTCGGCACGATCGAGTCGGCGGTCGAGGCGATGCGGGTCGGCGCCGACGACTACCTGACCAAGCCGGTCGACCTCTACGAGTTGCGGAGCCGCGTCCTCAAGCTGATCGAGAACTGGCAGTTGCGGGACGAGGTGACGAACCTGCGCGAGATGCTCGACGAGCGTTTCGGCTTCGACGCCATCGTGGGCCAGTCGGCGGCGATGGAGCAGTTGTTCCAGCAGATGCGCCAGGTCGCGCCGAGCCGGGCCTCGGTGCTGATCCTGGGCGAGAGCGGCACCGGCAAGGAACTCGTGGCGAAAGCCCTGCACCAGGCGAGCGACCGGCGACAGGAGAGGTTCCTGGCGCTCAACTGCGGCGCCATCCCGAACGAGATCCTGGAGAGCGAGCTGTTCGGGCACGAGAAGGGCTCCTTCACCGGCGCGGTCGGTCGCAAGATCGGCAAGTTCGAGCTCGCGGCGCGCGGGACCCTGCTCCTGGACGAGATCAGCGAGCTGATCCCGGAACTCCAGGTCAAGCTGCTGCGGGTGCTCGAAGAGCGGCAGATCATGCGCGTCGGAGGCAGCAGGATGCTCGACGTCGACTTCCGGCTGCTGGCGGCCACCAACCGCAATCTGGAAGAGGCGGTCGAGAAGGGCGTTTTCCGGGAGGATCTCTACTACCGGCTCAAGGTCGTGACGCTGCGCATTCCGCCGCTGCGGGACCGCCTCGACGACCTGCCGCTGCTCGCGGACCACTTCCTGAGGGAGTTCGCGGCCCGCGAGGGCAAGCCGGAGATGCAGCTCTCGGGCAGGGCGCTGTCGTGCCTGGCCCAGAACCGCTGGCAGGGGAACGTGCGGGAGCTGCGCAACGTGCTCGAGACGGTCGCGGTCTTCCACGGCGGCGGCCGGATCGAGGTCGGCGATCTGCCCGAGGAGATTCGCCAGGCCGCCGAGGCGCCCGCCGAAGCCGCCGTCCAGACCACCTTCGGCGAACCGCGGACGATGGCCGAAATCGAGCGCCAGGCCATCCTGCAGACCCTGGAACGCACCGGCGGCAAGCGGGCCGAGGCGGCACGGCTGCTGGGCATCGGCGTGCGGACGCTGCAGCGGAAGCTGAAGGACTACCGCGAGCGGGGGCTGGTCGGGGGCTGAGGTCAGCCAGCCTGCATTGCTTCGAGCATCTCGGCGACGGCGGCGGGCATGCCGATCAGCACTGCCCGGGACACGATGGAGTGGCCGATGTTCAGTTCGCTGACGCCGGGAAGGGCGGCCACGCGGCCGACGTTGGCGACGGTCAGGCCGTGCCCGGCGTACGCCTCACGGCCAGCGGCGAGGCCGCGCTCGGCAGCCGCCTCGATCTTCGTGAACTCGGCGTCGGCTTCGGCCCCAGAGACGCGGGTGTACGCGTCGGTGTTCAGTTCGAAGCCGGTGATGTCGTCCTGGTCGGCTAGCGCCGCGACCTGTTCCAGGTCGGGGTCGACGAACACGGCGACGCGGATGCCGGCCTCGACCAGGCGGCCGGCGGCGCGGCGCACCTGGTCGCCCCGAGCGACCAGGTCGAGGCCGCCTTCGGTGGTCACCTCGTCTGGCCGCTCCGGAACCAGCGTCACCTGGTCGGGCTTCACCCGCTCCGCGAACCGGAGCATCGGCTCTTCGGCCGCGATCTCGAGGTTGAGCCGGCCCGTGACCGTCTCCCGGAGGTCGACGACGTCCTGGTCCTGAATGTGGCGGCGGTCCTGGCGCAAATGCACGGTGATGCCGAAGGCGCCGGCTTCCTCGGCGAGCCTCGCCGCTTCCAGGGGGCTCGGGTAGCCGGCGAGTCGAGCCTGCCGCAGCGTGGCGACGTGGTCGACGTTGACGGAGAGATGGGTCATGGCCTGATCCTAGATCCGCCTCTGCTGGATGCGCGAGGGTCAGCCGAGTTCGGCTTCCAGGACGGTGGCGATGCGGCCGCAGAGTTCTTCGATGCGGCTCTGGTCGGGGCCTTCGATCATCACGCGGGCGAGGGCTTCGGTGCCGCTGTAGCGGAGCAGGACACGGCCTGAGGTTCCGAGTTCGCGTTCGACGGACGCGACGGCCTCGCCAAGGCCGGGGATGCTCTCGAGCGGCTGCTTCTCGCGCACCCTGACGTTGCGCAGGGTCTGCGGGAAGCGCCGGAAACCGGCGGCCAGGTCGGCGAGCGGGTGGCTGGACGCGGCGACGATGCTCGCGACGGCGGCCGCGGTGAGCAGGCCGTCGCCGGTCGTGCCGAGCTCCAGGTCGACCAGGTGACCGGACTGTTCGCCGCCGAGGCGGACGCCTTCTCGCCGCATGGCCTCGACCACTTCGCGGTCGCCGACGCCGCAGCGAACCACGTCGACGTTGTCGCCTTCGAGCGCCTTCTCCAGGCCCATGTTCGACATCGTCGTGGCAACGATGCGGCTGCCGGGGAGTTCGCCGCGGGCCGCGAGGTGCGTGGCCCAGACGTAGAGCAGGATGTCGCCGTCGCAGATGCGGCCCCGGTGGTCGCAGAGCAGGGCCCGGTCGGCGTCGCCGTCGAGGGCGACGCCGAGGTCGCTGCCCGTGGCGCGCGTGAAGGCCGCGATGCGCCCACTGCTGGTCGAGCCGCAATCGAGGTTGATGTTCCGGCCGTCCGGCTCGTCGCAGGTCACGGAGCAGTCGGCGCCCAGGCCGGTGAACAGCCGCCCGGCGTACGGAGCGCCGGCGCCGTTTGCGGCGTCGACGGCGATCCGCAGGCCGGCCAGGGGCCGGTCCGCCGGCAGCGACGCCGTCAGGTGTTCCAGGTAGCGGTCCGCGAGTTCGGATTCGTCCTCGAGTTGGTCGCCGGCTTCGCCGGCGGCGACTCTGTCGGCCGCCTCCGGCGGCAGCGGGTCAGATGACCCGCGCACCCAGCCGATCCGGTCTTCGATCGCCTGCTCGACTTCGGGATCGACCTTGAAGCCGTCCGCGCCGATCAGCTTGACGCCGTTGTCGGTGGACGGGTTGTGGCTGGCCGAGACGACGATGCCGCCGGCGGCGCCCAGTTCGGTGACGAGGTAGGCCACCGCCGGCGTGGGGACGACGCCGGCCGAGCGGACCTCGCAGCCGGCGGCGCGGACGGCGGCGGCGAGCCAGTTGGTGATCTCGGCGCGGCTGGCGCGGGTGTCGCCGCCGAGGAGCAACAGCGGAGTCGGCCCTCGGCCGGCGCGCTTCGAAGCCGCCTCCGGCGGAGGCGGGTCAGAGGACCCGCGCACCCAGCGGAGCGCGCCGTCCGCGCTCAGTCTGGCGAACCAGTAGCCGACTGCCTGGACGGTCGGTTGGTCGAGCGGCGGCGTGCCGAAGACGGCGCGCATGCCGTCCGTGCCGAACAGCTTCGAGGTCAATTGCCCGCGCCGGAGCTCTGGGGCTGCCTCGAGATCATCGGCACGGACACGTCGACGATGGTCGGAAACTCGACCCGGACGTGTTCGCTGCCAAACCGCACGCGTACTTGCCTGGCCGTGAAGTCGAGGCCACGGCCGGTGAGGTCGATGGGCCCGGCCAGCGCGAACTCCAGCTTGTTGATCTCGGAGCGCGCCCCTTGCACGGTGACCGTCTCCGGCTCGATCCGCACGTTCTCATCGTCCACGCTGATGCCGCCGATCGGCTCGCCGATCCACTCGACCGCCACCGGCACCGCGACCGAGATCTCCTCGTCGACGCTCAGGACGAGGCGATCCGGCGCCACGGACACGACCTGGACCTGGTCGTCGGGCAACACGACGTCTTCGGCGGCGAGTACGACCTCGACTTCCCGCGGACCGCTGTAGGGACCGGCGGCGAACACGTCGTCGGGCAACGGCACCTGGACGCGGACCTGATCGAGTTCCAGGGAGTCGATCAGCTCGTCGTTGCCGCGAATACGGACCTGAACACCTTCGGGTTCGATGCTCAGCACCGTCAGGCGCTCGTGATCGGGGATCGTCAACCGCCCCGCCACGTTCGCCTCGATCGGCGGCGTCGTTATCTCGCGCAGGCGCGGACAGAACGACGCGGGCAGCCAGATGCCGATCGCGATCACGACCGCGAGCGCGCGGAACGTCCAGCGATTGCCGTTCGCGCTCATCCCGAAGGCCTGCTCGTGCCGGGCGCCAGCAACAGCTCGAAGAGCTGGTTGCGCAACTCGCGCAGGGTGAGGTCGCCGGTCAGGCGACCTTCCTGCGCGATCGAGATCCTGCCTGTCTCCTCCGAGACGACGACCACCACGGCGTCCGTCTCCTCGGTGATGCCGATCGCGGCGCGGTGCCGGGTGCCGTGTTCGATGGAAACGCCAGCGCTGGTGGTCAGCGGCAGAAAGCAGGCAGCGGCCGCGATGCGGTCCTTCTGGACGATCACGGCACCGTCGTGAAGCGGCGTATCACGGGCAAAGATCGTCAGCAGCAGGTCGTGGGAAACCGCCGCGTCAAGGACGATGCCGTTCTCCGCGTAGTCCCGCAGGCCGTCGATCCGCTCGACCACGATCAGCGCGCCCAGCTTCCGGACGGACAGGGCCTGCGCCGCGACCACGATCTCCTCGATCCAGGACTCGCCCGTCTGGTCGGCCGTCAGGCGCAGCAGGGGGTTGCGGCCCACGCGGGCCAGCGCTCGCCGGATCTGGTTCTGGAACAGAACGACGATGACGATCGGCAGTGCCGGCAACAGGTAGTTCAGCGAGGCCTGCAGCGTGTCCAGGCGAAGCAGCGCCGCGATCCACGCCGCCGCGGCCAGCACCAGGATGCCGACCAGGATGCGGACGCCCCCCGTGCCGCGGATGAGGAGCAGAAGGTTGTAGACGACGAGGCCGACGACCACCAGGTCGACCAGATCCCTCCAGCCTAGGAGTCCGAGCGGCTGCGCCAAGTCCATCGCGTTCCGATCACGACCTCCGGCACGACGCTACTGCCGAACCAGCCGTCCCCTAACGCTCCGGCTTCGGCAACGGCAGGGGAACCGGGTCGGGTTCCTGCCGCTCGGAGATCGTTGCGGGTTCGGGCGTGCCGGCCACGTCGGGCGCCGGGGTGTCGTCCGTGGCGGGGGCCTGCTGGCCCTCGTCCGGCGGTTCCAGGTCGGGGATGCGGGTCGTCGGACGCGCCGGCGTCAGGTCCTGACCCGTGGCCTCGAGGATCAACTGGTAGACCCGGTCGCCCTCGAGCGACTCGAGCTCGAGCAGTTCCCTGGCCAGCGACTCCAGCAACTCGCGGTACTCGGAGAGGATGTCGCGGGCCCTGTCGTAGCCGCGCTGGACGATGGCCTGGATCTCGGTGTCGATCGACTGGGCGGTGCTGTCCGAGTAGTCGGACCGCTGGCTGAAATCGCGGCCGAGGAACACCGGCTCGCTCTTCTCGCCGAAGTTGAGCGGCCCCAGGTCCGACATGCCCCACTCGCAGACCATCTGCCGTGCCATGTCCGTGGCACGCTCGATGTCGTTACCGGCGCCGGTGGTGATGTCGTCCTGCGTCAGTTCCTCGGCAACCCGCCCGCCCATGAGGATCGCGATCTGGGCATCGACGTACTTGCGGCGGTAGGTGTGCTTGTCCTCGGTCGGCAGCTGCATCGTCAACCCCAGGGCGCGGCCCCGGGGGATGATCGTGATCTTGTGCAGGGGGTCGGCCTCGGGCATGAAGGCGGCGACCAGGGCGTGACCGGCCTCGTGGTAGGCGGTGACCTCCTTCTCCTGCTCGGTGAGCATCATGGTCTTGCGCTCGGCGCCCATGATCACCTTGTCCTTGGCGAACTCGAAGGAGGCCATGTCGACCTTCTTGTGGTTCCGCCGCGCCGCGATCAGCGCCGCCTCGTTGACGAGGTTGGCGAGGTCGGCGCCGGAGAAGCCGGGCGTGCCGCGCGCCAGCACCTGGAGATCGACGTCCGGGTCGAGCGGGATGTTGCGGCTGTGGACCTGCAGGATGCCGAGGCGGCCCGCGATGTCGGGCCGGTCGACGACCACGCGGCGGTCGAAGCGGCCCGGCCGCAGCAGCGCCGGGTCGAGCACGTCCGGCCGGTTGGTCGCGGCGATCAGGATCACGCCCTCGTTCGTCTCGAAGCCGTCCATCTCGACCAGCAACTGGTTCAGCGTCTGCTCGCGCTCGTCGTGACCGCCGCCCAGACCGGCGCCGCGGTGGCGGCCGACGGCGTCGATCTCGTCGATGAAGATGATGCAGGGGGCGTTCTTCTTGCCCTGCTCGAACAGGTCGCGGACCCGGCTGGCGCCGACGCCGACGAACATCTCGACGAAGTCCGAGCCGGAGATGGAGAAGAAGGGCACGCTGGCCTCGCCGGCGATCGCCCGCGCCAGCAGGGTCTTGCCGGTTCCGGGCGGGCCCATCAGCAGCACGCCCTTCGGAATCCTGCCGCCGAGCTTCTGGAACTTCTGCGGCTCCTTCAGGAACTCGACGATCTCGGAGAGTTCCTCCTTCGCCTCCTCGACTCCGGCCACGTCCTTGAAGGTGACCTTCTTGCCGCTGGCGTTCAGCAGCTTGGCCTTGCTCTTGCCGAAGGAGAGGGCGCGGTTGCCGCCGCTCTGCATCTGGCGCATGAAGAAGATCCAGAGGCCGACGATCAGGAGCAGCGGACCCCAGGTCATCAGCACCATCGTCAGCGTGTTTTCCTTGACCTCCTCGACCTCGATCCGCACACCCTGTTCGCGGAGCAGGGCCATGAGAATCGCGGAATCCTCCGGCAGCACCTGGGTCGTGAAACTGCCGTCGCCCACGCCGTCACGCGGCCGGGTCTTGTAGGTGCCGCTCACCCTGCCGTCCGTGTCGATCTTGACCTCTTCCACGCGGCCCTTCCCGACGTCGTCGAAGAAGTCGCTGTAGATGACCGCTCCACGCCTCGCCGCGCCCTGGTTGAACAGGTTGAAGATGAGGATCACCATCACGAAGATGGCGGCCCACAGGAGGAGGTTCTTGAGCGTTGCGTTCATCTTGCTGAGCAGGACCCAACCCGCGGGGGACAACGGTCCCGAAGCCCGCGGGATTCCGTAACCACTGTACGAGCGGGTGCCCGGAAGGTTGTCACTCCAGCCCCCCGACTTCAAGGGATCCAATCGCTTGATTCTCTCGGGGACGCGGGCGGAGCACCCTGAGCCGGTCGCGACTCTGTTCCCAGCGCCAGCCGCCGCCACAGTCGCAGCCGACCGACCGACCGCTCATCCTCCGCCGGTCGAACTGCCGCGCCAGCTCCCGCCGGGCGTTCCGGGTGGGCGGGTAGGTCGCGCCCGCAAGCCGGTGCAAGCGGGCCAGCGCCGCCGGCCACAGCGACGCCGGCAGCCGCGCCAGAGCCTCGGCCTCGACCTCACAGGACTGCTCTCCGGAGTGCGGCGCCAACGCCTGGTCGAGCAGGCGGCGCACCGTGGGCTCGGCCCTGCGCGCGGCCCGGGCCAGACGGACGAGCCGCTCGTCGATGTCGGGGGCCTCCGCCGCGAGAAAGGGCAAGAGGCGGCGGCGGACGAAGTTGCGCCGCGGCCCGGAGGCGCGGTTGGTCGGATCGTCGACGGGCTCGATGCCGCCGTGGGCCGCGTAGTCCCGCAGATCGCCGGGCTCCAGGTCCAGCAGCGGCCGGAGCAGCGGCAGTCCGAGCCGGTTCGACACCGGCCGCATCGCTCCGAGACCGGCGGTGCCGCTGCCGAAGAGGATGCGGAGAAGCACCGTCTCTGCCTGGTCGAGGCGATGGTGAGCGGTCAGGACCGCCGCCGCCTGAAGCGAGCTGGCGGCCGCGACGAGCAGCCGGTAGCGCTCGGCGCGGGCCCATTCCTCCAGGCTCCGGCCCGGCGGCAGGGAGCGGGCGACGTGGACCTGGAAGGGAACCCCGAGGCGCGCGGCGATCCGGGCCGCCGTCCGGGCCCGCCGAGCGGAACCGTCGTCCAGCCGGTGGTCGACGTGGATGGCCACGGGTCTCCAGGCGAACCGGGGCGCGCCGAGCCGCATGGCGCGCAACAGCGCCGTCGAGTCGGGACCGCCCGAGAACGCGACGGCCAGCGGAGCATCGCGAACCGTTCGGGCGAGTTCCGGGTGCCGGGAGAAGAAGCCCGCCACCGCGGCCTCGACCGGCTGCATGGTCATCGTCGAACCCCGCGCGTGAAGTGGTGGCGGTGGAGGGACTCGAACCCCCGACACAGCGGATATGAGCCGCTTGCTCTAACCGGCTGAGCTACACCGCCAGATCGACGCGGAACCCTACCGGAATCGACACCCGGCCTGTACGAGCGAAGTTCGCTCAGGGGCCGGGCTTGCGCAGCGAGTCCTGACAGCTTCGGAACTGCCCGAAGAAGCTGCGCATCGACTCGGACAGCGCCTCGTCGTTCAAACGGTAGATCACGTTCTGTCCGCGCCTCTGGTCGATCACCAGATCGGCTTCCTTGAGCACGGACAGATGGCGCGAGATGGTCGGCTGGGAGAGATCGAACTCGCCAACGATGTCGCCGACGCAACGCTGCTCGTCTTCCAATAGCCGGAGTATGTTCTGCCGGGTCGAGTCGGACAGCGCCTTGAAGACCTTCGTCATGTGACGGGAGCGCCGGTCGCGAGGCTCGAGGCCGCTCAGGGAGCCGCCGAGGCGTACAGGCCGATGTTCTGTCTTCTGGTCCACGATCAGGGGTCTCCAGGGAATGAAGAGAGTTGGCCATTATGCCATAACTTCAGACTGAAGTGGGACTTCACGCGCTCGAACCGAGCCGCCCGGGCACGACGAGACCCCGGCGCCGCAGCTCCCGGCGCATGCGGCTGAGCACGGTCGCC
Organism: Acidobacteriota bacterium; assembly: GCA_028875725.1. Classification (NCBI taxonomy): domain Bacteria; kingdom Pseudomonadati; phylum Acidobacteriota; species Acidobacteriota bacterium. The sequence continues at coordinate 274,127 of JAPPCR010000005.1, forward strand.
ACGGTGGCCGGCGCCAGTTGGACCACACCCGCCGCCTCGCGGGAGTTCCACCCGTCGACCACCATGCGCTCGGTGATCCAGATGTCGCGCGGGGCGGTGCCGCCCGGCCTGGCGACGCACCAGCACTCGCGGCGGAAGCGGCGACGGAGTTCCTGCAGGTAGATGGCGTCGAGCGGGCTGGAGGAGCCGCTCGGCACGTCGAAGCCGTCGACGTACCCGGCGAGCCCGTCCAGGGCGTCGATGCTGAGTTCGACGGCGCGACCCCGCTTGAGTGCCCGGCGGGAGCGCAACCAGTCGATCAGAGTGCTCCGGGCGACCCGGCGCAGGTAGGACAGGATGGTCGTCTCGGATTGCCCGCGGCAGCCGCGCAACACTCTGCGATCGTTCTGTAGCAGGCGGACATAGGTCTCCTGGATCACCTCGTCGAGGAGATCCCGGTTCAGGTACACGCCGTAGCTCCGGCCCAGGCCGGAGAGGGTGCTCCGCAACATCGGGTCGACGCGCCGCACGAGGGATGCCCAATCCGCATCCCGGGCGACGCACTGGCGCCAGAGCGCCGGGAAGTCGTGCGACTCCTCGCCCTGCTGGTGGTGAATCTGTCGGTTCATCTTCCGCTCCATGCAAGTGGAGCGGAGGCGCCCGGGCCAGCCTACTCAGGGTTGGGCAAGGGCGGGAGAGAGTAGCACTCTCGGAGGACGAATTGCAGATTCGCGAGGCGCGATCGCAGCGTCTCGGGCTCGCCGCTTCGCGGCATCGCGCCTGATGCGGGTCAGAGGACCCGCGCACCCAGCGTTTCTACCGCATCTTCTCTTCGACGAACTCGACGTGGCGGCGGATCTTCGGGTCGTACTTCTTCAGCTTCAGCTTCTCCTGGCTGAGCTTCTTGTTCTTCGTCGTCGTGTAGAAGTACCCGGTACCGGCACTCGATACGAGTTTGATCTTTTCTCTCACGTCGTCACCTCCGATGTGACCGGCGGGCCTCGAGGGCTGAGGAGCGGAATGGCGGGGCCGACGGGACTCGAACCCGCGACCTCCGGCGTGACAGGCCGGCATTCTAACCAGCTGAACTACGACCCCGTGCGTCCGTCCTCGGCGTATCGCCCTCTTCTTTCTTCGTCCTACTCCCGCCGCCATGCGGCATTCACTGACGGTTTCCTGATCGCGCGTACTCCGGAACCTCCGTGGTGGGAGGTGGGGGATTCGAACCCGCGACCCCCTGCGTGTAAAGCAGGTGCTCTACCCCTGAGCTAACCTCCCCGGCGGCGACCGTACGGCCGTCCGGCGGACATCGCAGGCCGCGAAATCTTAGGGCAGGCGGGGGGCATCGTCAACGGAGCACCGGGCTGCCTCACTCCGTGGCACAATCGCGGCGGCAGAACCACCTTCCCTGAGGAGTACTCACTCATGCACGAAGTTCCCGATCTGGCCTACCCGTTCGACGCACTCGAGCCCCACATCGACGCGCGGACCATGGAGATACACCACGACAAGCACCACGCTGCCTACGTCGCCAACCTGAACGGAGCGCTCGAAGGCCGCGACGAACTCGCGGCGATGAGCGTCGAGAATCTGCTCCGCAGCTTCGACGAGGTGCCGGACCCGATCAAGGGCGCCGTACGCAACCATGGAGGAGGCCACGCCAACCACTCGCTGTTCTGGTCGGTCATGAGCCCGAACGGCGGCGGCGCGCCGAGCGGCGACCTGGCCACCGCCATCGACATCCGGTTCGGCAGCTTCGACCAGTTGAAGGAGCGCTTCGTCAGCGCCGCCATGGGCCAGTTCGGCAGCGGCTGGGGCTGGCTGGTGAGCGGCGACGACGGCCTGGCCGTGATCGCGCGTCCGAACCAGGACTCACCGCTGATGGAGGGCCTGACGCCCCTGCTCGGAGTCGACGTGTGGGAACACGCCTACTACCTGAACTACCAGAACCGGCGTCTGGACTACCTGAACGCCTTCTGGAACGTCGTCGACTGGGACGCGGTCGCGGCGCGGTTCAGAGGGTAGAACGCTGGGTGCGCGGGTCTCCTGACCCGCCGCCGCCAGTGGCTATGGGGCGACGAGGCCGGTGCTGTGGCTGCGGCCGCGGGTCTGGCGGTCCTGCTCCATGCGGCGCTCCAGCAACTCCTCCGCTTCGTCGAGGAGTTCGAGCGCCCTTTCAAGCTGGTTGTCGAGTTGCCGCTCGGCCTTGAAGCCCTCGGTCAGGCCGAACGCCGTGTTGAAGATCTCGTAGCGGAGCCGCACGCGGGCGTGGCGCTCGACGGCGGGATTCTCCAGAGCCTCGTCCAGCTCTTCGGCGGAGACGAGGTCCTCCCCGACGATCCAGTCCCAGAACCGTTCCAGGTAGTCGTCCGGCACCTGCCAGTCGGTGGAGTCGACCCCCTCGGGCACGCCCTCCTCGAAGGGGAAGCGGTGGAAGCCGCTGCGGGTCCGCAGGCGGAAGATGATGGGCGGATCCTCGTCCAGTTCGACCACGTAGTCAGGGGTCACGCCGCCGCCGCCGTAGACCTCGCGGCCGAGATCGGTGTGGAAGACCGGCCTGTCCTCGCCCTCCGGCTGATCGACCGGCGGCAGCTCGTCCTCGTCGCCGTTGTCGCCGTTCGCGTCGTACCCGGTGTAGTAGTCCCAGTACGAGGAGTAGTCGCGCTGGATCAGCCGCCCCGCCGGCGTGTAGTAGCGCGCCGTCGTCAGGGCCAGCCCGGCGCCGTAGGACAGCTCGTAGACCGTCTGCACCAGGCCCTTGCCCCAGGTCGACTCGCCGACGACGAGGCCCACGTCGTGATCCTGGATGGCCCCCGAAACGATCTCGGAGGCGGAAGCGGAGCCGCCGTTCACGAGCACGACGACCGGCAGGCCGAGCGGCTCGTGGCGGCCCGTGGAACCGTACGACTGGTGTGAACTGTCGATCCGGCCCCGGGTCTCGACGATCGTCGTGCCCGGAGGCACGAACTGGTCGGAGACGGCGATCGCCTGGTCGAGCAGGCCGCCGCCGTTGAACCGGAGGTCGAGAATCAGCCGCTGCATGCCCTGGTCCTTGAGCTCGGCCAGGGCGCGGGCGACCTCTCCGCCGGTCGAACGGGAGAAGTCCGTGATCCAGAGGAAGCCGGTTTCCGGCGTCAGCATGTGGGCGTGGCGAACCGTCTCCTGGGGGATCTCGGCCCGCGTCACCGTGACTTCGAGAGGCTCGTCGAGGCCGGGACGAAGCAGCGTCACCGTGACGTCCGTTCCCTTCGGTCCCTTGAGCTTCCGGATCGCCTCGTTCGGGTTCATCTCCTCCGTCGGCTCGCCGTTGATCAGGTGGATGATGTCGCCGGCGCGGATGCCCTTCTCGTAACCGGGCGTGCCCTCGATCGGCGAGATGACGGTCAGGCGGTTGTTGCGCGTGCCGACGTAGATGCCCAGGCCGTAGAAGGAACTCTGCTGGCGTTCGCGCATCGAGTCGTAGGCCACGGGCGGCAGGAAGCTCGTGTGCGGATCGAGGTTGCGCAGCATGCCGCCGATCGAGGCGTAGACGAGATCCCGGTAGGTGACGTCGTCGACCGCGTAGTTGGCGTGGGCCGTCTCGATCAGTTCCGTGTAGAGGCGGACCTGGGCGATCTGCTCCGCATCGACCGCTCCCAGGTTGGCGCCCGCCAGCAAGCCGACGGCCACAGCCGCGGCAAACAGAAGGAGTACGAGATTGCGCCAAGGTTGCTTCACGGTTTCACCAAGGCCGGGATTGTACCAGCCACAAACCGGTTGGCGTATCATGCCGGGCCATGTTCGGCCCGATCGGCATGCAGGAGATGTTGTTGATCATGGCGGCGGCTCTGCTCATCTTCGGTCCCAGGAAGCTGCCCGAGCTCGGCCGCACGCTCGGCCGCGGCATGGCGGAGTTCCGGCGCGCAACGAGCGACCTGAAGCGGTCGATCGACGTCGAACTCGATGAGGAGAAGCGGCCGGCGCCGGCGCGCCGGATCGAAACTCCCAAGAGAAGCGCGAGCGTGTCGGACCCGGGCAGTTCGAAGAAACCGCGCGAATCGGGCGCCGGGGCCCCGAGTGACCCCGCAGTCTGACGACGACGCTCCGGTCCAGACGCCCGAAGCGCCGGAACCGGAGCGGTTGCCCGAGACGAGGCTGGGCAAGCGGAGGTCCGACGAGGAGGAAGAAGAACTCCCGCGGATGACGCTGCTCGAGCACCTCGACGAGCTGCGCCGCCGCATCCTGCGCACGCTGATCGTCGTCGTGGTCGCGTTCTTCGGCTGCTTCGCGTTCGCCGAACAGATCTACAACCTGCTCGCGAAACCGATCGAGCCCCACGTCGATCAGCTCGTCTTCGACGGCGTCGCGGATCCCTTCATCGTGCAGGTGAAGGTGGCCCTGCTGGCCGCCGTCTTCGTCACCTCGCCCTATCTCGTTGCCCAGCTCTGGGGGTTTGTGGCGCCCGGGCTCTACCGGCGCGAGAAGCGCTACGCGATCCCCTTCATCTTCTTCGGGTCCCTCTTCTTCATCGGCGGCGGTGCCTTCGGTTACTTCGTTGCCCTGCCTTTCGCGACCGAGTTCCTGGTCAACATGGGCCTCAACGCCAACTGGGACGCCGACATCCGGATCGAGCGCTACTTCAGCTTCGCGGTCAACGTGCTGCTCGGACTGGCGGTCATGTTCCAGCTTCCCATCGTCATCTTCATGCTGTCGCAGCTCGGGGTGGTGACGCCGCGATTCCTGATGCGGCATTTCCGCTGGGCGGTGCTCATCATCATCGTCGTCTCCGCGGTGATCACGCCGACACCGGACGCGGTGAACATGACGATCGTGGCGGGGCCCACTGTGCTGCTCTACCTCGTCGGCGTCGGCGCCTCGGCGCTGGTGCAGCGGCGCCGCAAGCGGATCGAGGAGGAGGAGGAAGACTGAGCCGGTCGGCAACGACGTCCAGCCCGGTCGGGGCAGGAGGGGTCGGCGCCCAGGTGCCTCTGAACGAGCGACTGCCGGCGACCTCGCACCTACCGACGCCCAACCGGAGCGAGTGAAGCGGAGCAAGCGCAACCCTGCCATCTCCTCTCAAGCGCGCGCGTCACCTGGGCGCCGACCCCTCCTGCCCCAAGACGGGCGGGTGCGTGCACCGCCACCGCCACGCCGCCGCCGCTCCAGCTACGAGACGGGGCCGAGGGCTTCGATGATGCGGTCGACGAGTTCGCGGGCGGCGCCGCGGCCGCCGCGGGCGTCGAGCACGAGGTCGACGTTGTCGCGCACTTCCTGCACGGCGTCGGCCGGGGCCGCGGACAGGCCCGCGGCGCGAAGCACCGGCAGGTCGACCAGGTCGTCGCCGACGTAGGCGACTTCGGACGCATCGAGTCCGCGGCGCTCCAGCAGGTCGGCGAAGGCCGCGGCCTTGTCGCGGCAGCCCAGGAGGACCTCGTCGAAGCCCAGGTGGGCGGCGCGGCGCTCGACCGCAGGAGAGTCCCTTCTGGCGCTCAGCAGGCCCATCCCGAGGCCCGCCTCGCGCGCGCGCCGCACGGCCAGGCCGTCCCGGGTGTCGAACGCCACGGCCACCTCGTCGCCGACGTAGTAGAGCCGGCCGTCGGTCAGGACGCCGTCGACGTCGAAGAGCAGGAAACGCAACCGCAGGACGACAGAGGAGAGCATGGACGACAGGGGTGCCTAGAGCAGTTAGCGGAGGCGCAGGACAACGGAGGAGAGCATGGGAGCGTTCCGCGGGAGCTACTTGCGGCGCAGACCCCAGAGGTCGTGAATGTGCACCAGGCCCTCAAGCCGGCCGTCGGCGTGGCAGGTGAACAGGGACGTGATGCGGTGCCGCTCCATCGCCTCCAGGGCGACGGTGACCAGGGCGTCCGCGGGGATCGTCTTCGGCTCGGGCGTCATGTAGTGGCGAACCGAGCGGTCGAGAAAGGCGCCGCCGCCCGCGTCCGGCGCCGGCTCCGTGTTCAGCAACCGCCGCAGGTCGCCGTCGGAGATCACGCCGCAGAGCCTGCCCTCGCCGTCGAGAACCGCCGTGATGCCGAACGACTTCTCGGTCATCTCGAACAGCGCCTCGCGCAGGGACGCTTCGAGCCTCACGCAGGGCAGGCCGTCGCCGCGGTGCATGACCTGCTCCACGGTCATCAGGCGGCGGCCGAGTGCGCCGCCGGGATGGAGCGTCGCGAAGTCTTCCAGCGTGAAGCCGCGGGCTTCGAGCAGCGCCATCGCCAGCGCGTCGCCCAGGGCCAGGGTCGCGGTCGTCGAGGCGGTTGGGGCCAGGTTCAGGGGGCAGGCTTCCTGGTCGATCGCGGCCGAGAGGTGCAGGTCGGCGCGCTCGGCGATCGTGCTCCGGGCGGCGCCGGTGATCGCGATCAGGGGAACGCCGCGGCGATGCAGCACGTCGATCATCTTGAGGAGTTCTTCCGTGCCGCCGGACGACGACGCGGCCAGGACGACGTCGCCCGGCACGATCATGCCGAGATCGCCGTGGATCGCCTCGGCCGGGTGGATGAAGAGGGCCGGGGTCCCGGTCGAGGACAGGGTCGCCGCCACCTTCTTCATCACGTGGCCGCTCTTGCCCATGCCGGTGCAGACGACGCGGCCCCGGCAGTCGCGCATCCGCCGCACCGCCTCCGCGAAGTCCTCGCCGAGCTGGCCGATCAACCCCTGAATGGCGGCAGCCTCGATCTCCAGCACCTTGCGGGCGATCTCCAGGCTGCGGTCCGTGCCGGCCGCCTGGTCCGCGACCCCTTCGGCGATCTTCGACGCGGTCAAACCCAGGGGCCCTCGGCCGCCCGCGAACGGTGGATCTCGAGCGCGGACAGCAGCAGGGGCTCGGCCCGCTGGAGCGGCAACTGCGTTTCCCGGTCGCAGCGCGCGCTGTCCGGGTCGGGGTGCACCTCCAGGTAGAGGCCGGCGGCGCCGGCGGCGATGGCGGCCCGCGTCAGGGGTTCGGCGAAACGGCGGTCGCCGCCGCTCTCCTTCTCCCGCGCCCCGGGAAGCTGCAGCGAGTGGGTCACGTCGTAGAGCACGGCGATCCCGTGCTCGGCCAGGATCCGGAAGCTCCGCATGTCGACGACCAGGTTGTGGTAGCCGAACGAGCTGCCGCGCTCGGTAACGGCGACGCGGGCGTTGCCGGTCGCCCGCGCCTTGTCGACCGTCCTCGCCATGTCGGCGGGCGCCATGAACTGTCCCTTCTTGATCAGGAGGGCTCTGCCGGTGGCCGCGGCCTCGATCACCAGGTCGGTCTGCCGGCAGAGGAACGCCGGGATCTGGAGCACGTCGCAGACCTCGGCGGCGGCGCCGCACTGGCCCGGCTCGTGGACGTCGGTCAGCACCGGGAGGCCGGTGGCCGCCTTGACCTCCTCGAGCGCCTTGAGTCCATCCTCCAGTCCGGGACCCCGGAAGCTGTCGCCGGAGCTGCGGTTCGCCTTGTCGAAGGAGGACTTGAAGATCAGCGGCAGACCCAGACGATGGCTCATCGCCTGGAGTTCCTGGCCGAAGCCGACCAGCCAGTCGCGGCCCTCGATCACGCAGGGGCCGGCGATCACCGGCAGCGCGCCGCCGCCGAGCGCGACCCCCGGCGCGAGCTCGAAGCCGTCTGCCAAGACGTCCTCAGTTCGCCTCGGCGCTGCCCGCCGGCAACTCGTCGCCGGCGCTCGCCGAGGCGGCCGCGCTCCGCTCCTTCTGCTCCACCGCGGCGCGGATGTAGGAGACGAAGAGCGGGTGCGGGTCGGTCGGCCGCGAGCGGTACTCGGGGTGGAACTGGCAGCCGAGGAACCAGGGATGGTCCGGCAGCTCGACGATCTCGACGAACTTGCCGTCCGGACTGCGACCGGAAACGACAAGGCCGGAGCTCTGGAGCGCGGCGAGGTACTTCTGGTTGACCTCGTAGCGGTGGCGGTGGCGCTCCTGGATCAACATCCGTCCTTCCGCTTCGTCGGCCGACTCGGTGAAGACCTCGGCCGCCAGGGTGCCCTCCTCGACCAGGCAGGGATAGGCGCCGAGGCGCATCGTGCCGCCCATCTCCTCGACACCGAGAAGATCGCGGAGCTTGTAGATCACCGGATCGGCTGCTGCTTCGTCGAACTCCGTCGAGTGGGCGCCCACCAGACCGCAGGCGTTGCGGGACATCTCGATCACCATGCATTGCATTCCCAGGCAGATGCCGAACATCGGCACGCGCTTCTCGCGGGCGTAGCGGATCGCCCGGATCTTGCCCTCCACGCCGCGGGGGCCGAAGCCGATGGGAACCAGCAGGCCGTCGACCTCGAACAGTTCCTGCGGCCAGGACTCCGCCTCCAGGTCCTCCGCGTTGATGTAGACCAACTGGACCTCGACGTCGTTGGCGATGCCGCCGTGCATCAACGCCTCGTTCAGACTCTTGTAGGCGTCGGGCAGTTCGACGTACTTGCCCACGATGCCGATCCGCACCCGGCCCCGCGGGTTGCGGATTCGGTCGACCATCCGTTCCCAACCGGCCAGGTTGCGCGGCGAACCCGGGAGGTTCAGCAGGTCGAGAAGCGACTCGTCCAGGCCCTCGCGGCAGAACATCAGCGGCACTTCGTAAATCGTGTCGACGTCGCGGGCGGCGACGACGTTGCGCGCGTCTACGTTGCAGAACAGGGCGATTTTCGCCTTCGTCTCCGCCGGCAGGTCGCGGTCCACCCGGCAGAGCAGGATGTCCGGCGAGATGCCGATCGCCCGCAGTTCCCGCACCGAGTGCTGGGTGGGTTTCGTCTTCTGCTCGTCGGAGGCGGCGATGTAGGGCACCAGGGTGAGATGGAGGTTGACCGCGTTGTTGCGTCCGAGTTCCTGGCGGAACTGCCGGATCGCCTCGAGGAAGGGCAGGGACTCGATGTCGCCCACCGTGCCGCCGATCTCGACCAGGACGACGTCGGCGTCGCCGGCCACCCTCCGCATCCCCGCCTTGATCTCGTCCGTCACGTGGGGAATCACCTGGACGGTGTTGCCCAGATAGTCCCCGCGCCGCTCCTTGTTGATCACGGCCTCGTAGATCTTGCCCGTCGTGTAGTTGTGCTTCTTGCTCGTCTTGCACGTGGTGAAGCGCTCGTAGTGCCCGAGGTCGAGATCCGCCTCGGCGCCGTCGTCGGTCACGAAGACCTCGCCGTGCTGGTAGGGCGACATCGTTCCCGGATCCACGTTGACGTACGGGTCGAGCTTCATCATCTCGACCGAGAAGCCGCGCGCCTCGAGGATCGCACCGACCGACGACGCGGCGACACCCTTGCCCAGTGAAGACACGACGCCGCCGGTGATGAAGATGTACTTGGCCATGGCGATGAACCTCGTCTCGTCTGTCAGTGACTCACTTCGGCGAGCATCCGGCGCTCGGCTACCGCCAGGTCCCCCGGCGTATCGACCCCCAGCGGCGCCTCGTTGATCGGCAGCACCCGGATGCGGATGCCGTTCTCCAGGGCGCGAAGCTGCTCCAGGCCTTCACGGCGCTCGAGCGGCGTCTGCTCCAGGGCGGCGAGCTGAAGGAGAACCCTGCGCCGGTAGCCGTAGACGCCCACGTGCAACCGGACCGGCGCGGCCGATTCTCCTTCGTCTGTGACTTGCCGCCGGAAGGGAATCCCCGCGCGGCTGAAGTACAGGGCATAGCCGTCGCCGCCGCAGACGACCTTGACCTGGTTCGGATCCTCGAGCGCATCCTCGTCGACCTCGGCGGCCAGCGTCGCCATGTCCTCCGCGGGATGAGCGCGAAGGTGCGAAGCCAGCCCGGTGATCGCCCCCGGATCGAGCAGCGGCTCGTCGCCCTGCACGTTGATCACGGCATCCGCCCGCCACCGGCGAGCCGCCCAGGCGATCCGGTCGGTGCCGCTCCTGCAGTCCTCCGGCGTCATCTCGCAGTGGCCGCCGAAGCCCTCCACCGTGCGGCGGATCTCCTCGTGGTCCGTCAGCACGACGACGGCGTCGAGCCCGGAGGCCGCGCTCGCCCGCCGGTAGACGTGCTCGATCATTGGTCGGCCGCAGATCGGTAGCAGAGCCTTCCTGGGCAGTCGGATCGAGTCATAGCGAGCAGGAATGGCACAGACGACGCCGACCGCGTCTGCTACGAGTCCAGCACTCGACACGGCCCACACTAACCGCGCGCCGCGCCGAGGGTCAAACCGCAGGCTGGGTGAGGACTACGCCGCAAGGCGGCGACGTTAGTCTCGCCGCGTGAGGAGAACGCTCTCAGGCGCACTCGCCGTCACGCTGCTCGCCATCGGGCTTGCGCAGCCGGGCTGCGTCAGCGCGCCGGCGCCGACCGGCGCGGCCGAGTGGATCTGGGCCGACGACGCCTCCGCCGCGCCGGGACGGCCGGCGGCCTACGTGTTGCTGCGCGACTTCGAGCTCGACGCCGCGCCCGAAGCGGCGGCGCGTCTGTTCGTCGCGGCAGACCGCGAGTACGCGGTGCACCTGAACGGACACCAGATCGCCCGAGGCGCGTACCGGCGGGGCGAACCGATCGACGAGTACCAGGTCGCCCACCTGCTGCGCGAGGGACCGAATCGCCTGACGATCGAAGCGCGGACGCCCCATGGCGACGGCGGCGTGCTCGCCGGCATCGAGCTCGCGGACGCCTCGATGCCGGTGGTCACGGACGGCGACTGGCAGTTCACCGACGACTGGGATCCCCGCCTGGTCAAGGGAGAGATCCTCCTCGCGGACGCCCGCCCCACGCTTCGGCCCGTCCGGGTCTGGGGCCGGCCGCCGGTGGGCCGCTGGGGCCGCGTGAGCCGCGGTGACATGCAGAAGCCCGATCAGATCTGGCGCGCGGCCGGAGCCCGGCGCATCGTCCGCGTGACCGCCTCGCCGGGCCTCGAGACCGAGCCCGGATGGCGGTCGTCTCATCGGGTCGACTTCGGCCGGGAGGTCGCCGGGGTACTGGAACTCGACTTTCGACCGGCCGCTGCCGACGACCCCCACGAACTGCGCATCTGCCTGGCCGGCGATTGCGAGCGGCTACCCCTCGTGTTGACTCCGGGCAGGCCGGCGTGGCGCGATTCAGCCCCGCGCAGCTTCGACACGGTGATCGTCACCGGCGTGCCCGGGTTGCGGGCGGTCCGGGCGCGACGGTAGGCGGCAGCCGGCGACCTTCTACGGTTCTTCCCAATCGATGCCCGCCGGCGGTTCGAAGCGGCCGGACGGCGCGCCGGAGCGGTAGTCGCCGACCTGGAAGCGGTTCTCGTTGCGCTGGGCGTCGTAGTAGGTCAGTTCGCGCAACCGCTGGTCCCCGGCGTCGATCACCACCTGCACTTCCACCACGTCCTCGCTCGGCTCGAGCGGCCGCAGGAAGAGGCGCAGGCGGTTCCCTTCCGCCGTGTCCAGCTCCGCCTCGTAACGTTCCCTGAGGTCGCTGGTCGTCAGCAGGAAGAAGTCGAGACCGGGCGCGGGCTGTTCCGAGAGGTCGTAGCGCTGGCCGACCGTCTCGCCGGGATTCCAGTGGTGGACCGTGCGTCCGCAGAGCAGAAACGCCTTCTCGAACGGCGGGAAGTAGTCCCAGCGCAAGCAGCCGGGGAGGTCGATGGCGAGGCTGCCGCGCTCGGTTTCCCCGTCCTCGGGCGCGAAGCCGAAGGGGACGAAGGTCTGCACGAAGCCCGCCGACAGGGGGCCCGAACTCTGAAGCGCCCCGCGGAAGTCGTCGAGGACCTGCCACGGGTCAGCGGCGGCGGGCGCCGCGGCCGCGCCGAAGCCGACCGCGGTGGCGACGACGGTCGCCAGCGCAGCAGCCCGGACCGGTAACTTCACTGCTCGCCGGGCCACATCACCGCTCGCCCGGCCGCATCATTGGTCGCCGGACGACATCAGCGACTGCCCAATCTCATCAGTGCTTGAAGTGACGCCGGCCGGTGAGCACCATCGCGATGCCGTGCTCGTCGGCGGCGGCGACGATCTCGTCGTCGCGCACCGATCCGCCCGGCTGGGCGATCGCGGTCACGCCGGCGGCAGCCAGGGTGTCGACGCCGTCGCGGAAGGGAAAGAAGGCGTCGGACGCGGCCACCGTTCCGGCGAGGTCCAGTTGCGCCTTGTCCAGCGCGATCCGGCAGGAGTCGACGCGGCTCATCTGGCCGGCGCCGATGCCCACCGTCTGGTGCTCGTTGGTGACGACGATCGCGTTCGACTTGGTTGCCCGGCAGACCTTCCACGCGAAGTCGAGAGCGCGACGCTGGGCCGCGTCCGGCTGAGCGCGGGTCGGACAGTTCCAGCCGGCCGGATCTTCCGGCGCGGCGTCGATCTGCTGGCCGAGAAAGCCGCCCTCGATCGCTCGCAGCTCCCACTGGCCGGGGACGGGCGAGAAGGCGGGACATTCGAGCAGGCGCAGGTTCTTCTTCCTGCCCAGCCGCTCCAGCGCGGCCGGCTCGTAGGAAGGCGCCGTCACCACCTCGACGAAGAGCTTCGCCATCGCTTCCGCGAGAGCGCCGTCGAACGGCCGGTTGACGGCGATGATCGAACCGAACGCCGACACCGGATCGCAGGCCAGCGCGCGTTCGTAGGCCTCGACCAGCGTGCCGCCGCGACCGACGCCGCAGGGATTGTTGTGCTTGACGATGACCACGACGGGGTCTTCCTCCGGACCGTCGAAGAGCGCCGACAGCTTGCGCGCCGCGTCGGCGTCCAGGAGGTTGTTCCACGAGAGTTCCTTGCCCTGGAGCTGGCGGAAGCCGCCGAAGACACCGCCGCCGCCCACCTGCCGGTAGACCGCGGCCGCCTGATGCGGGTTCTCGCCATAGCGCGGCGCAAGGACCTGCTCGAGCTCGAGGTGAACCGTCGCGGGCAGGGACGCAAGATCGGCCTTCGGCCGGCGAGTCGAAGCCGCCTTCGGCGGCGGCGGGTCAGACCCGCGCACCACCCGGCCGTTGGCCAGCCAGTTGGCGATCGCCGTGTCGTAGCTCCGTGTGTGGCGGAAGGCCTTGAGCGCCAGTCCGCGGCGGACGTCTTCCGAGAGGCCGCCTTCGCTCTCCAGTGCCGCGAGCACGACCGGGTAGTCGGACGGGTCCACGACGACGGCGACGTTGGCGAAGTTCTTGGCCGCCGCCCGGACCATGCTGGGTCCGCCGATGTCGATCATCTCCACCGTGCCGTCCACCGTCGCGTCCGGGGCCGCGGCGGCGTCCTCGAACGGATAGAGGTTGACCGCCACCAGGTCGATCGGGGGGATCTCGTGCTGCTCGAGTTCGTCGCGGTGCTCCGAACGCCGGCGGTCGGCGAGGATGCCGCCGAAGATGCGGGGGTGCAGGCTCTTGACCCGGCCGTGGAGAATCTCCGGGTGGCCGGTGATCTCGGACACCGCGGTCACCGGCACGCCGCCTTCCGCGAGCTGCCGCGCCGTACCGCCGGTCGAGATGATCTCGACGCCCAGCTTCGCCAGACCCGATCCAAGATCCTCGAGGCCCGTCTTGTCGAAGACCGAAACCAGTGCGCGGCGAACGGGGAGCATCGGCGTCGGCGCAGCGTAGCACGCAGGATCCGCTGCCTTGCCCATTGCGCTTCCACGGCGCAAGCTGCTAGAAACCGTCTCCATCGTGCGGCCCGCGCGACGCTGCCCAGGTAGCTCAGTTGGTAGAGCACCTGACTGAAAATCAGGGTGTCGGTGGTTCGAATCCGCCCCTGGGCACCACGTCCGCGACCCGGTCAAGGCCCCCATTTCGGACTGCCGGTGCGGAGGATTCGGAGAATCCGCAGGTATTCCGCAGTGGCTTCCGGAGCGCTGGAACCGGGCTCCGGGAGCGGCAAGTAACAGCAATGCAAACACTTACGGCCGGACCGAGCCGCCTGGCCCGCTGCCGGAGAGAAACACCGTCTTGACACACCCTTCACACGGCCTGTACGTTGTTTCGCGGATAGGGACTGTGACCAAGAATCGCATCCTGATCCACCGGTCCTGAGACGCGACCTTCGGATCGGAGCCTGAGAAGGGCGAAAGTCACGTTCGCGTGGTGGGCGCTCCATCGAAGGCGAAGGTAGGAGGGTCAAGGCTCGGACGCCGGGCTCGGCGGCAGGAGCCGCTGGGAGTTGGGAGACTCGGAGGCGCAAGCCAACGGGAAACCGGATTCCGAAAAGCTCCAGCCATCGAGTGGCTCCCGTGGCCGACAGTCTTTCCGGGAGCGGCACCGAAGGGCGAAAGCCCGCCGGAGACGTTACTGGGAAGGCGGCTTCAGGGAAGCGGACGGCCGGAAAGTTGCCCGGCAGCAACGGAACGGCCGACCGGCAACTGAAGCGCCTCGTCGGCAGGCCCTACGGGGGCTTCGTCGTGAGACCCGACCAGTCGAGCGACGGAGTGCCCCGCAGGCGTCAGGTCGGCAGAGGCCAGGCTTCGGCGAGTCCCCGGCTGGTGGTGCGCTCGCGCTCCAAGACCCATGCCCGCCAAGCTGTAGAGGTCTGAGAGATGCGAACGGTGGGGTGAGAGGCTGAGGTCGATTCGGGTGAGATTCCTGAAGCGGTCCCTATCCTCTTTTTTTGCCCGGCGGAAACCTAGCACGGTACGCCCGTAAGTGCAACCCCGCCAGTAACTTACAGGTCATTGCGCCGGACCCGGGGTGCGAACGCACCCCCAAAATGGGAGGGTCCCGGCGGTCAGACACCGGTCAGCCAAGCGTCACGCGTCGGACGGAATGCTCCGAACGTAGTGTCCTTTAGAGTTATCGAAAACTCGGGGTCCGGTCCCGCGCTCGCGGCGGCCGGCCTCCCGGCGCAGGGAACATCCGCCCCACGTAGCAGTCGAGAAGCCAGCCCATGCAGCGCGGTAACGGCACGTCGCAAGAGGCAGCGTCCAGGCGCGGCAGGCGCCGACGCAGCGCCAGAGGCCAGCCGCGCCGGCTGCGTTTCGGCAACTTCGAGTTCGATCCCGAGACGCTCGAACTGCACAGCGCCAGGGAGTCGATTCGGCTCCAGCCGCAGCCGGCCAAGCTGCTTCGCCTGCTGATCGCCAGCCGCGGCGCCGTCGTGTCGCGCGCGGCGGTTCGGCGGCACCTCTGGCCCGACGAGATCCACGTCGAGTTCGACCAGAGCATGAATTCCTGCGTCAAACGCATTCGGGTAGCGCTCGGGGATAGCGCGGAGGCTCCCCGCTATATCGAGACGCTTCCGCGGATCGGTTATCGATTCCTGCAGCCCGTGATGGAGGTTCGGGAAGGTGATCCGCGGCTGCCGGCTCGGCGGGACGCGCCGACCGCCCCGAAACCCCGCCCGCGGTCTCGACGGATCGCGGCTGCAGTGCTCGCAGCGGTGGGCGCGGCCCTCGGAATCGTCCTCACGGTCCTGATCTGGCATGCCCTGGACTCCCGGCCCGGCACCGCCGACGGGCCGCCGCGCCAGGTACTTGCGGTCCTGCCCTTCGCCGCCCTCGAGAACTGGACCGGGGCCGAGCCCTTCCGCCAGGCCCTGGCCCAGGAACTCATCACCTCACTCGCCCGCCACCGCTCGCAGAACCTCGCGGTCGTGGCCCAGGACGCCGGGCCCGACGTGGATACCGGCGCGGCGGTGCCCGGTGTCCATGCCGACTTCGTCCTCGACGGCCGCGTTCAGCGCGAGCAGGGCACGCTCCGGGTGTGGGCGCGCCTGCTGCTCGCGAAGGACGGCACCGTGCTGTGGACCGAGGCCTACGACGGCGCGGAGGACGAGATCCTCGTCTTCCAGACCGAAGTGAGCGCCCGGATCGGCGACGCCGTGCTCGGGCGGTTGGCGCAGCTCGTCGAGGAATCCCCGGCGCCGCAGCTAGCTCCGCCAGGAGCCGGGGCGGCCGGGTAACGCGACGGCGGCCGCCAGTTCATCCAGGAAGCGCGTTCGCGCGACCTCCTCGGCTCCGAAGCGCAGGAGATGCTCGGTGACCTGCTGGCAATCGATGAAGGCGAAATCCCAGCTCCGCAAACGGTCGACAAGGTGAACCAGGGCGACCTTGGACGCGTTCGAACGCCGCGTGAACATCGACTCGCCGAAGAACGCGCCGCCGACGGCGACCCCGTACAGGCCGCCGGCCAGCTCGCCGTCCGCGACACACTCGACCGAGTGCGCGAACCCCCTGCGGTGCAGGCGATCGAACGCATCGATCAGAGGCTCCGTGATCCAGGTGCCCGGCCTGCCCGAACGATCCTCCGCGCAGGCGGTCATGACCTCACGAAAGCGCGTGTCGACCGTGACCTCGAAGCGACCGTGCCGCAGTTCCTTGCGGAGGCTCCGCGAAACCCGGAACCGCTCCGGATAGAGCACCAGCCGCGGGTCGGGCGAGAACCAGAGCATGGGTCCGTCGACGCCCAGGAGCGGCCAGGAGAAGATGCCCGCCGTGTACGCCGCCAGCAGGCGCTCCGGTTCGAGGTCGCCGCCCACCGCCAGCAGGCCGCCCGGATCCGCCAGCTCCGGAGGCGGGAAATCCAGGCTCTGCTCGTCGAGCAGGAAGGGGCCCGGCCGGTTCATCGCCGGCAGCTCATACGTTGAACCGGAAGTGAACGACCTCGCCGTCCCGCACCGGGTAGCCCCGGCCCTCCAGACGCAATGTTCCGCGGTCCCGGCAGGCGGCCATCGAGCCAGCGTCGATCAGCTCCCGCCAGTCGACGACCTCGGCGCGGATGAAGCCGCGTTCGATGTCCGAGTGAACGGCCCCCGCCGCGGTTCCGGCCGTGTCGCCGCGGCGAATGGTCCAGGCACGCACCTCGTCCTCGCCGACGGTGAAGAAGGAAATCAGCCCCAGGAGGCGGTAGCCCGCCCTCACCACGCGCACCGCGCTGGGCTCGTCCAGGCCCGCTTCGGCCAGAAAGGCGCCGCGGTCCTCCGGCTCGAGGCGCGAGATCTCCTCTTCGAGGGCAGCGCTGACGCTCAACCCGTCGGCTCCGGGCGGAAGCTCGAGACCGGTGATTGCGTCCCGGTCGCCCGCGACCTCCTCGTCGACATTCAGGACGACCAGCATCGGCTTCAGGGACAGCAGTCCGTAGCCCCGCAACTGCTTCTCTTCATCGTCGCCGAACTCCATCGACCGCAGCGACGTCTCTGCTTCGAGCGCGGGAAGAACACGCTCGGACAATAGTGCGCGCTCGCGCTTCTCCCGGTCGGTGAGGCCCCGCTTCTCGGCCTGGACCAGGCGCTCGAGCCGGCGCTCGACCAGCTCGTAGTCCGCGAGGATCAGCTCCAGGTCGACCGCGGCGACGTCGCGCGCCGGGTCGACGCCGCCGGCCGGGTGGACGAGTTCCGGATCCTCGAACGCGCGCACGACGTGAACGAGGGCGTCCATCATCCGCAACTCGGCCAGGTCGAGGGTCTCGCCCCGGCCGCGGTCGATGCCCGGGACGTCCACGAACCGCACCTGCGCCGGCACGTAGCGCCGCGGGCTGTAGAGCTCGCGGAGCCTCTCCAGGCGCGGATCGTCGACGTGCGCGACGCCGACGTTCGTCGTCCTGGACGCCTTGAACTTCGCGGTCTCCTGACGCGAGGCCGTCAGCGCGTTGAAGAGCGCCGTCTTGCCCGCCTTCGGCAGGCCGAGGATGCCGAGCTGCATCCGGAGCGCCTTTCAGACGCCGGCGCCGAAGTTGGCGGCGAGGACGGCCAGGTCCTCGCCGTCGACCTGACCGCTGCCGTCGAGGTCGGCGTCGGCGTCGTAGCGCCGCGAACTCGCGCCGGCGCCGAACGCCAGGCCGAGGCGGACCAGATCCGAGCCGGTGACCCGTCCGTCCCGGTCCACGTCGCCCGGCGGAATGACCGCACCGTGGACCTGGAAGCGGCCGAGCAACCGGCTGTAGACGTTTCCGTTCAGATCCCATGCGCGAAGGGTCATCGTGACCACGCCGCTCAAGGGGACGGGCGGCTTGTAGCTCCAGTGCAGACGGCGTCCATCGTCGTCCACGACAGGTGCCGGCGCGAGCGTGCCGCCGACCACGAGCGTTGCCGACCCTCCCACGATGTCGCTGCCGAAATCCGTCACCTCCACTTCCACCGTGGCTTCGGCCGGAACCTGAATCGCGCCGTGCGCCGGTTCGAGCCGGGTCGGCACGGGCGGCACGGTATCCGTCCCGAGGAGGACGTCGGCGAAGACCGCCGCCAGCAGGTCGTAACCCGGTCCGTTCGGGTGCCCCACCGGGTCCTCCTCGCCCGCGTAGTAGTACTCCCGGAACAGCCGCGGCCTGGTACCGAACACCTCGAACGGATCGACCAGGCCGCGGCCGCGCTCCGCGGCCAGCCGCCGGATCGCCTGAACGAGATCCTGGTTCTCCACGTTGTTCGGGTCGAAACGGGCGTTCAGCAGGCGTGGAATCAACGTCGCGTGGTATGGCGCTCGTCCGGCTTCGGCCGCCCGCGAGGCCATCCGGTCCAGGTTGAACAGGGTCGTCTCCGGCGAGATTCCGCGGCTGATGTCGTTCGTGCCTTCCATCAGCAGCAGACAGTCGCCGGGCTCCGCGAGCACGCCGTCGATTCGCGCCAGCCCCTCCGGGGTCCGCTCGGCGCCCACGCCGCGGTTGTCGACGACGAGCCCGGGAACCAGTTCCTCCAGGCGCGGCGGGTAGCCGGGCGCCTCCCGCCCCGGTTCGTCGCCCACGCCGGCCGTGATGCTGTCGCCGAATGCCTTGCAGCGACTGGGCGTCTGGGCAGTGGCGGAGGCACCGAACGCGATGGCGCCGATGAGGGTCGCGACGGCGAGCCGGAGGGCCCGCGGGGCGCTGCCAGGGGACCCGATGAGGTAGCTACCGGCCAATGGGCGGCCATCCTACAAAGCGCCGGGTTCGGACCGTCAGACGGGTTCCTTCTCTCCCATTTATGTGCTATTGTGCATGTTTGCACATCCTGTCAGTCTTCCTTGGACTCGGGCCCATCGCGCCCTTGAGGAGAAGAACGGAATGATGAGGCAAACCTGCGGTCTGGTTCTGGCAGTCCTGCTCGGAGTTCCCGCCGCTCTTTCGGCACAGGGGACGTCTTACATCCTGATCGGCGACAGCGACGACGCCAGGGAAGTTCTGCTCAGCGTTCACAACCCGACCGGCCACGGTCAGAGCTTCGACGTTCTCCCGATCGCCGCGGGAACCAACGGCGTCCATCGCTCGACCTCGCCGACCCGCATCGACGTTCCGGCCGGAAACACGATGGTCTACTCGGACCTCGCCGGCGGCGGTCCCGCAATGGTCGAGCTGACGGCCCACGGCGAGCTCACCTTCCAGGCGTACCTGATGCCCCTGAGCTCGAGCGGCAGCCGGGTCGGTCTGCGCCAGCAGGTCCCGATCGTCGACTCGGAGAGCCTCATCCGCGGCGGTAACTGGGCCTATGTGACCGGACTGCGCCGCGACACCTACGATCGTTCCGACTACGCGATCCTGAACCTCTCCCATTCGACCAACACCTGCGAGCACCGGGTCCGCAGCCGCGAAGGCTACTGGGCCCGGGAGTCGAGCGTCCTGAGGCACCCGCCCCTGTCCCTGACCTACGTGGCCGACGTGCTCAAGGTGGTTGGCGTGGAGCTTGGCGATCGCTACACCATCTCGACCAACTGCGGCGACAGCTTCTACGTGGCGGCGCTCGTTTCGGACGACAGGAATGACAGGCTGACCGTGCTGGAGCCGTCGCAGAGCGGCGTGTCGAGCCTGAGGCCGCCCGGATACGACGAGCCACCGGCCACACCGGACCCGGAAACGCCGGACCCGCCGCCGCCTGCCGGTTGCCCCAGCGGCTGGACCTGTCTGAATCCGGACCGAACGGGCCACACGGTGAGAAGGCAGGACCTCCAGTACATCTTCCGCGCCGCCCTGGAGGCCGGCAGCTATCGCTCCGTCGAGCTGCAGTTCAACCTGCGCACGACCAGCATCGACCCGGCAGGGGCCCAGATCTTCTGGCTCGGCATCAACCGCCACAGAGACCTGCTCGGATTCACGCTTCAGCGTCGAAGCGACCTGTTCGTCCGCCACGGCCTTGGTGTCACCCACACCGACAAGGCCCGCCTCGTCCTGCCGCGGGCGTTGACGCCGAATCAGACGTACAGGCTGAGCTACAGCTACAACGCCGGCGGGGAGGTTTCCCTCTGCGTGACGGACAGTCAGGAGACGCGGTTCTGCTCCCGGGGCACGGCAAACGTCGACTCGCTCTCGTTCACCGCCTCCGATCGACTCGTCCTGGTCATGGGCAGCGATGGCACCGAGGAGATCGAGCCGCCGCAGTGGGGCTGGACGTACAGCGACATCCGACTGCGCGCTCGAAAGAACTGAGGCAACCCGAACACCGCCTCCCGCTTTGTCCGGCGCGGGATCCCCGCCTCCCGAATACGGCCATAAAGTAGCCGCATGAGGCCGCGCCTAGCCGGAGTCCACCTGTCGCTAGCGCTCGGCGCCGCGGCCCTGTGGACGGGCTGCGCCGAGGCGCCGCCGGTTCACCGCGGGCCTATCGTGCTGATCACCATCGACGCGTTGCGCGCCGACCTGGTCGGCACCGGGCTGCTGCCGAACCTGGATCGCCTCGCAGCCGAGGCGGACTGGTCCGGTACGGCGATCACGACGTCGAGCTGGACGGTGCCGTCCATGGCGTCGCTGTTCACCGGCCAGCAACCCTGGCGTCACGGCAGTTGGCACAGCGCCCGTGCCCACCTGCGCGACGACGTGCCGACGCTGCCCGAGGTCCTCCGTGAGCTCGGCTACGAGAACGCGGCCTTCCGTTCGAACAGTTGGCTCACCCAGACCTTCGGCTATGTCCGCGGCTTCGACCGCTTCGGCCCCGTGAGCCGGATGGAACGGGTCACGGAGATCCTGGCGGGGCTCGACGGCGGTCCCCAGTTCGTGTGGATGCACCTGCTGCCGCCGCACGCGCCCTACCGCCGCCACGCCCGCTATCTCGACCGCCTGGACGCGCCGCGCGACGATCTGCCGGAGCGAATCACCCCGCTCGACATGCGGCCGTTCGCGGACCCGGAAAGACCACTCGACGCGGATCAACGGGAAAGGGCCTGGCAGCTCTATCAATTGACCGCCGCCCACGCGGACAGCCAGGTCGGCGAGATGCTGGACGCGCTGCGTGACAGCGGACACTTCGACGAAGCCCTGATCGCCGTGACCTCCGACCACGGGGAGGAGTTCGGCGAGAACGGCCAGGTTCTGCACGGCAACAATCTGCATCGCGTGTTGATCGAGGTTCCCCTGATCGTCAAGCTGCCGGTGGGCTGGCCCCGTGCCATCGACCCCGGCGCGACCGTCGCCAACCACCGCCTGTTCTCCACGCTGATCGAAGCCGCCGGCGGGACGCCGCCGCGCGGCAGTCCGCCCAGCCTGTTCGAACCCAGCACGGACGGAGCGTTGTCCGAGCTCTACCTGGGCAACGGCGTGAACCGGATGTCCCTGGTCGAGGGCGATCGCCAGCTCATGTGGACCAGCCGTTTCGCACCCGCCGAGGAGCGCTACTACGACGCGATGCTGGCGCTCGCGGGCGCTGAGCCGCCATCGCCGCTGCCGGAAGCGCCGGAGGAACTGACGGCTCGCCTCGAACGTGAGTTCGAGAACGCGCCGCCGCTGATGGGGGCGCCCGGCACGCGGCCCGGGCTCCAGGCCTTCGACTGGGGCGCCGACGGCACAGTCGAGCCGGGCGCCGCGGAAGACGACTTCGCGCGCCGACTGCAGGAGCGCTGGCAGGCGGAGAACGGTTCCGACCTGGCCGCCCGGCTCGCCGAACGCGGCGAGCCCGAGATCAGCCCGGAAGAGATGGAACGGCTTCGCGCGCTGGGTTACGTCGTGACGTCGCGCAAGCCGGCGGCGGACGGCGAGTAGTCGGAAGACTGGCGCTACAGCCGCGGCTTGCTCGCTGGCCTGAGCCGCAGGTCGTAGAGCTCGGCCGACGGCGGCAGCGCGGCGGCGTCGACGATCGCCGTCGCCACGTCCGCGGGGTCGAGGAAGCGCTCGGCGTCGTAGCGCTGGCCGAGACTCCGGCAGACCTCCCGCTGCATCCGGCCGCGGGTCCTGCCGGGGTAGACGCTCAGCACCCGGACGCCGTCGGCGTTCACTTCGGCGCGCAGGCCGTCGGCGACCGCCCGCAGGGCGTGCTTGCTCGCGGCGTAGGCGGCGCTGCCGGCGCCCGCCCCGAGACCCGCCGTCGAGTTGACGAAGACGACCAGGCCACGGCGGGCACGAAGCGCCGGCAACAGACGTTGGGTCAGAAGGTACGGAGCGCGGACGTTGACGGCGAACTGGAGGTCGAGGTCCCCGGCCGGCGCCGATTCGACGGAGCCCGCCCGGAAGGCGCCGGCGGCGTGGACGAGGAGGTCGACGCCGTCGCCGAGTTGCGCCGCGGCGGCGCCCGCCGCCTCGACCGCCGACTCGCCAGTGAGGTCCCCCGCGACGGTCCGAACGGCGGCGGCGCCTGCTTCGAGCTCGGCCTCGATCTCCCGGAGCCGCGCCTCGTCCTGGCCCAGGAGCACCAGGGACGCCCCTTCCCCGGCGAGCGACCGGGCGACCGCTCCGCCGATCGCGCCGGTGGCCCCGGCCACGACCGCGACCCGATCGGCAAACCTCGACACAAGCGGAGCTTACCGGCCGGTAAGCTGCGGTTGATGCCGAGGTCGCTTCGCCTGACGCTGACGATCCTCGCCTTGGCCGGCGCGTTCCCCCCGGGAATGGCCGCAGACGGGCTCACCGCCTACCGCGGATCGGACTGGGCGCACTTGCAGGCGACCGCCGAACCGCCCGTCCTGTGGCTGGGGACCGAGCATTCCGTGGTGTTGCCCGAGGCCGGAGCGGTGGGCGCCACCCGCTACGCGGACCTGGTTCTGCTCGGCCCGCAACCCGACGGCGGCGTCGAGTGGGCGGTCGCCGGTTTCGCCCGCGGCGCGGACGGGCCGCGCTTCCTGCTGTACGCCGGCCGCGGGACGGAAGTGACCGCTCTGCCGGCGCCGGAACGGGCGAGACCGGGAAACCGGCTCGCCTCGGCCCGGTGGCTCGCGTCGGACGGCCCCGAGCCCCTGCACGGCCTCGCCTGGCTGGAAGCGAGCCGTCCGCGCGCCCAGGAGGTCTGGCTGGCGCCCTGGAGCGACGGCGCCTTCGAACCCGCCGTCCGCCTGGTCGCGGATGGCCCAGGTTCCCAGACCGCTCTGGACGCGGCTGTGCTCGCCGACGGTTCCTGGCTGCTCGTCTGGTGCGCCTACGACGGCGAGGACGACGAGCTCGTCTGGCGGCAACGGCAGCCGGGCGGAAACTGGGTCGGCGGCCGCGTTTCGGCCGACAATCGCGTACCCGACATCACGCCGCGGCTCCTCGCCACCCGGGAGGGTGCCGCGGTCGCCTGGAGCCGCTACGACGGCCGCGTCTACCGGGTGCGAACGGCGCGCTTCGAGGACGGACGCTGGAGCGGCGAAGACTGGGCGGCTCCCCCTGATTCGCTCTACGCCGAGTGGGCCGGCGACGACGACACGCTGCTCTACCTCGAAGGGGCGAGCCGAACCTGGACCGCGGCCGGGCCGGTGTCGACGCTGCGCTTCGAGGGGGCGACGGCGACCTCGGCGGCGCCCGTTCTCGACCGCGACTCCACCTCGGGTCTCCTGCGCGCGCTCTGGCCGGGCACGTCCGACTGGCGCGCCGAACCCGGACGGCCTGCCGGAGTACGACCGTGAGGAGCACGATCCGGGCACTGTCCGCGCGCTTCCAGGCCCGGCTCCGGGACCGCGAGGGACTCTTCGCGAGCCGCACCGCGACTGTGACGCTGGCGGCCCTGAGTCTCTTCCTGCTGGCTGTGCCGCTGACGATCGGCAAACCCGGTCAACCGGCGACGCTCAAGGCGGACGAGCCCGCCTACTACCTGATGGCGCTCAGCCTCGCTCGCGACCTCGACCTGAGCTACGAGCCGGCGGACGGCGACCGGCTGCTCGAGGAGTTTCCGTTCACGTCGACCGGCAACCTGATCCTGATGACCTCGGACGGATGGCAGACCGTCCACTACGGCAAGCCGCTGGCCTACCCGCTGTTCGGCGCGCCCTTCGCCGCCCTGTGGGGCGCGAACGGGCTGCTGTTCTTCAACATGGCGCTCTTCGTCGCCATGCTGTGGATGGCCGCGATGTTCCTGGCGCGGCGGGCCTCGCCCGCGGTCGCCGCCGCCTTCGCCTGCGGCCTGCTGCTGCTCTCGGCCTGCTCGCGCTACGTGTTCTGGCTCCAGCCGGAGGTGCTCAACATGTTCGGCGTCTTCGGCGCCCTCTACTGGGGCTTCGAGAACCGCCGGCGCGCGTGGTGGCTGACCGCTCTCTCCGGCGTGTTGCTGGCGTTGCCGGCCTACAACAAGCCGATGTTCGCCGCGATCGCGCTGCCGCTGGCCGGCGCCTTCCTGCTGCGGCGGCAGTGGCGGACGGCCGCCCTCTGGATCGCCGGCTTCGCGGGCACGCTGGCGCTGCTGTCCGCGATGTCGCTCGGCTGGACCGGCCAGCTCCTGCCCTACCTGGGCTCCGACGTGCGGGCGGCGGTCCGCGTCTGCGAGCCGGGCGGCTGGCCGGCGGAGATCGTCGAGGCGCGCCGGGTCGCCGAAGGCCAGGCCCCGACCACCGGCGAAGCGGCGGCCACGGTCACGATCCCCGAGTCGCCGACCGGCAACACGTTCTCCTGGCTCTTCCGCGTTCCCCGCCAGTCGTTCGGCGAGATCGTCGAGAACGCCGGCTACTTCCTGGTCGGCCGCCATGCCGGCCTGCTGCCCTACCACCCGTTCGCGGCCCTCGCCTTCGGTTTGTTCCTGTTCAGCGGCCGCCGGGACCGGGACCGCTGGCTGCTGGTCCTCGGGCTGGCCGTGATCGCCGGCTACTTCCTGCTGTTCATCGGCTGGAACTGGCAGGGCGGCGGCGGCTTCATCGGAAACCGCTACTTCGTCAGCGTGATGCCGGCCTTCCTGTTCCTCGTGCCCGGCCGGATCCCGCCCTGGACGCTGCCGGCCGGCGGGCTCGCCGCCGGCCTGTTCACCGGCGCGATGGTGCTCGCGCCCTTCGGCGTCACCGTGCCCGCGCCGACGCTGCAGGCGCACACCCGCAACGCGCCGCTGCGCTATCTGCCGTTCGAGTTCTCGTTGCGCAACGTGCCCGGCTACGAGCGGAGGAGCATCGCGGGCATGCGGATCCTGGGCCGTGCCGACCGGGTGCTGGAGCGCGGCGGTGCCTGGTGGGTCGCCGCCCGCGGTCCGAGCGAGCTGTTCCTCGAGTCCCGGCACCGGTTCGACAGCCTGACGCTCTTCGTCACCTCGCCCGTGGCGCCGAACCGTGTGCGCCTGCGCCTCGACGGCGGTCCGGCGGTCGACGTGGAGTTCGCCGAGGCCGGCCGGCGCCAGCGCGTGACCCTGCACTCCCGAAAGCCGCACAGGGCGAGGAGGCGCGACGGCCAACGCAGCTACGTCCACCGCCTGCGCGTCGAGACCACCCGCGGCGCGCCGACCACCTGGACCAGGGTGCGGCCGCCGGCCCCCTGCGCCGTCTACGCCTGGAACCGCGAGACCGAAGAGACCTTCTACCTCGGCGCCGAACTGCGGCTCCTCGCCAGCGAAGAGCACATGAACGCTGACGTCTTCGCGGCCCGGATCGGCACGGTCGGCCTGATGCCGGCCACGCTGCCCGCCGGGGCGGAGGTCGAACTCCCGGTCGGCGTGACGAACGAGTCCCAGGTGACCTGGCGCCGCCAGGGCTACGTGGGGGTGAACCTCGCGTCCCGCTGGCGGCAGGGGATTGCGACGGGTGAAGGCGAAGAGGCCGGTCCCCGGATCGCCCCGGAAGGCCGGCGCAGCCTGCTGCCGGAGCTGGCGCCCGGCGGCTTCGAGACGGTGATGCTGCGGGTGCGGGCACCGGACGAGCCGGGCGACTACACGCTGGAGATCGACCTCGTCTACGAGCAGGTCGCCTGGTTCGAGCAGCGCGGCGGCGTACCGCTGCGGCTGCCGATCCGGGTGGAGGCGGCCGGCGCGCCGGAGTGAGGCGCGCTCAGGCCAGCTCTTCCAGCAAACCCGCTTCGCACAGCGCGTCGGCCGCCTCGCCGACGACGCCCGGCGGCAACCCCGAACGTTCCGCGATGTCGTCCAGGGAGTGCTCGCCGTCGCTCTGGTTGAGCACCCACAGCATCGCGATCTCGAACTCCCTGCGGCCGCCGCCGCCGAGGCCGCCGTAGAGGCCGCGGCGGCCGAGCTGGGGTTCGCCGAAAGGCTCGAGGTTGCGGTAGCGGCGGCCGCCGGCGCTTTTCTGGCCGCCTTCGGCGGCGGCCGGCGGCGACGGCGGCGCATCCGGTCCTTCCTCCAGTACGGCGGCGGTCGCCAGGTACGCAGCGAGCGAGCCGGTGAGGGCTTCCGGGCCGATGAAGTCCAGGTCGTCCGCGGAGGTGTGGTACTCGGGGTAGCGTCCCCAGGGGGTGCGGGTCAGCACGCCGACTGGCAGGTCGAAGCCCGGTGAGCAGTACTGGCGCTCGTCGTAGCCGAAGGGGAAGAAGTCCTCGGTGACAAGCTCCTCGCCGAGGTCGGCCAGGGCGGCGGCCACGGCGCGGTCGACCTCGCGGTCGCCATGGCGGCTCTTCTTGTAGTGGAAGGCGCCGGTATCGCCCAGGTTGGCGGCGATCAGGCCGTGCCGGAAGGTCTCCAGCCGCTCACGGTTCCGGGCCAGCCAGGCGATCGCACCGATGCCTCCCGGGGCGAACAGGAAGCGGTAGCTGTAGCGGCGTTCCGGAACCCGGGCGAGGACCTCGGCCAGGTGGACGGCGACGGCGATCCCGGAGAGGTTGTCGTTGGCGAGCTGGGGATGGCAGACGTGGCTCGAGACGAGGACCTCTTCGGCGGTCGCGCCGGGCAGCAGGCACTCGCCCCAGGTCATCGAGCCGTCCTCGAGCGAGGCATCGATGAAGACCTCGTACTCGCTGTCGGGCAGCGACTCGAACAGGCGATGGGGCAGGCAGAAGCCCCAGGTTTCCTCGTAGTAGGAGGTGCGGTACGGGATCAGGTCCGGCTGTTCCGGCAGGCTGTGGAGATGCGGCCGCAACTCGTCGAGCGTCACCTTGCGGTGAACCGGCGCGCTGTAGCCGACCAGGTGGAGGTTGTGGTCGGCGAAGTCGACGACCTTTCGGCCCGAGGGATCGCGGATCCACGCCTCGCGCGGGTTCCACTCCCGCGGCACGGTCCAGTCGAGGACCGATGTGCCGGTGGGAAGCTCGTGGAGTTCGAGGGGAATCCGGCTCCCTATCCGGTCCAGCGTCGCGCGGACGCCATCGCCGGTGAGGCTGCGGGGGATGGCGTAGAGCTCCGTGGCCAGATCCATCATCGACTGGCCGGCGGCGGCACGGTCGAGGGCGGCGAGCGCCTGCCGGACGGTGGACATGGGCCCATTCTGCGCGAGACGCGCTACAGGTACCCCATCGCCTTCAGGCGCTCGATCTCCTGGCGCGTCCGCTCGACGTCCGTGCCGCCGACTGTGTCGACGGGCTCCCAAGCGTTGCGGTAGGTCGCAACCCGGCGAGCCGGGCCCGGATCCGGCGGCGTCTCGAACGCCCCCTCCAGCACCCTGCCCTCGGCGTCCTCCGGGACAGGCAACCCGAGCAGGGCCAGCACGGTCGGGAAGATGTCGAATACGTGGCTGCTTTCCAGCCGATGGCCGCGGCGGATGCCGGGGCCGTACAGCAACAGGACGCCGTCCGGACCGTGCCGATGCTGGGTGTACAGCCGGTGGACGAAGGTCGGTGATTGGCCGTGGTCCGAGGCGACGACGAAGATCGTCTCCGGCCCCAGGGCCTGGCGCAGTTCGCCGACCAGGCCGTCGATCTGCCGGTAGACATCGGCCACGGCCTCTCCGTGCTCCTCGATACCGGCCCGGGAGACGAACGGGAACAGCTCCGGCTCGGCCCAACGCCAGCGCTGGTGGGAGACGGTGTCCGGTTCATGGGTGTTGAGGTTGAGGAAGCGCGGCGGCGGCAGGCCCTGCCCGGCGCGGTGCTCCAGCAGGGTGAGCACGGCCCGGTGCTGCCAGTCGAGGTCCGGCCGGCCGGCGGCCGCATCCAGAACCTCCTGAGGCACGTCGGGCGGCTGGGCGAACCACTCGAGCGTCGCGTCCGCGCCGCCGGAAGCCGCCAGTGCGTCGTTCAGGCCGTAGCCGAGCATCCGGCTCGACGGCTCGAGCATCCGCTGAGCCGGGAACGAGTAGAAGTAGCCGTCGACGACGACCGTCGGCAGGCCGGCCCGGTCCGTGATCTCCCAGATCGGCGGCGACGGCAGGTCGAGCCGGTTGACGAAACGCCGCGAAACCACCGGCACCCGGGCCACCAGGTCGACCAGCTCCTTGAAACTCGTCCGGTGGACAGGAAACAGGCCGGCGCCCGAACCGGGAAAGCGGATCCGGTAGAAGTCGTGGACGCCGTGGCGCCGTGGCGACTCGCCGGTGTAGATCGACGCCCAGATCACGGCGGAGTTCGCGTCGCTGATCGTCCCGAGCCGGCTCGACGTACCTTCGCGGACGAACTCCGCCATGTGCGGCAACTCGCCGGCGTCGATCAGCTTGTCGAGCATGTCGGGGTCCACACCGTCGAAGCCGAGCAGGGCCACCGGCGGTCCTTCGCCGGCGACCAGCGCCGTCGGGTCGAAGGACGCCGCCCTTTCCTCCGGAACGAGCCGGAACGCGACCGGCAGCGCCACGTGGGCCGCGACCAGGGCGATCGCGAGCCCGACCACGAGTCGCGGCAGTCGACCGGAGGCGGAAAGACCGACGAGCCGAGCCGCCAGCGCCCAGGTGACGATCCAGATGGCGGCGCCTGACAGGGTGCAGGCCACGGCAAGAAACAGCGCCATGCCCCGGACGCCGGCCGGCGTGAACCAGGGGACCTGCCCATAGGTCAGACCGTAGAAGAGGACGAGCTCGAAGAAGACGACATTGAAGAGGCAGGCCGCGACCGTGGCCGGGTTCCCGGCGGGCCCGCGGCGCAGGCGGGCCAGCAGGCGAAGCAGCAGCCCGAGGCCGCCGAAGGCGGCGCCAGCCCAGGCCCCGTAAAGCAGCGCGAAGAGCAGCAGCGCGGCGATTCCCACAACCGCGCTGTCCGTCCGGTTGTGCACCAGGTGCGCCAGCGAGATCGGGCCGCCGAACAGCAGCGCGCCGAACAACAGTCCGGCCTTCAGGTCGCGGCCGCAGGCGGCCAGCAACGCGCGAACGTAAGGAGCGGCGCCAGCAGGTTCGGCCACGGGCCAGGATGATACGGCAGCGCTGGTAGGGTCGCGCTCCCCGCGTCACCGCGATGCGGGCCGAACCGCGAGTTTGCTTTAGGGAACCGGACGTGGCGAACGTAGTCGTCGTCGGCATGCAGTGGGGCGACGAGGGCAAGGGGAAGATCATCGATCTCCTCTGTCCCGCCTTCGATGCCGTGGTGCGCTTCCAGGGCGGCAACAACGCCGGCCACACGGTGAAGTTCGGCAGCGGCGAGGGCGACGAGCACTTCGCGCTGCACCTGATCCCCTCCGGCATCCTGCACGAGGGAGTGGCCTGCTACCTCGGCAACGGCATGGTGATCGACCCGGACGCCTTCCTGGGCGAGGTCGACCAACTGGAGCAGCGCGGGATTCGTACCGCCGGGCGGCTCAGGATCTCCGACCGCGCCCACGCCCTGACGCCCGTCCACGTCGCCCTCGACCGAGTGCGCGAAGAGGCGCGCGGCGCGGACCGGATCGGCACGACCGCCAAGGGCATCGGCCCCGCGTACGAGAGCAAGATCGGCCGCACCGGCATCCGTTTGGCCGAGCTCGTCGCCGGCCGCGAGGCGATGATGAACCGGCAGATCGTGCGCGTGGCGGACTTCGAGCGCCCGGCAGCGGAGGGCGCCGAGCTGGACCCCGGAGCCGCCGCGGCCGACTTCACCCGCTGGGCGGAACGCCTGTCTCCCTACCTCTGCGACCTCCCGGTCGAACTGGACGGTCTGATCCGGAGTGGCGGCACCGTGCTGTTCGAGGGCGCGCAGGGCGCGCTGCTCGATGTCGACCATGGCACCTACCCCTACGTCACGAGCTCGAACTCGACGACCGGCGGCGCCGCGACCGGCAGCGGCGTGCCGCCGACCGCGATCGATGGCGCGATCGGAGTGGTCAAGGCGTACACGACCCGGGTTGGCGAGGGGCCGATGCCCACCGAGCTGGTCGACGGCGTCGGCCTCCACCTGCGGGACCGCGGCCACGAGTTCGGCACGACGACCGGCCGGCCGCGCCGCTGCGGCTGGCTCGACCTGGTCGTCCTGCGGCACGCCTCCCGGGTCAACGGCGCCCGTAGTCTGGCGCTCACGAAGATCGACGTGCTGGACGAACTCGACGAGCTCCAGGTCTGCGTCGCCTACCGCATCGGCGGCGAAGTGGTGCGCAACCTGCCGGCGGTCACCGACCGCCTGGAAGCCGCCGAGCCGATCTACCGCGCCTTCCCCGGCTGGAAGCAGGACACGCGCGGCGTGCTCGACCGGCGCGACCTGCCTCAGGCTGCCCTCGACTACGTCGACTTCCTGGAGCAGGAGCTCGACGCCAGCGCGGATCTGATCTCTTCCGGCCCGCGGCGTGAGGAGACGGTCGTCAGCGGTGGCTCAAGCCTCGAGGAGTGGCTGGGGGAACGGTTGCCGGCGGTGCGAGCGGCCGTCAACGAGTAGAGCCGTATACTGCGCCGGGCCGTTAGCTCAGTTGGTAGAGCAGTGGACTTTTAATCCAAGGGTCGGGGGTTCGATCCCCTCACGGCCCACCAGACGGTTCGCCGGGTGGAGCCAGCAGGCTCGTTCCCGACGCGACCAGGCGCCGCCCCGGAAGCGAACCGCCCGCCGGTTCGCCGCGCTGCCCGTTCCGTTCGCGCTGCCGGGCCCGGCGCCGCACGCCCAGCGCCCAGATGACGACGCCGGTGACGGACAGCACCGCCGTGACGATGCCGGCCAGGAAGACGATGATGCGCCCGGGGAGGCCGAGAATCTGGCCGCTGTGGATGGGGAACTGCAGGCGGTAGATCACGTCCGCGGCGCTGCCCTCCAGCGGCACGCTGTCGCCGATCAGGGCGCCGTCGTGGCCGTCGACGTAGAGAATCGGCGACCCCAGGCCGGACCGGATGCCCTCGAAGGGCTCAAAGTAGACGATGTAGTAGGCCTGCGAAGGCACGACGCCTACCCGGCTCAACCCGGCCGGCCAGCCGCGGCGCGAGGCCTCGACGGAGGCCAGGTCGATCGCCCGGTCGAAGCCGATCAGATCCCTGCCCCAGTCTTCCCGCGCCAGGACCTCGCGCGTCTCGAAGGGGTACGGCTTCGGCTTCGAGAACACCTCGACCACCGGCCGGAAGACCTCGCGACTCAGGTTGAAGTACACGCCGCTGACCGCGAGGAGGAACAGGACGCCCCAAAGCCACAGGCCGCTCGCGCGGTGCGTGTCGTAGTTCGCGCGCTCGCCGCCGGCATCCGTCTTGACAACCCACGACTTCTTCCAGCGCGACCAGAACGGGCGGCGCCGCGGCAGCGTCAGGTAGAAGCCGATCAGGCAGTCGAAGGCCCACAGCAGCGAGATGCCGCCGAGAAACCAGACCCCGATGCGCCCCGGCGCGTGGAGCGTGTAGTGAAGGCGGTAGATGAAGGGCATGAGCTCCGCGCGCCCGAAACAGCAGGCTCCCCGGTCACGGGTCCCGAGGACCTCGCCCGACGCCGGATCCGCCCAAACCTGGTCGAAGCCGAGTTCGGCGGCGTAGTCCAGGTCGGCGGCGAGTGCCGGGGCCTTCGGCTGCACATAGGCACGCGCGGCGTGTCCGCTGTCGCCGGGCAGCGTCACGTTCGTCACCCGGATCCGGTCGTCCCAGGCCTCGATGCGCGAGACGAGCTCGGACGCCGGCAGCGCCGTACGCCCCGGCGGCACGTGCATCAGATCGGGATTCAGCCAGGCGTCGATCTCCTCGTAGAACGCGAGCGCGCTCCCGGTCAGACCGACGATCACGAGAAAGACCGCCAGCGTGAGTCCGGCGTAGCGATGCAACTTGCGGGCGAATCGGCGCATCGGAAGGGGGATAGTGGATCGAATCGGTACTCTTTTGTCAATGCCGACTCGGCCCACCTCTGATGTCGGCGCTAGCGCGGTGCGTAGTACCAGATCGGCGACGACCAGGCGCGTTCCTGGATCGTCGGCGGGACCCCGCCCCTGGGTTCCACGCCCGCCCGCAGCGCGTCCCAGGTGGTCCAGCGGCAGGTCGGGTTCTCGAGCACCCGCACGTAATAGACGGCGTCGGCACCCGGGTCGAAGTCCGGGTCCTCCCAGACCGTGGCCAGTTCGCCGGCGCCCAGGTCGTCGCTGAAGGAGCAGTCCGAGAGATCGACCGTCGCCCCGTTGTCCGGACAGCGACGGGTCTCCGGATCGACCGCTCCGCCATCGGCACAGGCCACGTCGTAGACCTGCTCGCGGATCTCCTTGCGGTAGCCGCTGTCGTACCAGCCCTTGACGACCTGGAGGCGCTGGAGCGGCGCGCTGAGCCGGTCCCGCTGGGCCCAGACCAGGAAGCGGGGGGCCGCGGCGCTGTCGGCGACCAGGTCGCCGCCCATCGGCACGCCGCCGGCGTAGGCCTGGTCGATCAGGTCCGGACTCGCCGGATCGAGACCGCCGTAGTCGAAGCCACCGAAGAAGCGGAGTCGGATGCGGGTACCGGACGTGGCGTAGGCCTCCTTTCGGCGCAGCGACTGGAAGATAGCGTCCCGGGTGTTCTCCTCGGCCCAGACGGCGGCGAGGCCGGAGGCCGAGAACTGCGCGCGCCGCATGCCGAAGTACGGTCCCAGCGTGTCGTCGACCACGTCGCCGAACGCCTGCTCGGCGGGCGACAGGCGGGCGATGTAGTCCAGCCGCTCCCGGGAGACCGGGACCGAGCCCCGGTTCTCCGCCGTTCCCGAGACCGGCGACGACCCGAAGGTGTTCGACTCGTCGAAGGAGGGCGCGCCGTTGTGGGTGTCGCTCGAACCGATGAAACCGATCTTGAACGGGTTGCCGCGACCCTCCTGCTCCAGCGCGAGGCCGCTGACCAGGGCTTGCCGCGCATAGCTCCCGCTCGGATCGCTGTGGGCGCTGATCTTGCCCTTGCGGGTGTTCAGGATCTCGAAGTCGGCCCACTCGTCGTCCGGCGAGAGCCGGGGGTGGGTCTCGGACGTGCCCTTGACCTGGGTCAGTTCGACCAGCGGCTCGTTGCGCATCCGCTGCTCGGCGAAAGCGTTGTCGACCGCGCGGCCGTCCGAGTACTTGAGCCGGAACACCTGGCCGTGGGACTGGTTCGAGTTGTGCGGGATCGCCAGGCTGTCGACGCCCTGTTCGCGCAGCCGGTCCATCCAGTTCCAGAGCTGCTCGGGCTCGTGCGAGTCGATCCGCGTGAACGGCCGGGCCGGCGCCTCCGACCCCTCGAAGATGACGTTGCGGTGGTATGCCGCCGACTCGGGCGCCGGCGTCGACGAGGTCCACTCGTAGGCGATGAACGTCGTGAAGTTGCCCGGGTCGTTGTGGCGTTCCGCGGC